>JANQQN010000336.1 GCA_028289325.1 Myxococcota bacterium | reverse complement strand
CGCTCAGCAACCCCGACGTCGGCACGTCGACGAAATCGGGATCCCCGATGAACCGGGCCCGGTCTGCGAAAGCGAGCTTGCTCGCCTCCGCGAACAGGTGGGCGTACATCGCCGACCGCGGGGACAGCGCGGGAAGGTCGAAGGGCTCGAGCATCTTAATGATCTGAAGGGTCGTGATGCCCCCTGACGTCGGCGGCCCGAACCCGCACACCTGCCACTGACGATAGTCGACGCACACCGGGTCCCGCAGCTTGGGCCGATACCCACGAAGGTCCTCGAGGGTCATGGCGCCCGCGTTTTCGACACTCGCCTCGAAACCCGTACCGTACGGCGCCCCCATGCTCTGAATCATGGTCAGGTTCGCGGCCGCGACGGTCATCGATGGTCGCCGCGCCGACCGCACCGTCTGCACGATCGCCTCGGCGAGCTCGCCGCCATGGAGGACGTCGGCGCCCCGTTCGGCCATGGCCCGAAGAACCCGAGCCAGCTTCGGATTCTTCAGGACGTGACCCACCGGGAGCGCCCGCCCATCGGCCTGGTAGAAGTGCGCTCGCGCCACGGGCTGAGTCCGGAACAACGGATCGAATCGCAGCAGGCTGTGGAGGCGAGGGCTGACCTCGAAGCCCTCCTCACACAACCGGATCGCCGGCTCGAACAGCTCTGCCCATCGCAGGCGGCCGTGGGCCTTGTGCGCGGCCTCCAGCATCCGCATCACCCCCGGTACGCCGACGGATCGACCGCCGACCACCGCCTCCACGAAGTTGAACGGGCTCGCATCGGGGTGGAGAAACAGCTCGGAGGTCGCCGCCGCGGGGGCGGTCTCCCGACCGTCGAACGCGGTCATCGCCCGTTCACCGGCGTCGTAGTACAGCATGAACGCGCCGCCGCCGATCCCCGATGACTGAGGCTCGACCACCGTCAACACCGCCTGCATCGCGACCGCGGCGTCGACCGCGCTTCCGCCGGCGGTGAGCACTTCGTGCCCCGCCCGGGCCGCGTGGGGGTTGGCGGCGACGGCCATGGTCGTCGACGTGCGAACCGGGGCCACCGTCCGGCGGCCGGTCGCGTACTCCGGCGGCGGGTCGGTATCCGCCCAGATCGCCTTCGCCCCAAAGTACGCCACGGCCAACACCACCGCGAGGCCAACCAGAATCCCGAGCAGCCACTTCAGGGCGCGAATCATGCGGACATCAGACGGAGGGGGTGCAAGGGTGTCAACGCCGGTGGCAGGGACTCGTCGGGGCTACCACTCGCCGGTATTGGGCATCGAAGCCCAGGGCTCCTTCGGCGGCAACGCCCCACCCTTTTGCAGCAGCTCCACGGAGATCTGGTCTGGCGATCGGACGAAGGCCATCCGCCCATCCCGCGGCGGTCGGTTGATGGTGATGCCCGCGTCTTGGAGCCGCTCGCAAACCGCGTAGATATCGTCGACGGCGTACGCCAGGTGACCGAAATTGCGTCCGACCGAGTATGGCTCTTCCTGGTCCCAGTTGTGGGTCAGCTCCACTTCGGGCTGCCCAGGCGAGGTGGCGAGGAAAACCAAGGTGAAGCGTCCTTGAGGAACGTCCTTGCGGCGGGTCTCGACCAGGCCCAGGTGTCCGAAGAAGGCCACCGCCGCTTCGAGGTCCCGAACCCGAATCATCGTGTGGAGGTATTGCATGGCCCCCGAAACCTACCTCAAGTCCGTGGGTCGTGGTCGTCGGTTCCGATCGTAGGGCCGAATGACCGCGACACCGGTCATCGGGGCCGGATGACCGCGATCGCGCTCGTGTAGCCGTGGAGGAAAGTTCGACCGCCCACCGGCCCGATCTCCCCGTTGCAGAAGAAGCCGGCCAGCGCAGGGTCGTCGAGATACTGTCGAACCTGCCCCGAGTCGTGGTCCGGCGCTTGAAACAAGCCTCGACCGCGACCCAAGCACGAAAACAGCAGCGCCCCCGCCGCCGGACCGTGATCGGAAGCCTGCCGCTCGAGCTGGGAGGCCAGATCCATCGCCGCCGCTTCCCGATCGAAGACATGGAACTGCACCGCCTGATAGGGCTGGATGGCCGCCCCCACCACCAGCCCACCGGTGGCCCGGTCGACCCCGAGGAGGTTACGAACGAGGAAATCGCCGGGGTGATACTCTCGCTGGTCACGCATCTCGATCCCCAAGAAGAAGCCGTGGCGAGAAAAGACGGCCGGAGGAAGGGTCTCCGCCAGCCCTTGCAGAACGTCGGCGGGACGCTTTTGGTTGAGCTCGAGGACCACGTTGTCCTGGCATCGGGTGACCAGCATCGGGTCGCCGACCGGACGGCAGCCCTGGGCGACGACCGTCCCCACCGACAGATCGCCCTGTAGGGCCACGAGCACTGCGCCTTGGTTTCGCCGCCCTTCGCCGTCGAACAGCGCGTGCTCGCCGGGGTGCTGACCGCCGCTGACCAGGCCGCCGATCTTGGGCGCATCGGGATAGGCGAGGTCGAGGCCGTTCATCAGCCGCTCCACGTCGCACGTGAACGGATCCGGCAACAGGATGAACGCTCGCGTGGGGTCGGCCTCGACGCCGACCAGCCGTCGCCAAGCTTCGGCCGCATCGTCCGGCGGAAACGCCGAGGTCTCGAGGTGTCGGACCGCGACCGTAACGCCCGGTAGCACGGCGGCCATCGCCCCGATCGCCGGCTCTCGATGCTCGACCTCGGCCCCGTCCGCGAGCACGCCACCACCGCTGCACCCGATCACCGTCGCGGCGGGGAAGACATCCTTAAGAATACTGTGGATCGGGTCGTAGGCGCCGGCGAAAGCGGAGGAAACGAAGAGCCAGATGACGTCCGGCCGGTCTTGACCGAGCCGGCCCTGCAGCATCTGAGCGACCTCCGCCGACGCCGCCTCCGGCGTCGTTCCGTGCGACATGACCGAGCACCAGCGCATACCCGGGTTATAGGCCAGTCACAGCCTACGTTGTTGCGCACCCCTGGGGCGACGTCGCTTTTTCCGAGTCAGCGTCCGCAGCGTCGTTTATTGGGCGGGCGCGGGCCCGAAGAGGCCCCCAAATCACGGAGGTTCATCGATGAAACGTATCTTGCTTACCGTCTGCCTCACGGGCCTCGCGGCCTGCGCTTCCATGTCGGGTACCGGGACGCCGTCGGGGGCCAAGCCGGGCACCGTCGTCGACGTCGCGGCCAAGGACGGCCGCTTCAATACCCTCGTTACGGCGATCAACGCCGCCGGCCTCACCGAGGCGCTCTCGACCGAAGGTCCGTTCACCGTCTTCGCGCCGACCGATGACGCGTTTGCGGCCCTTCCCGAGGGCACGGTCGAGTCGCTCCTGAAGCCCGAGGGCAAAGAGAAGCTGACCACGATCCTGAAGCACCACGTGGTCACCGGCAAAGTCACCGCGGAGGACATCGCAGGCCTCAGCGAAGCCGCGACCATGGCCGGCACTACCCTCGGCATCAACACCGATGACGGGTCGGTGATGGTCGGCGGGGCCAAGGTCGTCGTCGCGGACGTGATGGGTACGAACGGCGTGATTCACGTCGTCGAGAAGGTCATCCTGCCCACCGACATGGAGTGACCGTCCTCGGACGCGATGCGGTCGCCACCCGCACCGCCTCGCGGTCCCGGAGCTACATCGTCACCAACCTACCGGCCGAGAAGGACGATGCGGGCCATGCTCAACCCCGCCTTCAGGCGCTCGCCCATCGACGCCGGCGGCCGCAGGCGCTGATGACCGACCAACAGCTTGCCGCGGGCCTTATCGTGCAGCTTCTTTTTGACCTCGGGGCTGAGATTGCCCTGTCCGGCGATCTCGCTGAACGCGGCGAACACGCTCAAAAGATCGAAGAAGTCCCGCTGCCACGACCACTTGTAGTCGCCGGCGTAGCGAAACCACGACCCGCCGATGCCGTCGACTTCGATCACCGTTCCGTTCTTACGCTTGTACGGTGACACCTGCTTCCAGAAGCCGACGACCTCGCCCTTCTTCTCGTCGATCAGGACCTGTTGATAGGGATACGTCCACCCTTCGAAGCCGGCCATTTGCTCGCCGACCGCCCACTGGGCGATCTGCTCCTTGCCCTCGGCGACAAACTCTTCGCCGGGACCGACGGTCCACAGATAGACCGCGTCGTCGGTGTAGAACGGCGCGAGGTGGTTCCAGTCACGGCTGTTCTCGCTCGCCTGGTTGGCCGCGAGCCATCGCCGCACCATCTCTTCGAGCTCCTCGCGGGGCCAGCCGGTGGTGGGCGCGGCCGTTTCGGTCATCGATGCCATGGAATCCTTCCTCCTCTACTTAAGACTGGGCCAACGTAATCACCTGGTTCGGGCAGTGTTCCGCGGCCTTGATCAGGGCCTCGTAACGTTGGGGCGACGGGCTCGCCTGCAGGAGCTCGACGTCGCCCCGGCTCGAGATTCGAAAGATGTCTGGCGCCTCGCTCACGCACACCGAGTGGCCCTGACAGAGCCCCAGGTCCAGCTCGATGGTCACCGATCGGGTCGGATCCAGCCGGCGAACGGCCGGGGAAGACGGGACCGTCGCCGCCCGCCGGCGTCCGACCGCGCGAGGCCGCAGACGGCGGCGCTGCCAGATGCGGACCGGCCCGTGGGGCATCACCGTCGCCGCGTTGTAGTTATCGCGGTAGCTGTCCGGGGCTTCGACGAGCATGAAGTCCCGGCGCTTGAGCAAGATGGCGAGGATCGCCTTGAGCTGAAGCAGCCCGAAGGCATTGCCGGTACACTTGTTCTTGCCGCCCCCGAACGGAATCCACGCGAACGGGTCATCGGCTTCCCCCCGATCGAAGCGGTCGGGGTCAAACGCGTTGGCGCGAGTGAACACCGACTCCATCCGATGAGCGACGACCGGCGCCGCACACACCATCTTGCCGGCGGGGATCGTAAAGCCACCGTAAGTGAACGACCGCAGAACCTTGCGGAGCAAGAAAATCAGCGGGGGATGCAGCCGCAACACTTCTTTCAGAACGTTGGATAGAAAGCGGAGTTGACGGAGACGATCGTAGGTCAGCGGGGTGTCGTCGGGCCACACTTCGTCGATCTCGGCCTGGGCGCGGGCCATGAGGGGCGGCGTGCGGAGGAGTTCGACGATCGCCCACGTTCCCGTCCCCGCGCTGGTGTGATGACCGGCCATCATGATCGCGATGAGCAGACCGGTGATCTCGTGGGCGCTCAGCTGCGCGCCGTCGACGTAGGTGGCCTCGAGCAGGGCCTGAAGGCCGTCATCGGGTCGGTCGCCCGTGCGGTGGCGACGATCGAGGATGGCGCTGACCCGCTCCACGAGCCGGACCCGCGCCGCATCTCGCCGTTTGAACGACGGCAGGGGCAGATCCGGCTGAAAGTAAGCGATCGGATTCACCCCCTTTTCGAGGTGCTCGTAGAGGACGCGAAACTCGTCATCCATCCCGTTGCGGAACTCGGGGCCGATCAGGCAGCGACTCGACCCGTACAGGGTGAGGTCCTGCATGACGTGCAGCAGATCCAGCTCCCCCGAGCTGTCCCAACTCGCCAGCTGCGCCCCGGTCTCGTCCTCGATGATCGGCGGGTAGCCGCGCATGCGGTGGTCACGCAGGAACTTCATGACCATGCCCAGCTGCTGTCCGAGCCGATCCCCGGGCGCATCGAAGACCACCCCTTCTCCGAAGATCTTGGTCATCAGCTTGTAAGCCTCACGGCGACACAGCTGATCGTCGGGCGCCCGAAAGAACGCTTCGTGGGCGCGCGGTCCGGTCAACAGCACCATGCCCGTTCCCAGCAGATTGAATTCGACGACCTCTCCCGTCCCCGCGCGCTGCGCCCGCTGCAGCAGCGCGAACGGGTTGCGCACCCACTCGGCCATGTGGCCGATGCCCGGCAGCTCGAACGAGAGCTGAGGCGGCGCGCCGGGCTCCACCGGCCGCTGAAAGGGGTTCAGGCTCGTCTTGAGGTTGGTGCTGAGCATGAGATCATCGAGCGAGCGCCCGCGGCTCGGCGCTACCACACGCCGGCGGACCCGGCCACAGATTTCGCTTCCAGGTCTGCAGCGTTGGCCCGACGAGAGGGCCGGGTCATACTGCTGGGCATGACCGCGTTGACCGTCGATTCCCGTTGGTTTGATCCCGGCGCGATCGCGCCCGAAACGGCCGAGTTCAACGCCAAGCTCGAGGCCGCGCTGGCCGAGGCCCCGACGGTCATGGAGATGGGCGTGGAGAAGACCCGCGCCCTGCGACGGGAGGGCCGAAGCCCGTTCGATGTCCACAGTCCCCGGTCGACCCATGCCATCGATCGGGTGATCTCGTACGACGGTCGTTCGGTGCCCATACGACAGTTCTTGCCCGATCGCGGGGGTCCGCTGGCCGGCGTTTATCTACACATCCACGGCGGTGGGTGGTGCCTGGGCGCCGCCGACCTCCAGGACGCGGTTCTCCAGCCGCTCGCCGACACGCTGGGCATCGCAGTCCTCAGCGTCGAGTACCGGCTCGCCCCCGAGCATCCGTTCCCGGCCGCACCCGACGACTGCGAAACCGCTGCGCGATGGCTGCTCGGCCCGGGCGCCGAGGACCTGGCCACGGAACGCCGGGTCATCGGCGGCGAAAGCGCGGGGGCCCATCTATCTGCGCTGACTCTCACCCGCCTGCGAAACACGTCGGCGGAGGGCACGACCGGGTTCGCCGGCGCCAGCCTCGTCTACGGGGCTTTCGACCTCACGGGGACCCCGTCGTCCCGTCGGTGGGGGGACCGGCGGCTGATCCTCAGCACCCCGATCATCGAGTGGTTTGGCGACCGATTTCTTCCCCCCGACGATTTCGGCCCCGAGCGCCGCCGAAGCCCCGACATCTCCCCGCTGTTCGCGGACCTTGAGGGTATGCCGCCAGCATTGTTTACCGTGGGAACCCTAGACCCCCTGCTGGATGATTCATTGATGATGGCCGCCCGCTGGACTGCCGCCGGTTGCTCCGCCGAGCTCGCGGTGTACCCCGGTGGAATCCATGGTTTCGATATGATGCTGAAGCTGGCGCTCGGCGCCGAGGCCCGGCGCCGGCAAACGGCGTTCATCGCCACCGCCCTCGGCATCGACTGACCGGCCAAGAAAGGCCGAAATACCGATGCGATCCGCGGTCTGGCGTCACGTGACGCCGAGGATTCGGGCCGCCATGACCAGGAACATGAACACCCCAATGAGCGCGCTGGGCCCGAGCACCAACGCCAGGGCCAGCGACTTCCAGGGCTGGTCACCTCGGGTGAGCGCGACGACATGGCTCACGCCGACCGTCCCCGTCACGACCGCGCCGGCAGCGCCAGCGATGGCCCCCGAGGCCACGAGGGCCATCGCCAGGCCCCCGAGCGGGGCGCCGGCCACCGCGCCCGCGATCGCGGCCGGCACGATCGCCCCCCACGCCGCGGCGGCGCCCCAAACCGCGCCGTGACCGGCGAAACGCAGCAGCCACCGACCGATGGTCGTCGTACCGCGCTCGCGGCGAACCAGCCGATGCCAGCGTTTACCCAGGTAAGCCCCTACAACGGCCGCCGTCCCCATCCCCGAGAGGGTCATCGCGGCGAGGACCCCGGAGCCTGACGCAACCGCGGGCACGGCCGCCACCATCGCCGTCGCTGAGACGCCGAGGGCCGCGCCGTAGGCACTCCAACGGCCGGGCTGCTCGAGGCCCTGGACCGCGGCCGGTCCGCGGACAGAGATCAGGTCTTTCGATGGGGCATCCACGACTTATCTACTTGAACCGCCGAGTTTCCTAGTTTGCTCCCTAAGGGTCCTCGCGGGCAAGAGCGAGCCCTGGGCGAGGGCTACATTCGGCCCTTGCGTCGACGACGGCGAAGTCCCCCGTGTTCCTGGGCAAGAGGCGCCATCGCCGAAGTCGGTCGCAACGTTCGTCACTCGCCGGTCGGCACCCATGTTGGTGAGCGCCGGTTCTGATCTCGCCTCTCGAACCGCACTGTCGCGCGAACGTCTTCGCAGTCCGGCCTTGTAGCATCGATTCTGCGTATGGCGGCCATTGGCGCCACCGACGACCGTCTTTGGCTATGGCCGCCATTGCCACTATGGCCTGGAGCAACGCCGCTCGAGGGGTCACCTGACTGCCATGCTTCCCGACGCGAATCACCGCCGGGCTCACTCAGGAGGACTCATGCGCTGGAACACGCTGTGTACGTTGGCGGCAGTCGTCGCTTTGGCGGCGGCCTGCTCAGATAGTTACGGAGGCGGGGACGACAACGACCCCGGCCAGAACAACAACAACGCCGGAAACGACAACAACAACAACGGAAACAACAACGGAAACGGGAACGACAACCCGGGGCCGGTCTGCGTCGCGGACGCTCCACTCTGTGAGGGCACCGGCCCCAACAACGGCTGCGACGAAGGCCAGTTCTGCAACGCGATCTGCCAGTGTCAGGCCGAGATCGCGCCGCCTCCCGCCGACATCCTCGCCCGGCCCAGCCGAACGACGGCGGTGGACATCACCAAGGACGACGGGGTGGTCATCATGGTGAACTCCGACGAGGGCTCGGTATCGTTCTTCAACGCCGCCGAGGGCCAGGAGTCGAGGTTCGCGCGGATCTCCAGCTCGAACCAGACGACGAACAGCGAACCGGTCGCGGTGGTCATTCACCCCGACCAGAACACCGCGTTCGTCGCCAACCGAGCCACGGGATCCGTCTCCAAGATCATCAACATCGCCACCTTGTCCCCGCAGATCGTCGACGAGCGGGTCTTCGGCGGTGAGGTCATGGGCATCGCGCTGACCCCGTCGGGGGCCGAGCTGTGGGTCACCAACTGGACGTTGGGCACGGTCACCGTCCTCGACACCTCGACCTTCCAGATCGAGCGCACCATCTCCCTGCCCGGTCACCCGTTCGCCATCGCCATCTCCAACGACGGCGACGACGAAGACGGGGACGAGAAGGTGGTGGTCACCGACTTCTTCGCCCGAAAGATCCCCGGCGAAGTCAGCGAAGCCGTCGACGGCGGCCGAAACGGTCGCGTGTTCTTCCTGGATGTGGCGGGCGGTGCGCCCCGCGAGTCTCTGCTTCCGCCGATCGAGGATTGCTTCACCGCCAACATCGACGGCGAGCCCGTCGGCAGCGGCTGCATTCAGAATCAGCTCAACAGCGTCACCATTCACACCGCCTTCGGTCGAACGTACGCGTACGTGACCTCGGTCGCCGCGTCGCCGGCGGGCCCCGTGAACTTCAACCTGAACGTGCAGGCGGTGATCGCGGTCATCAGCATGGCCACCGAACAGTTCCGACCGGACCTGTCGCACAACCTCAACTCGTTCATCGCGCCGCAGGGCGAGGGCCGATTCTTCATGAACGTCCCCAACAGCATCGCGTTCGTGAACAACCCGGACATCAACGTCGGGTACGTGACCTCCGCCGCGAGCAACATGGTGCTGCGGGTGGAGTGGAAGGCAGACGACTCCTTCTCCATCGGCGCCCCCCAGGCGCTGAACATCCCCGTCGGCCAGAACCCGCTCGGGATCCAGATCCGGCACGTCGTCTCGGACACCGCCGCGTTCACCGCCAACCTCATCAGCCGCAACCTGTCGGTCCTGTCGTTCCGCGACCAGGAGCAGGTGAAGACCGTGGAGTCGACGACCGTCCCCTCCGAAGGCACCGACGCGTTCGACATCTGGAACGGCAAGCGCTTCTTCAACACCAGCGTGGCCATCTGGTCGGCTGAGGGTTGGGGCAGCTGCCAAGGGTGTCACCCCATGGGCCTGACCGACAACATCACCTGGAGCTTCGCCGCTGGCCCGCGTCAGACGATCGCCCTCGACGGGCAGTTCGCGAGCAACGACAGCAACGACATGCGAGCCCTGAACTGGACCGCCATCTTCGATGAGTCCGCGGACTTCGAGAACAACACCCGCGGGGTCTCCGGCGGCGCGGGAGCCATCCAAAACGGCGAGGGCCCCATCAACAGCGGCCCCGGCGTGCCGCCGTTCTCGAACATCGTGGTCGAAAACGGGGAGACCGAGAACCACCAGGCGCTCAACGGGTCGCTCAACTTCGTCATCGCCAACCCGGACATCTGCAGCAATGCCAACACCTGCCCGGACTGGCAGCAGATCGATCGGTACATTCAGACGATTCGAAGCCCCAACGGCCGCGACCCCGAGGCATCGCTGGTCGCCCAAGGTCGGGCGCTGTTCGACGACGGTGGGTGCGCCAAGTGCCACGCGGGGCCGAAGTGGACGATCAGCCGGACGTTCTACACCCCCGAGCAGTTCTCCGGCGACTTGCCGCCCAACCGCGAGTTCGAGGCCAACCGCCTGTTCAACGTCGAGAAGACCTTGACTCTGGTCGGCCTCCCGCTGGACGTCAACGTGGACGACACGCTGATCGCCGGCGACGACTCGGACGGCGGCGCGCCGGCGTTCCGGCGCATGGCCTGCAACCTGCGGCGGGTCGGCACGTTCGGTACCGAGGGCGGCGCGGCCGAGCTGCGGGCCAACAACGGGCCGGCCCAGGGTCAAAACGGCTTCAACCCGCCGTCGTTGCTGGGCGGGGTAATCGGCGCTCCGTTCATGCACAACGGCTCCGCGGCCGACCTGGAGGACCTGTTCGACGCGCGGTTCGAGGCCCACACCCGAGCCGGCAACCCGAACTTCGCCCCCAACGCCAGCCAACGGGAGGCCCTGATCGCGTTCCTCGAGTCGCTCGATGAGGACACGGTGCCCTTCGACATCGAGGACGGCACCCTCCTCTGTCCCGACCTCGTCTCTCCCCAGTAGCCCCTCCCAAAAGGGTTCGGGCGCGCCCCCACCTGGCGGCCGCCCGAACCTCTTCCCCTCTGGACACGCAGTACGAGATGAAGCCTTGTGGTCGGCGCATGCCGAAGACAGAGTTTCATCTGCGACGGACGGTCATCGCCGGCGTCCGCGCGGTAGAAGCGATATCCAGCCATCGATTCGCCCGCCACACCCACGACGAGTTCGGCGTCGGCGTGATCATCGCCGGCGCTCAGGCGTCCCACTCCGGGGTCGGACCGGTGGAGGCCAGACCCCAAGACGTGATCACCGTGAATCCAGGCGAGGTCCACGACGGGGCCCCCATCGGGCGTCGGCCGAGATCGTGGAACATGCTGTACTTCGATCCGACGGCTCTTTGGCGATGGACAGCCGCGGAGCCGGACCTGCCCCCGCAAGGCGGGATGGAGTTTCGAGCGCCGGTGATTCGGCGAGGATCGACGTCCCGCGCCACCGCCCAGCTGTATCGACTGGCGACCGTTGGCGTTCGGTCCGAAGACACGCTGCCGCTTCACGAAGCCTTGCTCGAGGTTCTGTCGGTGACGTTGCGCCCTCGACGGCGACGCCGGACTCCGGTCGCCATCGCGCCGGGGGTCTGGCGGGCGCTGGAGCTCATCCACGACGATCCCACCGCTCCCTTGACGCTCGCTGACCTGGCCGCGGCCTCGGGTTTGAGCCGTTATCAGGTGCTGCGTGGGATCTCGAAGCTGACGGGGCTCACGCCTCACGCGTACCTCATGCAGAAGCGGCTGGATCTCGCCCGCCGTCGGATCCTGGCCGGCGCCCCGATCGCCGCCACCGCCCACGAGTGCGGGTTCTGCGACCAAAGCCACCTCAATCGCGCGTTCCGCCGGGCGTATGGCCTCACGCCCGGCGGCTTTGCGAAGGCAAACGCGAGGCCCTGAAATCTCGTCCAAGATCGCGCCGCCGGACCCCGTCATCCTCGGCGCCGCGTGAACAAGACCGGCCTCGATTACGTCCATGGCTACGCCCCCGTCGCGCTGTCTCGTCTGCAAGACCAGGCGCGAACCCTCGCCGACCTCCTCCATCACGATACCCGGTATCCCCCCGGCGCTCACGTACTGGAGGCTGGCTGTGGGGCCGGCGCCCAGACGGTCCTCCTCGCCGAGCGCAGTCCGCAGGCCACCTTTACCTGCGTCGACGTGAACGAGTCGTCGCTGGCCACCGCTCGCGACCGATGCACCGGCCTCAACAACGCGCGATTCATACGGGCCGACGTGCGTTCCCTCCCGTTCCCCGACGCCACCTTCGATCACGTGTTCGTCTGCTTCGTCCTCGAGCATCTCGCGCGACCCGACACCGCCCTCGACGAGCTCATCCGAACTCTTCGGCCCGGCGGCACCCTGACCGCCATCGAAGGAGACCATGGGTCCGTGTTGATGCATCCCGACAACCGCGCGTCTCGAGCGGCGATCGCCTGCCAGGTTCGGTTGCAGCGCCGGGCCCGAGGGGAGCCGATGATCGGTCGCCGGTTGTTCCCGCTGTTGGCGGCGGCGGGCCTGGGCAGCGTTCACGTGGAGCCTCGTACGGTCTATGCGGACGCCACCCGACCCGGGCTCGTCGACGGGTTCGTCCATCGCACGTTCACGGCGATGATCGCCGACATCGAAGACGCCGCCGTCGACGCGGGATGGGTGACCCGAGCCACGTTCGCCGAAGGCATCGCCGGCCTCCGTCGGTGCACCGAGCCCGATGGCGCGTTCGCGTACACCTTCTTCAAGGCCGTCGGTGTCCGCCCCGAAGCGCCGCCGCGCTAAGACTTATCGTCTTCGTCGGGGTTCGGGTTCTCGGTGCCGAGGAGGTACGACTCCATGAACGCGTCGAGCCCCCCGTCGAGAACCGCGTCGACCTGCGACGACTCGGTGCCGGTCCGGTGGTCCTTCACCATTCGATACGGCTGAAGGACGTACGACCGGATCTGGTTGCCCCACTCGATCTTGAGCTTGTCGCCGGCGAGCTTGGCGCGCTCCTCGGAGCGCTGGGCCTCGAGATACTCGAACAGCCGGGCGCTCATGATCTTGCGGGCGGTGGCCCGGTTCTTGTGTTGCGAGCGCTCCGACTGACAGTTGACGACGATCCCGGTCTCCAGGTGGGTCAGCCGGATCGCCGACTCGGTCTTGTTGACGTGCTGGCCGCCGGCGCCGCTGGCGCGCAAGGTGTCCTCGCGGATGTCCTTTTCCCAATCGATATCGATCTCGACCTCGTCGTCGAGCTCGGGAAAGACGTGGACGGCGGCGAAGGCCGTCTGACGGCGGGCGTTGGCGTCGAAGGGCGAGATTCGGACCAGACGGTGGACCCCGTTTTCCGCCCGCAGCCAGCCGTATGCGTATTCACCTCGACAGAAGAACGTCGCCCCCTTGAGGCCTGCCTCTTCACCCGGCTGCACGTCGGCCTCCTCGACCGCGAACCCCGCTCGCTCGCACCAGCGGGTGTACATGCGCAGCAGCATCTCCGCCCAGTCCTGGGCGTCGGTGCCGCCGGCCCCCGCGTGGACCTCGACGATGGCGTTCGCCGAGTCGTGCGGACCCGACATCATTCGGCGCAGCTCGAGCTTGGACAAGCCCCCCTGCGCTCCGTCGAGGAGCTCCCGGAGCTCACCTTCGACCGATTGGTCGTCGGCCTCCAGCCCGAGCTCGAGCAGAACCTCGGCTTCCTCGACCGCTTTTTCGTGGCGATGAAACTCGTCGAGGAGCTTCTCGAGACCCACTCGTTCCTTGTTGAGCTTCTGGGCGCGCTGCTGATCGTCCCAAAAACCGGGCTCGGCGCTCAGCGCCTCGAGCTCGGAGATGCGGGCTTGTCGGCCAGGGACGTCAAAGATAGCTCCGTAGCGAATCGACGCGCGTTCTCAGGTCTGCGACGACATCTTTGTGCTCGGACAGCGCCATGGGGCGTCGGTGATTATCAGAACTCCTCGAAGGGACCAAGGCCTTTCTGGTTGCTGTGCTTTGACACCCATTTCGCAGTGCGGGAAGGTCGCGCTCGGAATGGATTACCGGCACGCGGTGTACGCGGGAAGTTTCGACCCCGTCACCCTCGGGCACACCGCGATCATCGAACGTGCGGCCAAGCTCTTCGACCGGGTGACGGTGGCCATCGGGTACAATCCGGCCAAGAAGCGATCGGGCCTGTTCACCGTCGAGGAACGGGTCGCCCTGCTGAAAGTGTCGGTCGACGGCGCCGACCACGTCGACGTTCAACCGTTTCAGGGCCTGTTGATCGACTTCTGCCGACAGCTGAACGCGGGCGTGATCATCCGCGGGCTTCGGGTCCTCACCGATTTCGAATACGAACTCCAGCTCGGCATGGCCAACCGCGACCTCGCGCCAGAGATCGAAACCGTATTCCTGTTCACCCGCGCGGAACACGTCTACGTCTCGAGCTCGCTGGTCAAAGAGATCGCCGCCAACGGGGGGGACACCTCGCTGTACGTGTCTTCCCACGTCAGGGATGCCCTGTCCGACAAGCTGGGACCAGGACCGCCAGGAGCCTGATTCGGACCAGATCAACCCCGAGCCCACCGCTCGAAAACCCGCACATCTATCATACGATTCACCACAAATCCGACTTCGGCCGGGATCAATGACGTGAACCGTCGGTGACGGTGACGAACGTACAGGCGCCCCTGTGCTATCCTCGTGACCCGTGGATGGCCCAGACAGTGCCAGGGCACTGAGGCGCCTACCTGCGGTCCACGCCCTGCTGCGGGACCCCGAGGTAGCCGCGTTGGTGCCTTCCTACGGTCGAACAGCGGTCACCGACGCCATCCGCGAAGCCCTCGATCACGCGAGGGCCGAAATCAAGCACGGCAAGCCAGCAAGCGTAGGGTCGGCGGCGGTGCAGGCGCAGCTCCGTCGCCGAGAGACACCTTCCCTGCGCCGCGTCATCAACGCCACCGGCGTCGTCCTTCACACCAACCTTGGCCGAGCCCCCCTCGCTGACGCGGCCCGTCGAGCCATGTTGGATGCCGCCGGTTATTGTTCGGTGGAGATCGATCTCGCGACCGGTGACCGCGGCAACCGTCATGACCATACCTCGACCCTGTTCGCGGAGCTGTTGGGCTGCGAGGCGGCGTTGGTATTCAACAACTGCGCGGGCGCGGTGTTCCTGATGCTCGCTGCGCTGTGCCGCGGACGAGAAGTGATCGTCGCCCGGGGTCAGCTGGTGGAGATCGGGGGCGGCTTTCGGATCCCCGACGTGATGGCCGAGTCGGGCGCGACCCTGGTCGAGGTGGGGACGACCAACAAGGTCTACGACCGCGACTACCGCGCGCGGCTGTCGGACCAGACCGCCGCATTGTTATCGGTCCACCGCTCCAATTTTGCGCTGCTGGGCTTCACCCACGAGCCGACCTATCGCGAGCTGGCCGCGGTCGCGGCCGAGGCGGGCGTTCCGCTTCTGGTCGATATCGGCTCCGGCCTCCTCGCCAGCGAAGCGGACCTCGGCCCCGCGTGGCCCCAACTGTCCGATGAGCCCCGGCCGGCGGAGGCCATCGCCGCCGGCGCGGACCTCGTCGCGTTCAGCACCGACAAGCTGCTCGGCGGCCCTCAGGGCGGCGTCCTGGCTGGTCGCGCGGACCTGATCGCCGCCTGTAAACGCCACCCGCTGGCGAGGGCGCTGCGCGCCGACAAGGTCACCATCGCCGCGCTCGAGGCCACGCTTCGCCTGTATCGAGACGGCCGCGCGAAAGAGATCCCCGGTATCGCGTCCATGCGCCGGTCCAGTGACGCCCTCGACGGCGCCGCCCAGCGCCTGGCGATGGCGATCGCGCAGGCCGTCCCGGCGGCGGGCGTCGACGTTGTCGACGGGGTATCCGTCCCCGGCGGCGGTGCGCTTCCGCTGGCGGAGCTTCCGACGCGACTGGTCTTGGTGGGCCCCCCGGGCGCCCCCGCCCGCGCACTGGCCGACCGGCTCCGACAGGGCCAGACTCCGGTCATGACCCGGTTCATCGACGACCGGGTGGCCATCGACGTCCGAACGTTGAGCGACGAAGAGATCGCCGAAATCATTCCGCTTCTGCAATCTGCCTTACATCCGATTTATCCTTCACAGCCCCGTTCGCCCACCTCAGGAGAGGAGCCGCCGCGATGACCGTCTTAGACAGCAATGTTCTGGTGCTGAATCGGTTCTACCAGCCGATCAACATCACCACTGTGCGCCGAGCCTTTGCGCTGCTCTATCAGGGCACCGCCAAGGCCATCGACCGCGAGTATAAGACCTTCGATTTCGAGTCCTGGGCCGCGCTGTCGGCCGAGGTCCATCCCGACGATGAAATCGTGAAGACGGTCTCGACGGTCATCCGGGTGCCGCGGGTCATCATGCTCCAGGTGTACGATCGGCTCCCGCGGATGCACGTCCGTTTCTCTCGGCAGAACATCTATCTGCGCGATCAGAACACCTGCCAGTACTGCACGAAGAAGTTCAGCCGCTCCGACCTCAACCTGGACCATGTCATTCCTCGGTCTCAGGGCGGCCGAACCACGTGGGACAACGTCGTGTGCAGCTGCATTCGGTGCAACCTGAAGAAAGGCGGACGGACCCCCGAAGAGGCAGGCATGCAGCTGCTGCGGGAACCGAGTCGTCCCAAGTGGTCGCCTTTCGTGCGCAGCCGGGACGGTGGCCGATACACGTACGACGACTGGCGTCCTTTCCTGACGCTCACCGACGCTTCCTACTGGAACGCCGAGCTCAAGGAGGATTAGAGTCCCCCCATGAGCCCTCGCCCCCAGGACGATGAAGATCCGACCACCATGCTCGAATCGCCGGTGGTGGTGGCGCCGGCGGAACCGGAGCCCGAGGAGGAGGCGCCCGGCCCGTTCATGAAGCGAATTCGGGAGCAACAAGGCTTGTCGCTGACGGAACTGTCGGATCGAACCAAGATCACCAAGGCGATCCTGTCTGCCTTGGAAGACGAAAGGTACGACGACCTGCCCAACGCCCGGATCTACGTCTGGGGATTCGTCCGCTGCTTCGCCCGTGAGCTCGAGCTCGACATGGACGAGATGGCCTCCGCCTACGTGCCGCGTTGGGAGCAGTGGGTCATCAACAACGATATCCCGGTCGATTAGAGGCGTCGTCCCGGTGTGGGGTCCGCCAGCCCTTGACGCGCCGGCCCTTCTGAGTGAAGTCAAGCTGTCGTGGCACTGCTCGATACGCCGGAAAAAGCGATGAGGCTCGCGCGGGCGATCGCGGGCGATATCGCACTGTACAACGAAGAGAAGATCGTTCAGGGCATCCAAGACGACAATCTCTTCGACGTGCTGGAGGCGGAGATCGAAGAGGGCCTCAACCTCTATCGGAGCCGAGTCGCGCCCGAGCTCTTCGAGACCACGAACTTCTTCAACCTGGCCATCGTCGACGTGATCCTGAAGGGCAAGGGTCACATCAAGTCCAACATCTGGTGAGCGCCGGGGAAGAACCGGTCGAAGACCTCGACGACGTCGAAGACGACGAGGCCCCAGAAGCGAGCGCCGCGGGCGGAACACCCCGCGCCTTGACCCTGAACGACGAAGACGAAGGGGAGCGACTCGACCGGGCGCTGGCTCGCCACCTGCCCGACCTGTCGCGCAGCAGCCTGCAGCGATGGATCCGGGACGGTCTCGTGACTCTCGACGGCCAGCCCCCCACCCGCGGCGCGAAGACCATCGTTCACGCTGGGGAACGATGGACGGTGATCCCCGCCCCCGCCCCCGCGCTCATCGCCGCGCCCGAGCCGATCCCCCTCGCCGTTCTGTACGAAGACGACGACCTGCTCGCGGTCGATAAACCGGCGGGCATGGTGGTGCATCCGGCGGCCGGCCATACGAGCGGGACGCTGGTGAACGCGGTGCTTCACCATGTGCGGGACATGCCGCGGTCCGAGGCGGACGTCCGCCCGGGAATCGTGCATCGCCTCGACCGGGAGACATCGGGGGTGATTCTCGTGGCCAAGCACCCCGAGGCGTTGAGAGCCCTCCAGGCGACGTTCCAGGCCCGAACGATCGAGAAGCGCTATCTCGCGGTGCTCAAAGGCATTCCCGACCCGCCCCACGGCACCTTCGAGACGCTGTACGGTCGACACCCGCACCAGCGTAAGAAGTTCAGCTCCCGGGTCGGACAAGGGAAGACCGCGATCACCCACTACGTCGTCGTCGAGACGTATCCTGGCGTATCTCTCGCCGAGGTGGTCATCGAGACCGGGCGCACCCATCAGATCCGGGTGCACTTCTCCGATCATGGCTACGCGCTCGTAGGTGACCAGACCTACGGGAGTCGCCGCGCGCTGCGCGACCCCGAGGTCAAGGCGATAGCGTACGCCTTCCCCCGCACCGCGCTCCACGCGTGGCAAGTTCGTTTGCGGCATCCGCTTCGGCCCAAGAAGAAGCTGCGGTTGCAAGCGCCGATCCCCGACGACCTCGACGATCTGCTCGAAGCGCTGCGCGCGATCAGTCGCGGCCGAGGGAAGGACCCTGAGGTTCCGTGGAGCCCATAGCCTTGGCCCAACGGGTACTGCTACGGTGAGCGGCGCGCATGCTGTTGACGAGCTCGCTGCTAACCGCCGTACCGGGAATTCGACACGGCTTCTCTACCCGGCGGGGCGGCGTATCCGAGGGCCCCTACGCGAGCTGGAACTTTGGCGTCGGCGATGCCCCGGGGGCCGCGGCGGAGAACCAGCGGCGGTTTCGGGCCGCCCTGTCCCTCGATCCCGATGCGACCGTCGTGCAGGTCGAACAGGTCCACGGGTCGAGGGTCATCGACGCCAAGCTGGTCGACGCGAAGACGGAAGCCGACGCCATCGTCGAGTCTCGTCCCGGCGTCGCGATCGGCGTTCGAACGGCCGACTGCGCCCCGATCCTAATCGCGGGCCTCGATGACGACCTGCGCCCCCATATCGCCGCCGTCCACGCCGGGTGGCGGGGCGCGGTGGCCGACATCCCGGGGATCGCGGTCGCCGCCGTCGCCTCTCACGGCGTTCGCCCCGACCGCTTGCGGGCGGCGATCGGACCGACGATCGGCCTCGACCGATTCGAGGTCGGCGACGAGGTCATCGATGCGGCGCAAAAGACCCTGGGCGGCGCGGCCCCTAAGACCATCGTCAACGAGCGCCGCCGCCATCACCTCGACCTCGTTGACCTCGTTCGGCGGCTCCTGCTTCGCGCCGGCGTCGAGCCCGAGCACGTGGAGGTGGTCGGAGGCTGCACCTTCGAAGACGACGAGCTCTACTATTCCTATCGGCGCGATGGCGGCGAGACGGGGCGACACCTGTCCGCGATCGTCATCGCGGGAGGCGACCGTTGATCATTCCGCCGACCGAGGATCCCGGCTTTGGCGATCTGGGACACCACATCGACGCCTTCGCCAATCACACCCGTAAGGCGGTCCGGGCCAGCCAGAAGTACCGTGACCTCCTGAACGCGGCGGCAGATTGGAGCGAAGGCGCGGCCCCCCTCACCCGGACGCCCGCCGACCCCGCGGTGGCCATGCGGGCGGTGGATCAGTTCGCTCGCACGCATCGCCACGACCGGTCCGAGCTCGTGGGCGCGTACTTCGCCCACCATCACCTTCGTTGCCAGGCAGAAACGGCGCAGTCGCTCATCGAAATGCGCGACGGTGACCCACGTCAACACATCCCGCGGTGCCATCAGGTGTACACCACCGCCGACGAGACCCGACGGCGGTGGGTGGCCAGCCTTCTCGATCTCACGATCAAGGCCTCCGCCCCCGAGCTCATCGCCCGCGATTTCGTCGCGTTCAACGTCGGCGCGTTGATCGACCACGAGGACGTCGACCTCGCGATCGTGGTTCGCAATCCCGCGGCTCGAGAAGCGATGTCTCGGTGTTTCGCGACGGTGTCTCGCATCTTCCTGCGGTTCGCGTCGAAGATTCAGCTGTTCCTGACCGAGCAGCTGTCGACGCCGAGGGTCAGCGCGATGGTCGAGGAGTACGAAGAGCTCCTGGATACGCCGCAGCGAAACGTGGTGTCGGTCATGCAGCTGCTCGGCTCGCAATACTTATGTGGCGATAAGTCGCTGGCCAAGGCGCTCGACGAGCGGGTCATCCATCGCTACTACGCCGGGCAGGGTAGCCCCATCGCCCACGAAGGCTTCCTTCGTACCGTGAGCCAAGAGCTACGGTTCTTTCTGCAGCCGAACCCGGTTCCTGGCGTTCTGTCCCCCAAGCGAGAGATCTATATCCCGAGCAAACTCGCGACCACCGCGGTCCGGGTGATCCACGGAGTTCACGATCCCCGCCCCTCCACCGCCCTGCAGGCGGTGGCCGAACGCGACCCCGAACTACGAGAAACGTACTTCAACCTCGCCGATGCGTTCGTTCAAAACGAAGTCCTGCGAGCGCTCATGTTCCTGTACGTCTTTCAGGCCGACGAGTTCGACCTCGTCGACCCCGACATTCGAAACGCTTCGAGTCAGGTCGCACTGTTGCTGGGGTTGGGGGAATCGGCCCGCCGGACGGCCGACGACCGGCTGATGGGCATGTACGCCGAGGTTCGGACCCGGGCCCTGACCGCCCTGTCGACCTTACTCACCAAGATCGACCACCACCTGACCCGGGTGTCGACCTTTCGCCGCCTGGTCAAACACCACGAGGAGCTCCGCAACGAAGGAGAGAACTTCGCCGTTCAGCTGCTGGAAGCGCTCGAGGACTACAAAGGCAGCGTCTTTTGGGACGAGGTGGTCGAGCTGCTGGCGACCGACCGGGGGCTTGGCGACCGCTTCGTGACCGACTTCAACGCGTTACCCGAACATCGAGCGGGAGAGGTCGCGGCCCGGTACGTGGTGGCGATGACCGAAGACGCGACGTCGCTCGTCGAGCTACTGTGTCTGCTCACCGCCAAAGACCGCGACGCGGCGGGAACGACCGGCAAGGCCCAGGCGGGACCGACCGCGAACGCGTTTTGGGAGCAGCTGATGGTCCTGCTCGTCAAGGATCGCAAGACCCTGGAGCGGCTGGTTCACCGACTCGATGCCGAGCCGTCCACCGAGTCGCTGTTCCGGCTCACGTATGCGTTCCCTCCCGAGCACAGCGGGATCCTCGCCGACCTCATAGAAAGCTCTCTCGACTCGAAACGGTCGTCGCGGGTGTCGCGCGCTCTCCGCTCGATGATGGTGCTCGTTCATCATCACTCTCGCGCCGTCGGTCGCATCGCGAGCCGGGTCCGCGCCCGCATTCCTCAGTTCACCGGTCACCTCAACGATATCCGTCGGCTCAAAGACCTCTCGGCGGAGCTGGTCCAGGAAGCGGCCAGGGAGCCGGCGCCGACGGTGCAGGTGGAGCTGCTCGGCGACGCGTTCGATGTCATCACCATGGGCTCAGCGCTGATCGCGATCCTCGAGGGCGCGCCCGCGGCTCGGGATGCCGAGTTCACCCAAGCCGTCGACCAGTACGTCCGCGAGCTGTTCAAGGCCTGCTTTCGCGAGGTCCGGGATAAGTCGCCGATATTCAGCCGCTATCGTCCCGGGTCGAAGGTCGCCGTTTACGCGACCGGGGGCTACGGTCGGTGTGAAGCGTTCGGCGGCGACTGGGACTACATTGCCGTCGTCGATGAGCCGGATCGCGGGCTCAAGAAGTTCTTCGGCAAGGTCATCCAGCGGGTGTCGGCGGCGATGTCTCGCCGGGGCCTACACCCCCATAACCGGCTTTCCGATCACTTCAACGAATACGTGATCAGTATCCCGGAGCTGAAAGCCCACCTGCAGAGCCGCACCGAGGAGACGTTCATCGATGAGGCGGAGGTGTTGGAAGCTCGCTTCTTCCTCGGGGATCCGGTCACCGCAAAGCGATTCAACGACGAGGTGAGACAGCTGGTCACCGACGACCATTCGTCCCTGTTCATCCGCGACGTGCTCCACGAGCTGCGGGCGCGTCGGCAGAATCCCCCGATCGGCCTCAACCTCAAGCTGGCCCCCGGAGGGCTCCGGGAGATCCATCTTCTGTGGCTGGCCGTTCGTGTCCTCGCCGGACTACCGGGGCCCCTGACGCCCGAACTGATCCCCGACGCGGCCAAGGCCCTTCCCGACTCCCGGGGCGATCTCCGGTTCCTGATGGTCGCCAATGCCGAGCTTCGCCGAGCTCGCGAGCTCT
Source organism: Myxococcota bacterium (assembly GCA_028289325.1). Classification (GTDB taxonomy): domain Bacteria; phylum Myxococcota; class Kuafuiibacteriia; order Kuafuiibacteriales; family Kuafuiibacteriaceae; genus JANQQN01. The sequence continues at coordinate 7,457 of JANQQN010000336.1, read as the reverse complement.
ATCGGCTCGCGGTCGTCTTCGACGACACGATCGAACCGGACCAGATGGTCGAGACCGCCAAAGACCTGGCGCCGCTGCGACGGGCTGGCGTCCGGGGCGACTACCAACGAGAGCTGACCAAACTCCTGCAGGCGGCCTCGCTTCGCGTCGACCGCGTCGTCCGGGAGATCGAAGTCAAGATGAACGACTCGTCACGTTAGCTTGCGAACGAAGCGCTGGCCCGCGGCAGGGTCCGGCCGAAGCTCCGCATCCACGACCACCGATACCTTCGCCCGCGACCACCAGCGTCCCGCCAGCTCTTGGTCCCACGTTCTCTGCAGCTGCAGTCGCCGCAGCTGCTCGGCGAGCTCATCGGCGGACGATACCCGGTCTTCCCGCCGCTTCACCAACATGCGGTTGACCAGCGCCTCGAGCTCGGGCGCCAGCCGAATCTGAGGGCGACGCTCGCGCATCGGCTTGGGCGCATCGCTCATCTGCTGCATGAGCACCACCATGGGATTGTCGGCTCGAAACGGCGCCGATCCGGTCAGCAGGAAGTAGGTGACGCAACCGAGCGCATAGATGTCGGCGCGGCGATCGAGGTCTTCGGAGCCACCGGCTTGTTCCGGCGACATGAAGCTCGGGCTTCCGGAGATGATTCCCTGCCGAGTGAGACGCGGGAGCGTGTCGACATCGTCGGGCTTCGACAACGGATCGCTTCTGACCAGCCCGAAGTCCAAGACCTTGACGTGGTCGAAGGTCTTGCCGAGACGACACAGGAATATGTTCGCCGGCTTGATGTCTCGGTGCACCATGCCCCGATCGTGGGCTTCCGCGAGGGAGTCACAGACCTGAAGCAGGATGTGCACGACCCGTTCTTGAGGCTGCGGTCCGAACCGGACGACCAGCGACTGCAGGTCGAGTCCGTCGAGAAGCTCCATCGCGTAAAAGAAGGTCGAGTTCGATCCGCGGCCGAAGTCGAAAACCCGGACCGTATGAGACGACGTGAGCTGCGCGGTGGCTTTCGCCTCCCGCTCGAGCCGCCCCAGCGCCAACTGCGCCCGCGCATGGGCCTTGGCGTCTTGACCGTTGAGACCGCCGAGGACCTCCGGTCGAATGATCTTGATCGCCGCTGGGCGAGCCAAGAACGCGTGATCGGCCCGCCACACTTCGCCCATCCCTCCGGCGCCGAGCTTGCTGTGCAGCGTGTAGCCGCCGAGGTTCTCGAGGTCGCGGAGGGTGGCCTCGAATCGCCGACGCTCGTGATCGCGGCGCGCGACGAACAGCCCCGCGATGATCCCACTCACCCACGTCGGAATCGATGCCGCGAACGCGGACAACACCACCGACCCCGTGTCGGCTTCCGGATAGACCCCCACCGCGTGCGCGATGACCGCGCCGACCACTGGATACACCGATGCCACGCCGACGACGATCGCGTAATGAACACCGCTCGCTGGTATCCACAGCGCATACAGCAGAACCACGACGCCGACCGGGCTGGGGCGATATGCCCCGCTGTTCACGTCGAGGAATGCCACGTCATCGTAGGCCATGGGGAGCGCGCTGACGGCGACGACGAGCGCCCCGACGAGGGGCATTCGGGACGCTGGCAGATCGGACCGACGGGTCCAGACGTACACCGCGAGCGGAATCACGACCTGAACCAGAAGACGCACCGGCAGTCCGGGCCATGACAGCCGTGCCCAGCCGAGCACTGGCGCCGCGACCAGCCGACCGAGCAGAATGATGACGCTCATGCCAGCAATGGCGAGGACAAAATCGCGCAGTCCCCGGATCGACTCGACATGGGGCGAGTCCTCCGACCGGTGGATGGCGTTGGACGTTGGCAAGGCTTGCTCACCGTAGGCCGGGCCCTTGTTCCCGGCAACTTCTGCGCCGTCATCTTGACAGTGATATCGAAAGCCGCAGACTCCCTTTTCGTGGCCCACCCCCTGGACGACCCCCGCCTAGACCGCTCTTTTCTCCGCAAATTCGATTTTGACGAAGCGGGTATTCGGGCGGCCATGGACCGCGTTCGCGCCGGGGAGCTCACCACCGACTCGTCGCGCATCACGGGTCGGATCGAGCCCGCGCCAGAAGTTCGGGATCTCGACTTCGAGGCCGAAGACGCGCCGGGGATAGCAGCCGAGGGAGAAGCCGCCCTCCGCCGAGCCGAGGTCGCGGTCGTCGTTCTCAACGGAGGCATGGCCACGCGGTTCGGCGGCGTCGTAAAAGGGGTGGTTGAGGTCTTCGACGGACTGACGTTCATCGCCCTCAAGGCCCGCGACGTTCAGCGCGCCGCCGACCACTACGGGGCCGCGATCCCCTTGGTCCTCATGAACAGCTTTGCCACCGAAGACGAGACCGCGGAACACGTCGAAGCCCACGATCGGTTCGGCCTCGCCCAGGACGACCTCCTCGCTTTTCATCAGTCAATATCCGTGCGCCTCACCCCCCAAGGGGAGCTGTTCGTGGACGAAGACGATCGCCCCAGCTATCACGCCCCCGGCCACGGCGATTTTTTCCGATCGATCCGGGTGTCCGGCGTGCTCGGCCGGCTGCGCGACCGAGGCGTCCGCTACATTCTCTTCTCCAACGTCGACAACCTGGGCGCGACCGTCGATCCGCTGGTCGTCGGTCACCACGTCGTAAGCGGCAAGGCGATGACCGCCGAGGTCACCCAGAAACGTCGGACTGCGTCGGGCGCGTGGGACAAAGGCGGCGCGCCAGCGCTGGTCGACGGGCGCCTACAGATCGTGGAGGGCTTCCGTTTTCCGCCCGACTTCCCGCAAGAGACATTGCCGGACTTTTCGACCAACAACATGATCTTTTCCGTCGATCATCTCGAGCGCGACATCCCCCTTCAGCGCCACTTGGTGACCAAGAAAGTCGACGGTCGACCAGCCCTGCAGCTCGAATCGATCGCTTGCGAAGCGAGCGGCGTGTACGTCGGCGGGTCACCATACCTTCCCCTGAACCTACTGCGGGTGCCTCGCGAGGGGCCGAAAGGTCGATTCTTCCCCGTCAAGGAACCGGTCGACCTCGACGCGATGCGTTCGGTGCTGAAGGCCCGCTTGACCTAAAGACCGGGCGACCCTTGAAAGGGGCACCCGCCCCTACGATTCCAACCGTCAGTCCTCCGGAGGCTGCCCCCCGGCGGATCCACCTGAACCCGCCCCTTGCGCCCTGAAGGCCGCCAAGCGCGGTCCACCTCGGCGCTCTGTTCGTCCGCGGCTCGAACCAGGTCTCACGATTACGGATCCGGGGTTCATGCGTCGCGAGTCTCGGATCCAGTACCTGCTCTCACCAGATTGGTAATACCAGATACCAAAGCTAATATCTCAATTTTATTGAACTTTTTGACTGAATATGCATTCATAGGCCAATGGTAAGACCAAACGCGGGCACCTCGGATGTCGGTCCTGGCCGCCGTAAGGTCGCGGACCGGGTGAGCCAAGAGCTCGAGGGGCTCATCCTTCGCGGCGGCTTCGCGCCGGGCGATCGCCTCCCCGCGGAACGCCTGCTCGCCGAGCAGATGGCCGTTTCCCGCCCGACGGTGCGCGAGGCGCTCCACCGACTGGAGGCCCGAGGTCTCGTTCGTAGTCGACAAGGAGGGGGCACCTTCGTCAGGGACGCCGCGGCCGACGCGATCACCGATCCCCTCCTATCGTTGCTCCGAGAACACCCTGACACCGAACGGGACTTTCTCGAGTTTCGCGCGGTGGTCGAACAGCAGGTCGCATACTGGGCCGCACTGCGAGCCACGCCTCCCGACCTTGCCCTGATCGAGCACCGGCTCCTGGTGCTCGAACGCGCGTCCGAAGAGTCCGAAGACCTCGCAGTACACGCGAAGGCCGACGCCGCGTTCCATCTGGCCATCGCCGAAGCGGCGCACAACTCCGTGCTGCTGTACGTCGTACGCGCGCTTCTCGGTGCCCTCAGAGACGACGTCTATTATAATCGAAAGAAGCTCGCCGCCCATCGAGGCTCCAAAGAAGCGCTGCGACGACAGCATCGGAGCATCTTCGAACACGTGAAGGCCGGCGATACCGAGCGCGCGCGCGATTCAGCTCGCACCCATATCGAGTATCTACAGGAGACCATTCAGAGCTACGAACACAACGCGGAACGACAGGCGGTGGCGGAACTTCGCCTGCGCCACGAGAAGATCACGGACCTCAAGTAAGACGGAGGGTATCAAAATGACGACGACCTTGGCCCACAGCATCACGCCCGAAGACCGAATGACGTACGACCGGCGTCCGGTGCAGTTCATGGTGACCTGTCTGTGCGACGCCTTCTTCGACGAGGCCGCGAAGGCCTCGGTGGAAGTGCTCGAGCGCCTGGGCGTCGAGGTGGTCTTTCCGCCCGATCAAACCTGCTGCGGCCAGCCGTCGTTCAATGCGGGCGACTGGGATGCAACGCGCAAGGTTGTTCGTAACATGTTGAAGGCCTTCGACGAGTCTTCCCTGATCGTCGTTCCATCCGGATCGTGCGTGTCCATGGTGCTGCACGGCGCTCAGATGGCGTTCGAGGGCTATCCGGAGCAAGACCGGGTTCGACAGCTCGCCCGTCGAACCTGGGAGCTGACCGACTTCATCGTCAACGGTCTCGGGGTCACCCGGTGGCCCGGCCACCACGACGGCCCGATCGCGCTGCATCATAGCTGCCACTGCCGCGGCACGAACAGCCTTCCTGCCGCCACCGCGCTTCTCGAGTCGATCGAAGGCGTGGAACTGGTCGAGTACGGCGAAAAGGAACAGTGCTGCGGGTTCGGAGGAGCCTTCTCCGTCAGCTTCCCTGAAACCTCGAAGAAGATCGGAGCGCTCAAGCTGAACCATCTGCTGCAAAACCGGCCGAAATACATCGCGTCGCTCGACACCGGCTGTCTTTTACACCTCGGCGGGCTGCTCGACCGAGACGGCGTGCCCACGCAGCGACGTCACGTGGCTGAGATTCTCCGCGACGCTGTGCAGCGCGAGGCCGGCGCTTGGGGCGCCGAGGAGGCGCTATGAGTTATCAGCAGATCGACAACTTCGTTCGAGATCTTTCGCCCGAGGTTCATGCCACCGTCTATGACGGCGCCAAGTCCACGAGCGAGAAGCGCGATGAGGTGATCGTCGGTGACTTCGACGACCGGCTATTCCAGCTGCGGACGCTCGCCGGGCAGATCAAGCAGCATACGCTCGAACACCTCGACCAGTACTTTGCGCAAGCGGTCGATAAGCTAGAGGCCAATGGCGCCCACGTCCACTTCGCCAAGGACGGGGGCGAAGCCAACGAAATCATCTACCAGATCATGGAGGCGGCGCAGGCCAAGAGCCTGGTCAAAGCCAAGAGTATGGCCACCGAGGAGATCGGTCTTCTTCCGTACCTCGAAGCGCGGGGGATCGAGTGCGTCGAGACGGATCTCGGGGAGTTCATCGTCCAGATCGACAACGACAAGCCTTCACACATCGTGAAGCCGATCATTCACAAAAATCGCCGCGGCATCGGGAGGAGCTTCGAACGCGAGAAGATCGGCCCGTATAGCGAAGACCCAGAAACGCTCACCATGATGGCGCGCGCGTATCTGCGCAAAAAGTATCTGAGCGCCGACGCAGGCATGACCGGGGCCAACTTCGTTTCGGCTGAAAGCGGCCGGCTCGTCGTCGTGACCAATGAAGGCAACGCTCGTTTCTCGCTCGCCGCCACCCGCTTGCACATCGCGGTGGTGGGCATAGAGAAGCTCATTCCGACCGACCGCGACCTCGCGGTCATGCTTTCTTTACTGCCTCGTTCGGCCACCGGCCAACGGCTGAGCGTCTACACCCAGTTTCTGTCTGGCCCCAAGGCCGACGGACAACCCGACGGTCCCGAGGCGATGCACGTCGTCTTTCTCGACAACGGACGATCCCGCATCCTCGCCGACGAGTTCAAAGAGATCCTTCGCTGCTGTCGGTGCGGCGCCTGCCTCAACGTCTGCCCCGTGTATCGTCAAGCGAGCGGCCACGCGTATCGGACGGTCTATCCCGGACCCGTGGGCTCCATCCTGAGTCCGCTGCTGGCCGGCGATGGCTTCGGCGCGCTGTCGGATCTGCCGAAGGCCTGTTCCCTATGCGGCGCGTGTACCGAGGTCTGTCCGGTGCGAGTGCCGCTGGCCGATATGCTCGTCAAGCTGCGCGACAAGGCCAAACGCGAAGGCCACGCCAAGGCCATGGCCGGAACGCCCTCGATGAAACCGTACGCGACGTTGGCTTCGTCTCCCGGAACATGGCGAACCGCGCTGTGGGCCGGCGGCGTGATGAATATGACCCCCGAGCCGATGATGAAGATCCTCCCCGCGGCGTCGGCGTGGCTGTCCTCGCGAAGACTACCTCGGTGGAGGGGCGGACAGTTTCGGCGATGGATGGCGAACCGAGTCCCGCCGCCTTCGGCCGGTGAGCGCAACAAAGAAGAGGTGCCGTCATGACCCGCCGGGAAGTATTCTCAGAGGCGATCCGTGCCGCCGTGGCCCCGATCGAGGCAAAAGCCGCGGCCCCCGAGTGGACGGATGACGTGATCGTCGACGCGCCGAATCTCGAGGTCGAAGACCTGTGGGAGGCGTTCGCCAGGAACCTCTCCGCCGTCAACGGCACGCCCCTGATCGGGTTCGATGCCGTCGCGGGTTGGCTGAGCAAGAAAGGATATCGGGTCGGGTACTGCGACCCAGACCTGAAAGCACGGTTGTCCCCGCGGGAGGCCTTTGCGCCCTTCGAACTGCGAGACGAGTTCGACCGCAGCGTGATCGACGACTACGAGTTTGGCATAACGAACGGCTCGGCAGCGATCGCGACCACGGGCACCGTCGTCTTGAAAGACCGCGCGACGCCGTATCGATTGGCCGCCTTGGCCCCCTGGGTCCACGTCGCGGTGGTGACGCCCCAGCAACTGTTGCCGAACGTGCCCGCGGCTCTGGCCGCCCTCGGCGACGATCCATCGGTGATCTGGGCGACGGGTCCCTCCAAGACGGCCGACGTCGAAGGGATCCTGATCGAAGGCGCCCACGGACCAGGAATTCAGGTCGTCTGCCTCGATCGGTCGGCTTGACCCGGCGGACGGTGGTGGTCGGGGGTCTCACCTGCCGCCGGTGTCCGTTTTGCGCTCTGCCCGTCCAGGCGGTAAGTCTGGTCCATGTTTCGGATGTACGCCGCGCTGATCGCTCTGCTCGCGTCCGCGGGGCTCGGAGATCAGGCGCTTGCGCAGGCGCCGGAAACCGCGCCCCGCGAACTCCAAGTCGGGCTGAGCTCCTTTCCCCCGTTCGTCATCGCCGGACCGACGCCGACCGGCTACAGCGTTGACCTATGGACGGAGATCGCGGCCCGGATCGGCCGGCCATATCAGTTTGTCGAGTGCGAAGGCGCAGCGGACAAGCTGGAGAAGGTGCGCAAGGGCGCGATCGACGTGGCCATCGGCGGTCTGACCACATCCGCCGAGCGCGAGGCGCAAGTCGACTT
>JANQQN010000360.1 GCA_028289325.1 Myxococcota bacterium | reverse complement strand
CCGTCGTCGCATGCAGCGATGACCCGATGCCCCGGTTCACGTTCACCAGCGCCCAGTTCGCGGTGACGCCGACGTTCAGCGACGTCCAAGACTTCGGGTTTAGAATCGTGGTCGCTGGTCCGTTGACGCCCGGTACGACGTACATCGACCCCGCGCTCGTGCTCGTCGACTACCGCGTGATCGGCTTTCTTGCCTCGGGGACCCCATCGGCGTTTCCGGGCGGCGGCTTCGATCTCAATCGGACAATCGACGGCCAGACGTTCTACGACCAGGGAAGCTCGCTTCGATTCAGTATCGCGACCGGCGCCGACCTCGATGATGGCCTTCAGATCGACGAGCTCGTGGGGACCTCGACCGTGTTCACCTTCGACGGGCGCGAGGTCGGGAACGGCCGCTTTCACCCGTCGCTGCTCGAGCTACGGGCCGACGGAACCGGACGACTGCAAAACTCCAGCAATGTGCCGACGCTCGACCCGCGGCTGGAGATCGAACCGGGGGACGAATACGTGACCGAGCTGGGCTTCGACCCCGCGCGGATCACCGTTGTCGAGATCGTCGAGTGACCGTGGAGATCAGGGCCGAAGAACACACCGAGTCCCAACACATCGCCCTGGATGAGCTCAAAGCTCATATTCGGCACGCGCGGTGGAGCGCTCGTAGGGCATCGACGGCATGGTCACCCCAGTGGGCATCGAGGTGAAAGCGCCACTCCCAAATGGCGGCGGCCCGTGGGGCTTTCGACTTCCAAAGGTCGAGGCCACGCCGCACATCGCAATAGACGTCGAGCAAATCGTCGGAAAGCGAGCCTGCGACGGCAGCCTCGTTCACATACGGGTCGAACACCTCCCAGTAGAACTCGAACTTGTCGAAGCCCGCCCACCCATCAGGACGCGGTGGGTCTGCGCCCGCATCGAAGCCCTCCGGCGGTTCGACATGAGGCAGCGCGATGCCCGCCGTGTAGAGCTCCAGCAGACGACGGCGCGCCGCCATGAGGCGTTCGGTCATGGCCAGCCCCGAGGCGCGCTCGATGAAGTCGCAGAACTGCAACGCTTGAACCACGAAGGCCGCCGTTTCGCGGCTGAAGTGCTCCGGCCTCGTCACCTCCAGCACGGTCGCGTAACCCACGATTGGCGGCCCTCCAGCATGGGAAGGACCGCGCCCACGTCGACCCCTCCCCAGAACTCCTCCGCGAGCGGCTCGATGCGCGCTGCCCCTTCCGCGCCGGGCGAGAGCTCGCTGATCCCACAGAGCAGCACTCGCCCGTCGTTGATCGTCGGCTGGCCGTTCCACGTGTTCTTCAAGTCCCAGTTTGGGCGATAGTCGCTGAAGATCGGCATCTCACGCCCTCCCAAGTCGGTCGGGAGCAGAAGTAAGCGAACCTGGAGCGAGAGCCGAGACATCACGGCCAATTCTACTCGTCAGAGGATCAGGAAGCGAGAACCCAGCGCCTTACGCGTGCTCGCCGCACCTCCGCTCAATAGAGTGACGCAGCCATATCTTCTATTCGGTCAAGGTGCTGATTCTCACATCGTCACGACGAAAGACGGGCAGAGTCTGACGCCTCTGAGGTTGTCAAAAAAAGCGCGCTGCACCGCCGCCACCACGACCCTCTTATTCGTATGAAAGAGATACGCAGGCGTTGTCGCCAACCGTTCCCCGGGTCGGAAACTCTTTGGAGGTCTGTCCTCCCCGTCGTCGCCTTGGGCTTGCTCCGCGCGGGAAGCGTCGACGCAAGTCCGGCCGGACTCACAGCAGACCCGTTCCTCGGTTACCGTTGGGCCGACACGTACGATACAGCGACGCAGTTCGGCTATCCGTACACGCCCTTGAAGATCGAACTCACCGGCGAGATGACCGTGGCGGGCTACCCGATCGACTATACCTACGATGCAAACACGAGACGGGTCACGTGGTCTGGTCAGACCATCAACGGCAATGTCACGTCGGCAGACTTCGTGTTGTCAGTCACGGATGAGCGACGGAGGTTGTCCGGATCTATTCGGCCCCGAAGCCAAGACGGCTGGGTTTCTTACACCGGTGTCGGTGAGGAAGCTATTCTCCCGCCCGTATGTGGTTTCGACGGCGGCGTCTTCGACGAGCTGCCCGATGAAGATGAGCTTTGTAGTAGCGGCTTCCCCGATGAGCTCTCAGGTTTTGGTCCGGATGGTACGGCTGGTTGGTTTTGGAGATGCAACAACTCCGCCTACGTCGACAGCGTCGACTGCGGCATCCTGCTAACAGCGACCTGTGGCGCCGCGTCGGAGGCCTCCCACTGGTGGCCCCCGACGAGCGAGCTCTGTAGCCCAAACGCCTCCCCGGTAGACGAGGACGGAAACCCAGTCATTGCCGCCCCGGAGACCGCCGACGGTACCTTCCAATGGTACTGTCAGCACCTGTTCGATTCGTCGATCATGCTGGCGTGTGATGCGGAGCGACCGACGGCGACCGTTCAAGTCGCTGCCGGCGCAAAGCACTCCTGCGCCGTAGATTCGGGCGCGGTGATGTGTTGGGGCAACGACGCCCGAGGTCAAGCCAGCCCCCCGACCGCGCTGGGCCCCGTCCGCCAGGTAACGGGGGGCCGATTTCACAGCTGCGCCCTGGACACCACAGGCGTCGTTAGATGCTGGGGAGACGACGCGCAGGGCCAGTCGAGCCCACCGTCCGATCTGGGCGATGTCGTTCAAGTCACGGCCGGAGATGGACATACTTGTGCCCTCGATAGCGTCGGAACGGTGACTTGCTGGGGATCGAACATCGTCGGACAGACGGCGGTGCCCGCCTTCGCCCACCCGATCGCCCAAGTTAACGCCGGGCCGCTGCACAACTGCGCCGTCGACGTCAACGGCCGCATCCGGTGCTGGGGCGTCGATGTCGACGGCCAGGCATCTCCACCCTCTGCCAGCCGTACCGGTAGTGTTCAAGTCGCCGCCGCCTACCAGCATTCCTGCGCCACCGACGAGACCGGCGATGTCTCATGCTGGGGAGATGACCGCTTCGGTCAAGCCAACCCACCAGCGGATCTGGGCTTGGCTCATGCGGTCACCGCGGGACTATTCTATACCTGTGCGCTTCACGGCGAGGGCAACGTGACGTGTTGGGGAGATGACCGACAAGGCGCGGCAAGCCCGCCTTCTGACCTCGGTCCGGTAGTCCAGGTGGATTCGGGAGACGCGCATACTTGCGCCGTCGACGTCTCCAACAGAGTCGTCTGCTGGGGAAGCGACGACCTGGGCCAAGCGACGCCTCCTTCAACGCTCACTTCCACCGCGGCTGGCCCCCAGCCGTAACGCCCATCAGCTGACGGGCGCGTTCGGCAACTTGATTGCCACGGCTCACTCATCACCACTTCGCACCATCCGACCCGACGGATCGTAGCTCGATACCCGGCGCTGGCTCGACGAGCCGTCTTGCACCACCCGACTCAGTTCGTCGTAGTACGACTGAACCGTCACCCCGCTCGACTCCGTCCGTGCCAACGGCTCGCCAAGGAGACTGTGGGGCGTCGACAACTCGATCCCCAGGCTCGAAGGGCCGATCGTCGACGTGAGCGAACGACCGTCCAGACGAGGCCCATACGTCACCTTCACCGCGTCGGCCGAGTCCGATACCTTCGTCACGAAACCCGTCACCGGGTCCTGCGTGTACTTCTCGCCGTAGTTCGTGCCACCTTGGGTGTCCGTTAACGACTTCAGCCAACCTTGAAGCCACGTAGTCGTATGTCTGCGCATACACGTTCGTCCCGAACTGCTCGGCCAGCGTTATCTCCTGGATCTGACCGCTCGCCAGCCAACGCTCCGTCAGCTTCGCCCCGCGCGGGCCCGTCGTCTCCGCGCGCAACGCCTCCGGAACCAGCTGGAAGCTCGCCCGGCCCCCCTCCGTCCAG
>JANQQN010000318.1 GCA_028289325.1 Myxococcota bacterium | reverse complement strand
CCGCAGGAGGGCGGCGGGATCCTTCGGGCGCTGGATCAGCGCGTCTTCGAGGCGCGCTTTCGCGTACGCGCGATCGTTGCCGGCCACCCAGGAAAGATCGGCGGCGGCGATCGGATCGTCGGTGCGCCGCGCGCGCTCTCGCCCTTCGTCGGGGGTCGGCACCGCGGATGCCGGTCCCCCCGGCGGGGGCAGAGACGCTCGACAAGCGCCCGTCAGCAGGAGGGCGGTGATACACCATGCTCTCACCATTGGATCTCCACCTTCCGTTCCATCGCCCGGTCGATGGCCAGGCAGGCTTCCCGGAACTCCGCGTAGGCTTCCGGCGGGACCTCCCGCTGTTTGAGGGTCACGGTATCGTCGGTCTCGAAGCCGCCGTCGACCCGTCGCACCTTTTGCTGCAGCGAAATGAACGGCGTGTCGATGCTGATTCCCTCCGGCAGCCGGGTGATGCGTGCGCCCTTCGGCAGTCGGTATCGGATCACGTTGTTCGTTTCCCAGGGGTGGTCAACGCGGATTGCGTACTGTCGCTTGGGCATCGGCGCGTACGCCTTGCTCACCTCATGCTGGTACAGCGCGACGGGGATGAGGAGACGATTCCCGTCGAGCTGGCCATACTTCGGCACGTCGAATCGATAACGATACTTGACCGGCTTCTCGAGCGCGTCGAGGTCGGAGACCTTGAGCTTGCGAACGCGGACGCCGGGGAAGACTTGGCTGAGCTGGCGCTCGAGGAGGCGCTTTCGTTGGTCCCGGGCCTGAAGATCTCGGCGCAGGGCCGCGGCGCGCGCGCCGTAGAACCGTTCTTCGCCGACCATGCTCAACCGCCCGTCGCGGCCGAGGCGGGCCTGGTATCGAGACGCATTAAGATTGTCGCGCGGGGAGCTGAGAGGGAGGGTGGTCAGCTTGGTTCGGCCGTCGGGGTGGACCACCAGCGCCATCGCCCCCTGGTCTTGATAGGGCAGCTCGCGGGAGCCGTTGAACTCCGCCGTGGGATCCAGATACCAGTCCAGCTCCGGCACGTAGGTGATCGCGTGATTGAACGCCCACATCGTGGCGTGGTCACCGGGCAGCCGGCCTCGGTCCGCGGTGCGGACGAGGGTGATGGTCGCATCGACGCCGTTGTCTCTCAAAAGCGCGGACAACAGAGTGCTCTTGTCTTTACAGTCGCCGTAGCGACGGCGGTGGACCTCGGAGGCTTTGAACGGCTTCCAGCCGTGGATGCCGAGCTCGATCCCCACGTAGCCGGTGTTCTTCACCACGTAGGCGTACAGGCGACGAACCTTCTCCGCGGGGTCGGTGATCCCTTTGACCGCGGCCCGTCCCGCGCGGCGGGCGCTTTCGTCGAGCTCGAGCTGGTCGCCATACAGGCGCGCGTACCAGCGCCCGAGCGCTTCCCACGCGTCGTAGGTGCTGATGGACAACATCTGCCCGATTCGAGGGTAGGGCGGGGCCAGGGGCTCATAGTCGAGGGGGTCGATGGCCGCCAACCGCCACCCGAGCCGGTGCTCGTTGTCGGTCGTGGATCGTTCCGGCTCCGGCAAGCGAATGGTCGCGTGGTACAGCGGCCGCGAAGGGGGGGCGGTCACGGTGTACCGAACGTCCCGCTTGGGCAATGGCCCTTGCACCGCGAGGACATCGCCGAAGAATCCTCCGAAGATGTTCTCCCCCCGGGTGTCGATCCGATAGGCGATGTGGAGGGTGTCGCCGGGCGCCAGGTCGCTGAACACGATCACTTTGTAGCGCTGGTCGATGTACATCCCCGAGACCTTGCCTTTCGGGCCGTCGTCGCGGATCGAGGTGGGCTTCAGGACCTGTCCGTTGGCCCGGATCTGCTCCGCGGCGAGGATCTCGACCGCCTCTCGGCTCGGGGAATAAAACACCCGGTGAGCTCGCAAGGCGTCCTTCACTCGGGCGTCGGCGATCCGGATGACCTGCTGGCGGTATTTGGTGCTGCGGCCGGACGCCGACAGCTCGACGCCGGTCCGGTCGGTGAGGAAGATCGCGCCGTACCGGCGCTCGAGGTCGGTGACCGGCGCTTTGGCCGCCGCCATGGCGTCGAGTCCGTAGATGGACGCGATGTCTCGGCCGCCGCCGACCAGCCGGCGGCGGTGTCGTCGGAGCCCGGGTTGGTAGGGGTCGAGGCTCAGCGAGCGCTCGAGCGCGGCCACGGCGCGGTCCGTCTCTTTTGCCCGCAGCGCGAGGTCGGCGCGAAGAGCGGGGACGGCGGGATGGCTGGGGAACGCGGCTTCGGTCTCCGCGAGCAGCTCGAGCGCGCGTTTTGGGCTGCTCGCCCAGGTGAGCTTGATGTTCCGGAGTCTCGGACCCAACGCCCACGGCATCAAACGAACCTGCTCGGCGGCGAGGATGGCCGCCTGAGCACTGTCGCCGGCGTCGAGCGCGATATCGATCAGCATCTGGCGGGCCGTCTCGTTGGTGAAGTCGATCTTGAGCGCGGCCTGCAGGTCTTTCCTGGCGCGACTGGCGTCGCCGAGCGCGCGCCGCAGGCGGCCGAGCTCGACCCGGGTGCTCGCGGATCCGAGGGCGCCGCGTAGGCGGCCCAGGCGCTCGACGGCCAGGATATGCTCGGCGAACTTCTCGAATCCCAGCACCGACCGGGCGCCGGCGGCGGGGAGAAAGGTCGGGTCGGCGGCGACCGCCTTGTCGAGATAGGTCCGGGCTTCCAGCGGGCGTTGGCCTTCCCGCGCCATCTCTCCGAGGGCCATCCACGCCGGGGCGTGCCCCGGATCCGCGGCCACTGCGGCGAGAAACTGCTCTCGAGCCAGCTTCGGGTCTCGGCCTTTCACCCGGTGGGCCAAAAAGAAGCGAAGATGAGGATCGCCGGGCGCGGCTCGGACCGCGGCCCGCAGCCCCTCTTCGGCCGGGGTGGGAAGGCGGCGGCGATCGTACAGCCCCATGACCGCGGTCAGGTCGGCTTCGAGGGCCAACGCCTCGACCTTGGTCATGCCCCGGGGACGGCGGTCCAATCCGGCCTGGATCGGTGGCACGTCGGGGCCTCGGCGTTTGGGCCGCGCGGGCAGCGCTTCGAAGTGGGCGGGATCGGCGACGAGCCGAACCCGGGTCAGCGGTCGCCCATCACGGCGGGTCAGCCGGGCGAAGAGGCGACCTCGCTCTGCGCTGCCCCAGGACGACTTGAACAGCAGGAGGTTTCGGCCGCGGTCCAGCACCACGCCGACCGCGTCCTGATCGAGATAGGCGAATCGACGAGCGTTTCGGTCGTGAACCAGGTGGCCGTTGACCCAAACCTTGAGGGCGTCGGCCGCCCCCGTCCGCAGAACGGCGGTGGTGCGGCGGTCGGCCTCCGCGATCACCGCGACGTACGCGGTGGCCTCCTGGGACGCGGGCAAGAGGTTCGCGAGCTCGATGGCCCCGCTGGGGGCCAATCCGCGCAGGCGCTGCCACTTGAGGGGGCGGCCCTGGCTGTTCAGGGACTCGGCCACGTTGATGGCGCCTTCGGGCGGATACGACGTTCCGTGGCCCCGGCCGGCGCTATTGTCGAAAGGACCGATGAGCCAGCCATCGGTCACCAGGCCGAGGCTCGAGATCTGCGCCTCGGCCTCTTCGAGCCGACCTTCCTGACGCAGCAGCTCCGCTTGCAGATATCGGGCGTGGTCCCTGAGGAGCGGATCGCGGGCCATCGACAACCGGTCCAGAGTCTGGGCGACCCGGTCCCGCTGCTCGAGCAATCTGTCGAAATTCCACGCCCGATACAGCCGGGCCAATGACCAGGCTCCCTGGTTGGAGAATCGCTCGGCGTCCCGAGCCAGGCGGTCCACCATCTCCGCCGCGCCTGGCCATCGCTGCTGTGCGGTGGCCGAGACGGCAGGAGGAAGGGCCCGGGTGCCGGCGGGGCGTGACGCCGGCTGTGGGTTGGGCTCGGCGCCCAGGGCCGAGGTCGCCACCGAAAGCGCCAGCACAGCGACGATGGTCGGACGCGTGGTCATAAGTGCGGTGATAGCGGGTAACGAGGACGGCGGCCACCGTTTCGCGCCTCCGTCTTGGATGGACGAAGGTCGTCGCCGCGTGGTCAGATTCATCATGGCGTCGTCCGAAGCGACCCCTCGTGGCCCGACGGGGCCCACCGGCTTCGTATCAGGTGTGACCGCGGTCTTGTCGGGGCTGCGCCTCGTCGCGGGGGACCCCGAGTTGCGCAAGCTGACCGCGGTCCCTGTCGCGCTGACCGGGCTGCTATACGCCGCGCTGGCGGCGGGCGTCTTGCTGTACAGCGACGATGCGCTGGCCTGGTTGTGGCCTCGGCCCGACTCGTCTTGGTTGATCCCTCTTTGGTACCTCGCGTGGGTCGCGGGGATGCTGAGTTTGTTCTTCATCTCGGCGTTGCTGTTCACGACGGTCGCCGAAATCGTCGGCGGACCCTTCTTCGAACGCATGGCGACGGTGATCCTGTCCCGTCACGGCGTCTCTACTCAGCAACCCACCTTCCTCGACGGAACCATCCTCGATGTGGTGCGAAGCCTGCTTTTTGTGGTGCCCGCCGCGTGTTTTGCCCTCCTCGGGCTCCTGCCCGGGGTCGGGTTACCATTCACTTTGCTGGGCGGATTCATCGCCTGGCTGGGATTCGGTGCGAGCGCCATCAACCCTGCGCTGCTGGTGACCGGTCATCGATTCGGGGCCCGACTGGGTTATGTTCGGGCTCACGTTCCGTTGGTTCTTGGGATGGGGGCGATGATCGCGTTCTCCCTGGCCGTGCCATTGCTCCCATTGCTGTCAATTCCGTGCAGCATTGCCGGCGCCTCGGACCTGTATGGTCGCGGCAAGCGTTGACGGTGCCGGCCAAAACGGGCTTCAGTCCGCATAGGCCCCCGCCGGCCGTGCAGGCAGTTCGATGTCCAAACCGATGATCCTCGGCGCAGAGCGCCAGGCGCTCCTCGAGCGCCCGCTGAAAGACACCCGGATCGAAGACCTGGAGCACCTCTTCTTGGGGGCGGCCAAAGCGGACACGGAGTGGTTCGTGGGGCTCGAGCTCGAGGTCTTCGCCTACGAGCGCGCGACGCTCCGTCCGCTGGACCACCCGCAGCTCGCGGAGATCCTCGACCGAATGAGCGCCCGGCGCGGCATGCAGAAGGAGCACGAAGCGAACGGCGCGCTGGTCGGCTTGAAGGGGGATGGTCAGGCCATGTCGCTGGAGCCCGGGGGCCAGCTGGAGTTTGCCAGCCGGCCCCATCGGTCGCTCAAGAAGCTGCGCCAGGAGCTGTTCGACTACGCCGACGATCTGCGCCGGGCCGGCGGCGAGGAGGTCGGCTTTCTCGCTCTGGGCCAGCAGCCCTTCGTCGACCGCGACACCGCGCCGAAGATGCCGAAGCCTCGCTACGACCATATGCGGCGCTACTTCGGACAGCGGGGGGCACGCGCGCTGGACATGATGCATCTGACCGGCAGCGTGCAGTGCACGGTCGACTTCCTTCATGAGAAAAACCTCGTCGACAAGGTTCGGACCGCGGTGCGGGCGTCTCCGTTCCTGTCCGCCCTCGTGGCCGCGTCGCCGTTCACCCGGGGCCAGCCGAATGGTTTCAAGACCGTGCGCTATCAGATCTGGCTCGAGACCGATGAGCACCGGGCGGGGATCTGGCCCGAGATGCTGGACGCGGAAGGAATGACCGTTCGTCGCTACATCGACCGCGCGCTGCAGGCGGCTCCGGTGTTCTTCATTCGCGACGACGCATACCTGGCCCCGGACATCCGGCCTTTCGCCCACTATCGAGACGCAGGCTTCAACAACACCGACGTCACCGTCGCCGACTTCCTGGATCACCTCACCACGTTCTTTCCCGAGGTGCGGGCGAAGGGCTACGTCGAGATGCGAGGCGCGGACTGCCTGCCCCCGAGCTGGGCGGTGGCCATCGCAGGCTTTTGGCGAGGACTGCTCGACGACGAGGCCTGTCGACAGGAGGTGGATGATCGGCTGGCGGCGATGGACTACGAGGCGCT
>JANQQN010000317.1 GCA_028289325.1 Myxococcota bacterium | reverse complement strand
TCGACCGTCCCCCCGCGCGCAACGACACCGCCCCGTCGTGCCGCCCGTCCACGAGCGCGCCGACCACGCCCTGCCGATCGGGCCCCGCCCCCGCCTCGCCTCCAACGCGCCGCCCCCCCGCTATCAAACCCTCGGTCGGACCCCGCGCGGTCGATGGGCATGCTGTCGGTTCGGTCCGAGCCGTGGGCGCGGGTCGAACTCGACGGTCTTCCCCTCGGAGAAGGCATCATCGCTGCTCGTCCAGTGCCTGTCGGCCGCCACGTCCTCAGGCTCATCCCGGGGGAAGGGGGGCATGCTCCCCGGTCGCTCGAGGTGGTGATCACCGCCGGTCGGGTGACCAAGGTCTTCGCTGACTTTCGAAACGCGCGTTTTCGAATACGGCCCGGCGAGTAGGGCGCCTCGATAAGTGGAGCGCATGTCGCCGGCGTGCTACCACGTCCTCATGAACGTCCTGGGAATGGTGCTCGCCGGCGGCGAAGGCACGCGGTTGTGGCCCCTCACCCAAGAACGGGCGAAGCCGGCCGTGCCCTTCGGCGGCCGGTATCGAATCATCGACTTCGCCCTGTCCAACTTCGTCAATTCTGGTTTCACCAAGATCAAGGTCCTGACCCAGTACAAATCGGACTCCCTGCTCAAGCATCTCATGCGAACGTGGAACCGGTTCGCGGGCTTCGGTGGTTACGTCGAACCGGTGCCGCCGCAAATGAACATGTCGCGCGACTGGTACGTCGGTTCGCTCGACGCGATCTTTCAAAACCTGAACATCATCTCCGATGAACAGCCGGACATCGTGGCGGTCTTCGGCGGCGATCACATCTACAAGATGGACGTCCGGCAGATGATCGACTTCCACGTGCAAAAGAAAGCGGCGGTCACGGTCGCTGCGATCCCGGTACCTCGCGACGAGGCCAAACGCTTCGGATGCATCTCGGTGGATGGCGACGGACGAATGACCGGCTTCCTCGAAAAGCCCGCCGATCCGCCGGAGATGCCGGACCGACCGGGCTACGCGCTGGCATCGATGGGCAACTACCTGTTCGACCGGCGTATCTTGGTGCGGGAAGCGGAAGAAGACGCTCGCAACACCACCAGCCGCCACGACTTCGGCGGCGACCTGCTTCCCAACATCTTCGAGCGGGAGCCGGTATACGTGTACGACTTCTCTCAGAACGTCGTGCCGGGGGAGGAAGATCGCGCCCGTGGCTACTGGATGGACATCGGGACCATCGAAGCCTACTTCCAAGCGTCGCTGGATCTCGTCTCGGTCACCCCCACATTCAACATGTACAATATGAAGTGGCCAATCCGGTCGACGGAGCTGCACGCCCCGCCCGCGAAGTTCGTCTTCGCCGACCAGGTGACCAAGCGCATCGGTATCGCCACCGACTCCCTCGTGTGCGACGGCGCGATCATCTCCGGGGGCCACCTCGAGCAGTCGATCTTGTCCCACAATGTCCGACTCAACTCGTACGCCCACGTCAGCCAGTCGATCATCTTCGAAGGCGCCGACATAGGGCGTCACGCCCGGATCCGACGCGCGATCATCGACAAAGGGGTGTCGATCCCCGAAGGCACGACCATCGGCTACGACGTCGAAGAGGACAAGAAGCACTGGTTCGTGTCCCCGGAGGGCATCGTCGTCATCCCCAAGGGCGGCGCGCTGTCCCGCCAACACCCCGCGACCAACGACCTGCCCCGCACCTGACGGCGGTCCCCCCGCGAAGCCGACGACGACTGGCGTCGTGAGCCCCAACGGTTCATGGTGTCGGTTGTCCCTGTGAAGATCCCCAACCACGACAAGGACCGGACGCTCACCCGGCGGACGGTCAAAGGGGCGGCCGGCGGGCTCAAGGGCGTCCACTACGAGGACGACCGACGGCCGGATCCCGCGGGCAAGATCGGCCCCGAAGCGGCGCGCATCCAAAAGGCGAAGGCAGAGCAGATCCGACAGATCCGCCGCGAAGCGCAGGCGACGACGCGCGCGGCGGCGGGAACACAAACCACCACCCC
Source organism: Myxococcota bacterium (assembly GCA_028289325.1). Classification (GTDB taxonomy): domain Bacteria; phylum Myxococcota; class Kuafuiibacteriia; order Kuafuiibacteriales; family Kuafuiibacteriaceae; genus JANQQN01. The sequence goes on along the minus strand of JANQQN010000317.1, from coordinate 8,779 downwards.
CGCCCCCGTAGGCGCCCCTAAAGAAGAACAAGAGATGATCCTCGACGACGAGGACGCCACCTCCCGCGACACCAAGGCCAAGCAGAAGCGGCGGGCGGTGGTGGCTCGCGACCGACTTACGATCGACAAAGACGCCCCTGACCGCCGGCGCGCGGTGCGCTGGGACCTGCTGTCCGAGAGGGACGGCGACGGTCCTGACGACGACGAAGGCGTCTCGGTGGATCTCGACGCGATCGCGGCGGCGGTTTTCGACCCTCACCCTTCGTCATGGGCCCACCTCTTCGAGCCCGACGTCCGACCGAGGCCCGGGGCCCCCGGATTGATGCTGCCCGATGAGATTCAGGCCGCGTTTCCGTCCCCGCTCGACTACGCGAAGCACTGCATGCTGTTGGCGCAGACCTTCGGCCACACGACCGGCGCCGCTCACCATGAGGTCGTCGATTACCTCGTCGCGCTGTTCGTCGGTCTTCGCGACCATCGCTTCGGCCGACGGGCCCTCCTGAGTTGGGGCCCCGACACCGGCATCCTGAACGTCTACCCGCTGGAGGTCATCGAGCGGGTGTTGATCGCCTACCCGGAGTTCCTGCCCCGCCTGCGCAGGGAGCGATGGATCGCCCCCGAGCTCGGTGACCCTCCGCAGGCTGAATTGACATTGAGCCCCGATCTACCGCTGTCCCTGACCGTGCCGGAAGACGTGATGGTGCGCGGCTTCGCGGTGAAGGCGGGCGTCCGGCCGGGCTATCGATTCGAGCCCGGCCCCGAGCGATCGACCTACGCTCTGACCCTCAGCACGCCCGGTCGATACGAGCTGCTGATGTCCGCTCGACGGCCGAGCGGCGACACCCTCGTCGACGGGCTTCAAGTCCGGGTTCTTGGTCCGGTCCCGGTCGCCTCCCCTACGCCGTTTCGTGATGCGGAGCGAATCGCCCGGTGGCCGATGCCTAGCCTCCCCCGGCCGGCAGCGTTCGCGGCCGGGATCGAAGAGGAGGAGACCATCGACGGCGGCGGCGGCCTCGACCCCCACGAACTCGCCCGACGGAGGCGAGACGACGCGATGAAGGGCCCCAAGGGCGAGCGCGCGGATCCTTTTTACGGACTGGGACACGATGCCGCCCGAGCACCGATAAGAACCGGCAAAGCGCCCGCGCCGCCGATGCCGGATCCACGCCTACCGCTGGAGGTTCCCGAAGACGTCTGGCTCTCGGCGGCAGAGGCGGCGGTCCTCAGGCTGGCGCTTGCCGCGGGGGCGACAAAGGCCGACGTGCAGACCTCGGGCGACCATCCGAGCGGCGCAAAAGAGGTCACCGAGGTCATGCCCGCATGGCCGGAGACCGCGGTGGAAGCGGTGTACGGCGACGATCCGGTTCTTCCGTCGACGCCCGAGCAACACGAGCGCGCCATTGATCCCGACGGCGGGCCCACCCGTCCCGACGCCCCGGTGGCGATCGGTCGTCCGCCCGGGGTAGTATCGGGCACGCAGAGCGAAGTCCCCGAAGAGAGCCCGGACGAGGACTAAACTCCCCATCTCCCCGTGATTTCAGGGACGTAACGTATATTAAAACGAAATCTGATCGCCCTCCCCGGCTCCCTGTCTTCACGTAACGGTGACGGTTCGGACGTCGGTCCCCCAACGGCGGGGCGCGCGGACGGACGGTCAGCGCTCTTGGGCCCGGCCGGTCATCGGCACGAATCGCACTGCGAACACCGTTCGCTCGGTGGCACCGCTCTCGGTCCGCTCGTAGACCCGGAGCGTCTGCTGATCGTCGCCGACCGGAATCACCAGCCGCGCGCCAGGCTTGAGCTGGGCCAGCAGCGGCGGCGGCACCGCTCGCGGCGCGGCGGTGACGATAATGCCGTCGAACGGCGCGGCTTCTGGCCAACCATCGAAGCCATCGCCGACTTTGACCTGGACCCGCTCGTAGCCGGCGGCGGCCAGCGCTTCTTGGGCGCGCTCGGCCAGGGCATCTACGATTTCTATCGAATAGACTTCTTGCGCCAGCTCGGCGAGCACCGCGGCCTGGTAACCGGAACCCGTGCCGACCTCCAGCACCTTGGCGTCGGACGGCAACGCCAGCAGCTCGGTCATGGCGGCTACGATGTACGGCTGCGAGATGGTCTGCCCGTGGCCGATCGGGAGGGGACGGTCGGCGTACGCGTGCTCGCGGTGAACCTCGGGAATGAACCGGTGCCGCGGCACCCGACGAAGGGCGGCCAGGACGCGGGGGTCTTTGACCCCGCGCGCCGCGATCTGTTCATCGACCATCGCCATGCGCGCTCGCCTTTGTTCGGCCTCGTTTACAGGCCGCCCCTCAGCCCCCGAGTAAACCAGTATTCCGAGGCCAACGAGGAGCGGTACCCGTAGGAGAATACGGCGCCGGGGGCGCCACGAACGAAAAGGGGTCGCGCTCGACCGTCCGCCCGCTCTGCTCGCGCCCCCGATTGCGCGTCGGCCCCTGAATCTACGCGGAGGGTACGCCGGACCACGCAACACCTTGCGCGTACCCCCCTCGACCCCGAGCCGAGCGAACCCGATCCGGCTGGCATCTTCATTGCTCAATTCCGCCACCACTGGGGCGGTCGGTATGAGCAGGCACAGGTCATTCATCGCGTTCATCGTCGGGGCAACCACGGTCCTGGTCAGTGCGCCGGCCCACAGTCAAGAGCGGGTCCGCTTACCGCCCGGGCACTGCTTGGCCGTCGATCCCCTGTTTACGGTATCCATCCCGGCTCGGGACGACACCCTCACCATCAACCCCGCCATCCTCCGCCTGCACCACAGGATCCGAGATATCTTTCATGGGCCTGGCCCCACTCTCGCGTTCCCGCGGGGCGGACCCCTGGTGCAGCTTCGATGGACGTTCTCCATCGACCTCGTCCTGGGGTCGCCTGTACTCGACGCCGTCGACGACGTTCGACGGGGACCAGCGACCTCCCCCCGCGCTCGCGAACGACGTCGCCCGCCACCGGTCCCGCCCAGGCCGGGTTCATACCCCGCCCTGCGACCGGCCGTCACGCGGTCGGGGGGCTTCAGCCGAACCCCACCCGCGAAGATCACGACGACACCGAGGGTCAGGGCCGTCTCCGACGAAGGCGAACGACGGCCAGCCCCAACAGCACCACGACCACCGCAACGCTGATGTCCGGCCACGAGCCGTCGACGTCGATGTGACGGCAGCCGCCGTCGTCATTGCCGTCGACATCGTCTGCGGACACCACGCAGCGCTGAGTGGGGGCGGCGACGGGGTAGATGAAGCAGATCCCGTTGATGTCGTCCTGGGCCAGCGACCGCTTGCGGGTCTCGCACGGCGGAGCGCTCGCGAACATCGTGGTCTCCGCGAACTCGGCCGTCTCCGGAGGATGGTCGAGGCCAAGAAAGTGACCGACCTCGTGGGTCAGGGTGTTTCGAAGGTCGTGCAAGCCCGACCGAGGATTGCAGCCGAGCTCGACCGAGGAAAAGTCGAAGGTGTCGCCGTTGAGCTCGATGTCGGTGTCGAGCACCTCGCCGGTGGCCACGTTGAACGACGTCGTGGTCACGGCCAGAGCGGTCGAGAAGTCTTGCGGCCAGTTATCCGATACCCAGACCACCGCGTTGACGTTCTCGCCGCCGTTGTTGAACTCCCCGACGACCCCGTCCACGATGCCGCCGTATACGAAACTGAGATCACTGCACGCGACGTCGGCCCAAGTATCGAAGGCCGCGCGCGCGTCTGCTTCCGCGCTCGCGCCGTTGCCGGCGAACCTCAAGACGTCGCGGTCCAGGACCCACGTCACCTCGCGCTCGGTCCATACCAGGCTAACGGCGCCCGAATCGCCGGTGGCGCACTCGAACGCGGTCGCGACGACCGGGGCGCCCAAGAGCGCTATTGAAGCGACCAGCCCCGCCAACGGGGGCCGGATCAAACGATGAGCTTGCACGGCGACCTAGGGAACGACAGGGGTCGGCGACGACCGCTCGCTCGCTGCGGCGACGATCCGCTTCTTGAGCTCAGCGTAGGGCAACCGCACGGCGTCCGAGTGATGCTCGATGGTTTGGGTGCCGTTGCTATTGCGGACGAACGCGACGCCTTCCACCCCAGGCACCGCGAGCATCCGGCCCTGGGCATCCTTTTCGAGTCGATAGAGCCCCTGACTCATCCCCACCACCGTGAAGTCTCGGCCCGCGGGCCGCAGGAAAAGAACGACGTCTTCGTCGGCGGCCAGACGCGGCATACCGCTGACCTTCATGCCGATGCCTTCGACCTGCCCGCCGATGGTCTTGACGACGACGGTCGTCGGCGCGTCGCCGTGGATCACTTCCGATACGCTCAGCTCGGTCAGGGTGTAGATGCGCTTGTGGGCGTCGTCCCAGACGCTTTGACGCTGTTTGACGGTGGCACGAACCACCGTTGGGCTCCGGGCGGTGAGGTCTTCGATCGACAAGGGCACCATGATCGTGGGCCAGGCCATCGGCATCGCGACGAACGACGCCGTAGCCGTCACCGCCAAGGCGGAAATGCTACGCCACATGCGCGTAGCCTAGGCGATGCGGACCCCGGTGACCATCGGCCCCGACGCCCCACGCCGTGACAAGTGGCACCTCGGCTTGACACCTCGTTCGGCGACCAGGATGGTCGCGGCCATGCAACCGTTCGCTTTCGCCCGCCTGGCCGTCGCCGTCGCCATCGCGATGGGCACTTCCACGCTGCCTCGAGACGCATCGGCGCAGAAGAAGGCGTACGGCGTGGTCATGCCCGCCGACGCGGTGCAGATCGGTCAGGATCGTTTCCGTACTTCCCAGACCATCAGCCGGACGCGGCGGCACTTCGCCCGTACGGTCGGCGCGAGCCGCGGGCTGATTTGGCGACCGATTCGAGGCAACCCCGACGTTCAGGGCGTGCACATCATCAACAATCGCGACGGCCGCGCGTGGGACGGCATCAACATCTACGAGCATCGAGGCAAGGTGTTCATCTACGTCGTGAAGGCAGAAGCGGCGGCTCAAAAAAAGCGATGACCTTGCCCGATTACGCTTGCACTCTCTGCCGCCGGGCGGCACTGTATCGCGCACGTCGCGCCACTGGGGTATCGTCTAATTGGCAGGACGGCTGATTCTGGTTCAGTTAGTCGAGGTTCGAGTCCTCGTACCCCAAAACAAGACGTTCGCTGGCCCCATCGTCTAGCGGTCTAGGACGGCGGCCTCTCACGCCGCAGACCGGAGTTCGAGTCTCCGTGGGGTCACAAGACAAAAAGCCCGCCCGAGTACTCCTCGGGCGGGCTTTTTACTTTCTCTGACCTCTGCTCTCCTTCGGGATATGGCGCAAAATTCTACCGGTAAGCGCTCGTTTCCAGCGATACCCAAACTCACGCAAATCAAGTTCAACCTGACCGCCGTTCTGGTCGCCGCGGTCGTCGTCATCCTGCTGGGCGAGCTCCTCCTCGGCCAGGGCGGGTTCGTGGAAGTCGAGCCCGGCGAGGTTGCCGTCATCTACAACAATACAGGCTTGCCGCTGTTCGGAGACGACCGGCGCACGATCACCGACCAAGGGGCCCGAACGTTCATCCCGGGCATTCAGTCGGTGATCGTTCTCGAACGCCGGCCTCAGGTGTTCGTCATGAGCACCCAGGCGCACCGCCGCGCCACCGCGAAACGAAGTTATCTCGGCGAGGTCAAAAAGGAGAACGTGGCCCCGTCGCTGACCGTTCGCGCCAACGACGGGTCGAACTTCTACTTCGATCGTCTGGAGATTCACTACCAGCTCATCCCCACCCAGGCGGGGGTCGTCGTGGAGACGTCGGGCCCCGATGACGGCTACAAGCAGCACCTCATCCTGACTTTCGCTCGCGAGATCCTGCGCGACGAGTTCGGACGCTATACGTTCCTGGAGGTCGCGGATCCCGGAACTTACGGCGCGGCGACGACCGAGGCGAAGAAGCGGCTCAACGAAACGCTGGCCAGATACGGGGTCGAAGTCACCCAGATCGTCACCCCTAAGCCGTCGTTCGACGCGAAGGTCGAAAAGGCCATCGAAGCCCGTCAAAACGCCGAGCAGGAGGTCGAAGTCCAGGAGGAAAAACGAAACAAGCTCGAGCAGGAAAAGGGCCTCAAGATTCAGAGCATCGCCCAGGAAAAGAACGCCGAGTACCAGACCCTGGTCGCGGAGCTCGAGTCGCGCAAGAAGGCCGCCGACAACCGGCTGATCATGATCAAGCGTGAAGCCGACAAGTACTTCATCGAGCGCAAGGCCGCCGGCAACGCCTACCGCCAAGAGAAGATCCTGCGCGCGAAGGCGAACGAGGTCGCCTACCGCAAGCAGGCCGAAGGTCTGGTGGCCAAGATCACCGCTGTCGGCGCCGCGGGCCCCGATGTCCTGAACCGGGTGATCGCGGAGAAGGTCTTCCCACAGCTCCGGAAGATTTCGGCCACCCCTCTCATCCGCCCGTCCACCCCCATCGACATCCGACACATCGAGGGCAAGCGATAATGATGATCAAGCGAACCATAAACGCCGTCTGCATCGGCTTTCTCGTCCTGTGGCTCCTGCCCAAATTCCTGATGGTCCGCATCGAGCCGTGGGAGATCGGCGTTCGTCGCTCGCTGACGGGAGGCATCACCGAGCGCGACTTCGACTTCGGCTACCAGCTGCGGCTGCCGTTCCTTCACAGCTACTACCGGCTGCCCCGCACCCTCCAGTACCTCGACTACCTCGCGCAAGGGGAAGGCGAACAAGGTGCGCTCGAGATCCGAACCAGCGGAAACAACGTCATCTTCGTCGACATCTCCGTCCCGTGGCGGATCAAGGACGAGGAAGCGTGGAAGATCGTCCGCGAAGGCTTCATCGACACCTACGCCACCAAGGTACAGTCGACGACGACCGGCGTCCTGCGCCGGGTGCTGGCCCAGATGACCAACCTGACGATCTACGACAGCGACCAGCGAATGAAGGTCGCGAACTCGATCACCCCGATATTGAACGCGGAGCTCGAGCAGTACCACGTCGTCGCGGAGCAGGTCATCATTCGGGCCATCCGCTTTCGCAAGGAGTACGAGGCGAAGCTGCAGAACAAGCAGCAGTTCATCGTTCAGGGCAAGCTCGACGAAGCCCTCCGAAAGGAATCGGTCGCCAAGCAGGACACCGAGACCCTGGAGAAGACCATCGACAAAGAGATGTCCCTCAAGCGCGAGGAGTGGAACAAGAAGATCGAGGAGCTGAGGACCCTGCTCGAGCTGCAGATCGCGGCCGTAGAGGCGGAAGCGGTGCAGTACGACCGCAAGCGCCGCTCGGAGGCCGACGCGTTCTTCGCCGAGGCCAAGGCCGCCGGCGACCTGGCGGAGGCGAAGGCTGAAGCCCTCGGCGAGCGATTGAAAGCCAAGGCCCTCGCCAGCCGGGCGGGTAAGACGTTCTCCGCGATCACCGCGGCTCAGAACTTCCAGCTCGGCGAAATCCAGCTCAACTCCAACGATCCGACGTTCATGCAGCGCTTCGGCAGCATGGCTGCGTGGCGAAAGTTCTTCTTGGGTCAGTAACGTGCTCGTCCGTCTGATTCTTTTCATGGCCCTGGCCGGCGCCCTGTGGACCGTCGTGTCGTGGTGGCGCCGGTCGAGAGATCAGCTCGGCAGCGGCAACCACACGCTCAGCATCGGTGAGTTCGAACGCCTGCGGAAGCTGGCCAAGTCGTATCCGCGCCTGGAGCGCGCCCTGCAGATGCGGGTCAATATCGTGGCTGCCGGTCGCGAAGACAGCAAAGCCGAGCTGAGCGCGAAGGTCGACTCCGCCCTCCGTCGCCTCGGAGAGCAGGTCACCCTGCGGTCTCGGATCACCGCCGCCCTCGAGAGCATCGACCGAGACCAGCTGGCCCGAGAGTCGGCGGGGGCCAAAGCGCAGGCGGAGGACGCGGACCCCGACGATCCGGTCCACGCCTTGGCTACCCAGCTCGAGCTTCAGCTCGAGCAGGTCGATCGCCTCGTGGACCGCCACCGCGCCCTCGACGGCGCGGCCGACCGCATCGTCTTGCTCCTCGGCAACCTGAACCTCGCCCTGCTCGAGGCGGAGACGTCTCGAGCCATCGAGGACAGCGACCGGGTTCGAACCGTCCTCGAGGATCTGGAGGAAGCGGGCGACACCCTGCGGCGCACCACCGAGGCCGAGGAAGAGGTCGCGCGCATGCTGAAGGCCAGCCGAGCCGCCACCCTCGCCCGTCAGTAGTCGGTGGTTAACGCCGGCTTTCGAGCCCGCAATCAGGTCGGACGCAGGTAGGAGTCGTCACACGATCGGCCGAAGGTGGCGCCCGCCATCGACAGGGAGCACCGCGCCCGTGATTCCCGTGGCCAGCATCAGCGCTACCGCCGCATCCCCGATATCCCTCGGCTCGACGATGCGACCAGTGAGCGTGCTCGCGGCCTCCCGATCGCGCAGCGCCGCACGTTCGCCGGCCTCCATGAAGTCCCACAGGGCCGAGTCGACGAAACCAGGTCGGATGACGTTGCACCGCACCGGCGCCAAGGACACGGCGACAGCGCGGGCGAGGGCCTCGGTGGCCGCAAACGCGACGTGGACGTGGGCCGCTTCGGCGGTCGCCCATAACGCGTAGCCTCCGGTGATGAGGCATATCGAGCCATCTTTGGCCAGGACCGGGCGAAGATGCCAAACGAGGGCGTGGGTCCCCCACAGCTTGGCGTCCATGAACGCCCGCGCCTCTTCGGGCGGCGTGGTCCCGAAGTCGGGTCGGTCGATCACCTCGTGGTGACCGCGGGTGCCGTCGGCCGCACCGACTTCGGGACCACGCCGCCCGAAGAGGCGCG
>JANQQN010000313.1 GCA_028289325.1 Myxococcota bacterium | reverse complement strand
TAGTCGATCCCGGCGTGATCGAGAGCCCAGCGAGCACGCTCGCAATAGTGGCTCAGCGGAATCGTGACGAGCCGAGGACGCACTCCGGCACACTACTACCAGCGGCTGCGCTAACCGATTGATTTCATTGGTTGCCTGGGGAGGGACTCGAACCCACACTCCGTTTCCGAAAACGGATTTTGAATCCGTCGCGTCTACCAATTCCGCCACCCAGGCGCGGGCGCGCTACGGTGCACGGCCCGCGGGACGGGGTCAAGCGCGCTTTGGCGTTGGGTGACGAGACGGGACGAAGACCGCGCGGGGGCCCGACGGCGACATTGGGGGGCGGGCGTCCGCGGTGCGAACGCCCGGGACGAATCAGCCCTTGTTCTTGAGCTCTTCGTCGATGACGCGCTTGAACGAGGTGAAGGGCTGGGCGCCCTTCAGGATCCGGCCGTTGATGAACGTGGCCGGAGTGCCTCGGACGCCGAACCTCCGGCCCTCGGCCATGTCCGAGTTGACCCAGGTCTTGAGGGCCGGATCGTCGAGGTCTTTCTCGAAGCGGCTCATGTCGAGGCCCAGATCCCGCGCGTAGCTGATGAGGTCGTTACGGGAGAGGTTGCGCTGGTTCTCGAACAGCTTGTCGTGCATCGGCCAGAATTTGCCTTGCTTGTGGGCGGCGAGCGCGGCGACCGCGGCGGGCTCGGCGTTGGGGTGCATGGCGAGCGGGAACTGCTTGAAGGCGATGGCGACCTTGTCGCCGTACTCCTGCTTGACCCGCTCGATGGTCGGGTTGACGCGGCTGCAGAACGGGCACTCGAAGTCCGAGAACACCACCAGCTTCACCGGCGCCGAGCGATCGCCGAACACCGGGGCGTTGCCGAGCTGAATATCGACCGGCTTGGCGGGCGCCGCGGGCCGGGCGGCCTGCTTCGGCGCCGACGGCCGGGCGCCGACCGCGACCTCTTTGCCCGCCTCTCGCTTCATGATCTCGCGGTAGACATCCCCCCGGTTCACGCCGTCCTTCATCAGGGCCTCGGCCTTCGCGATCTCCTTGTCGATGATCTGCTTGAAGCGGTTGAACGGCACCGCGCCTCGGACCGGGACACCGTTGACGAACGAGGTCGGGGTTCCGCGGGCCCCGTACTTTTTCGCATCGTTCAGGTCCTTGGTGACCATCTCGTCGATCTCGGTACTGTTCAGGTCGGCCTTGAACTGGGTGACGTTCAGGCGCAGCTCCGTCGCGTAGCGCTCGATATCCTCGTCGCCGAGGGCCTTCTGGTTGGCGAAGAGCTTGTCATGCATCTCCCAGAACTTGCCCTGCTTGTGGGCGGCCAGCGCCGCTTTCGCGGCCGGCTTGGCGCGCTTGTGGAAGTGCAGGGGCAGGTTCCGGAACCGAATCTGGACCTTGTCTCCGTAGGTGTTCTGAACCTGGGCCAGCGTCGGATTGACCCGGCTGCAGAACGGGCACTCGAAGTCCGAGAACTCGACGATGGTCACCAGCGGGTTCTCCGCCCCTTTCACCGGAGTGCTGTCCACGAGCTGGACATTCTGGCGAACCGTGGGCGGCGTCTTCGGCCGTGCTGGCGAGGTGCGGCCGTTCTTGATCACCTCCGCGTAGACGTCCTTGGCCGGCGTACCGGCGGCGACCCGCTTCTTGGCCTCGGCCAGCTCGACGTCGATGATCTCCTTGAACGCCGAGAACGGGCGGGCGCCGACCAGCTGCCGACCGTTGATGAAGAAGGTCGGGGTTCCGTTCGCGCCTACCCGGCGAGCGAGCGCTTGGTCTTCCTGAATGATCTTCTCGGGCTTGCCGGACTCGATAAACGCGTCGATCTTCGCCTGATCGAGGCCGAGCTCACGCACATAGCTCTTCAGGTTGTCTTCCTTGAGCGCCCGCGAGTTGGCGAACAGCTTGTCGTGCATTTCCCAAAACTTGCCCTGCTCGCCGGCCGCTATCGCATACTTCGCGGCGAGGCGAGCGTCCTTGTGAAAGGGCAGCGGCTGGTGCTTAAACGCGATGCGAACGTCGTCCCCGTAGCTTTCGACCACCTTGGCCAGGGTGGGGTTCGCGCGGGAGCAGTACGGACACTGGAAGTCCGAAAACTCGACGATGGTCACCAGCGCGTCCTCGGGGCCTTTGGAAGAGGCCTCCCCCACCGGAACCTTATAAACGACCGTATTCTTCTTGCTGGGCGCCGCTCGGTCGCTCTTCGCGGCCACCGGTTTCGCCGCTTCGCGGGGCTTCGCGGCCTTGGCCCTCGGGCGGGCGTCCGGCGCCTGCTGGCTCGTCCCTACCGTGTATCCGACCGCCAGCCCCACGGCGGCGGAGAAAATGAATCCTACGAATGCTGCACCCGTTTTCATGAAGAATCAGCTCCTCGAGGCCGCCGGACTCGCCGCCGGCTTTGACTCGGACCGCCGACGTCGCCGTTGCTGCTTGGCTTCGCCGAGATCCCGGTCCCCTCGTCCTATGTGTAAGCCAGCGCGCCGTAACGAACATCCTTTGGCGTTGTCAACCCAGTACGGCCATTACTCGAATGATTGCAGTGCGATATGCGCCCCACAGGGACACCCGCACGGCGACGAATGGAACCCGCCCCGACCGTCGATTGTTTCAGCGATCCAAGTGGGGTCCCACGCGGCGCGTCCAGCGCCCATCGGGGGCGGCCGTCAGTTTTACAAGAATCTGGAATCGCTGCGTTTTTTGACCTGTTGACGCCGATTCGGTGGTGGCTAGAACCCCGCCCGACAACCTGGCTCGGGCTCGGGTGTGCCCGCAAGCCATGGCATCATTCAGGAGTAACCCGAAACAATGGCAAAAAAGGTGATCGGAATCGATCTAGGGACGACCAACTCGGTCGTCGCGGTGATGGAGAGCGGCGAGACCAAGGTCTTGGTCAACGACGAGGGCGCGCGAACGACCCCGTCGGTCGTCGCATGGACCGACAAGGGAGACGTGCTCGTCGGTCAGGTGGCTCGGCGTCAGGCGATCACCAACCCGGAACGCACCGTGTTCTCGGTGAAGCGTTTCATGGGCATGAAACACAAGGATGTCGCCGAGGAGACGTCCAAGATGCCCTACAAGGTCGCCGCCGCGGCGAACGGTGACATCCAGATCACCATCGGCGACAAGACCTTCGCCCCCCCCGAGATTTCGGCCAAGGTCCTGCAGAAGCTCAAGCGCGCCGCGGAGAACCACATCGGCGAGGAAGTGACCGACGCCGTCATTACCGTCCCTGCGTACTTCAACGACGCGCAGCGGCAAGCGACCAAAGACGCGGGCCGCATCGCCGGGCTCAACGTCCAGCGGATCATCAACGAGCCGACCGCGGCCGCCCTCGCCTACGGGCTCGATAAGAAAGAGAACGAGATCATCGCGGTCTACGACTTTGGTGGCGGAACGTTCGACATCTCCGTCCTCGAAGTCGGCGACGGGGTCGTCGAGGTGGTGGCCACCAACGGCGACACCCACCTCGGCGGTGACGACTTCGACAACGTCCTCATCCAGTTCCTCATCGATGAGTTCCGCAAGGATACCGGCATCGACGTATCCGGCGACAAGATGGTCCGGCAGCGTCTCAAGGAAGCGGCGGAGAAGGCCAAGATCGAGCTGTCGAGCGCGTTCGAGACCGAGGTCAACCTCCCCTTCCTCACCGCGGACGCCAGCGGGCCGAAGCACCTTCAGCTGAAGCTGTCGCGGGCCAAGTTCGAAGCGCTGGTCGGCGACCTCGTCGAGCGGTCCTTCGAGAGCGTGAAGCGCTGCCTGCAAGACGCCAAGAAGTCGGCCCGCGAGATCAACGAGATCGTGATGGTCGGTGGCTCCACCCGCATCCCGCTCATCCAGGAGAAGGTGAAGGCGTTCTTCGGCAAGGACCCGAACCGCTCGGTGAACCCCGACGAGGTGGTCGCGGTGGGCGCAGCCATTCAGGGCGGTGTTCTCACCGGTGAGGCGAAGGACATCGTGCTGCTCGACGTGACCCCGCTGTCGCTGGGCATCGAGACCCTGGGCGGGGTGTTCACGCCCCTCATCCCGCGCAACACGACGATCCCCACCCGCAAGTCCGAGGTCTTCTCCACCGCGGCCGACGGCCAGAACCAGGTCGAGGTCCACGTCCTTCAGGGCGAGCGAAAGATGGCCGCGAACAACAAGACCCTCGGGAAGTTCGTTCTCGACGGCATCCCGCCGGCCCCGCGCGGGGTTCCCCAGATAGAGGTCACGTTCGACATCGACGCCAACGGCATCGTACACGTCTCGGCCAAGGACAAGGCCACCGAGCGCGAGCAGTCGGTGAAGATCCAGGCGTCCTCGGGTCTGAGCGAGGACGAGATCGACCGCATGGTCGACGACGCCAAGACCCACGAGCAGGAGGACGAGGAGCGTCGCAAGCACGTCGAGACCCGCAACAAGCTCGACCAGCTCGTGTACCAGGTCGAAAAGACCATGAACGAGTCGAAGGACAAGCTTCCCGTCGAGCTGGGCCGAGAGGTGTCCGAGGCGCTCGAGGGCGCCAAGACCGCCCTCAAGAGCGACGACGCGGCCGCGTGGACCAGCGCCGAGGAGACGCTGATGCAGGCGTCGAGCAAGATGGCCGAGCACCTGTATCAGAGCTCCGCAGGCGACGGAGCCGGGCCTGGCGGGCCCGACGGCCCCGACGCTGACGGCGGTGGCGCCGACGGCGGCGAGCCGAAGAAGAAGAAAGACGACGACAACGTCATCGACGCCGACTGGTCCGAAGCCAACTGACCTGACGGTTGATCGTCGAACGCCGCCGACCGACGCCAGCTCAACCGGGCGTCGGACGGCGGCGCTCAACGCCCCTCGTTTGGCGCTCCGCTCGGTTCCTGCTCCA
>JANQQN010000277.1 GCA_028289325.1 Myxococcota bacterium | reverse complement strand
GGGCTGGACCGGAGGAGGGGATGCCGCGGCGAGCCGGGCTTCGTTGAGGAGAACGTGCAGGTCGTCGAGGCGGTCCTGGAGCACGGTCAGCTCGGCCAGACGGGCCTCCAGGCCCTCCACCGCGTCGATGCGGCGTCGGTTTTCCTCCTCGGCCCGGGTGAGCGCGGTGATCCGGGCGGCCTCGTCCACCTGGTGCTCGGCGAGCTTTCTCAGAACCTGTTGTGTCCCCTCCCGAAATGCGATCAGCTTGGCTTGAACCCGCCGGTCGAGCTGGTCTACCGCCGATTCGATCGTGCCTAGTCTTCCCGCGGTCGAATCCTTGGGCCGGGCCCGAGACCGGGCCGGGGGCGGCGCGCTCGCCGATCCTTCGGTGGCGCGCTCGAGACGTTTCACGGTGTCACCGATCGCGTTGATCCTCTCGTCGCGGGCCGCGAACCCCGCTTGAAATCGCTGGCGGACATCTCGGTCGGCGCTCGCGACCAGCTCGCCCACGTGATCCAGCTGGTCGCCGATCTTCGCCGCGCGATGCTCGAGCTCGCCGAGGCGCTCGTCGATGTTTTGTTCCCAGTCCGCGTCTTGTGCGCGCCGGGAGACGATCAGCGCGCCCATGGCCCCCGCGCCCAAGCCGGCGATGACGCTGAAGATGAGTTGGAGCAGTTCCATAGGCGGGTCGAGCCGGAGCCGAAGCTTAGCCGACCGGGGAGGTGTTCGCACGAAGGTCCGAGGGGCGTCGCAGGCTGGAACGCTCACCAGGCGTGGTTTCTCGATTCGGGCCGAGATCGAGGAATCGATCGGTTCCGCAGGCTGTCCTGCCTCGAGGGACCGCGGAGCCGGCTCAGGAGGATTCGCCGTCGAGCGTCAGGCCGCAGGCTGCGAAATCGTTCCGCTCGAGCGCGTCGCAGGTACACGTTTTCATCAGCTCCTCGCACTGCGCATCCTCGCCTTCGATCGGGTCTCGGGTGGCCCGCTCGACGTTGAGCAAACATGCCCGCTCGAGGACGTCGTTCGGCTCGCACGCGCAGATCATCTCCGCGAGATTCGTACAGGGGCCGTCGCAACCGGCCGCCAGGAGGGTCACCACGAAGGCGAGGGGGAATAACAGTTTCGAAGAGGCGAACATGCGCTGTGTTCCTTGCGGTGACCGCCGGCTCGACGAGCCCGCGTTCGGCTCAACCACCTCCGCTCGCTTCGCACCGCGCGTCAATCGCTTTCGGACGTTATCCCCCACTGTGCGCGCCTGCGCTGAGACGGTCGCGGGCGGTATCGTGACCTTTCCGACCTCTTTTGCCGGTCAAGGTTGATTGCGCAAAGGTCGTCGTTGTCGGCGCCGTGGCCGCGCGGTCGAGAGCCGTCGAAAGACATCGGCGGCCGCCTTGGACCGGCAGATCCCGTGTCGCCGGCCCGATGGGCCTCTCGACATGGCCGCGGTCCCGGGGTACCGCGAAGACGTGGGCCCGCGCCTACGTTTCTTCTTCCGCCAGGCGGTCTCCTCCATGGGGCGCTCGCCGGGTTTAACCTT
Source organism: Myxococcota bacterium (assembly GCA_028289325.1). Taxonomy (GTDB): domain Bacteria; phylum Myxococcota; class Kuafuiibacteriia; order Kuafuiibacteriales; family Kuafuiibacteriaceae; genus JANQQN01. The sequence goes on along the minus strand of JANQQN010000277.1, from coordinate 9,964 downwards.
CCTGGCGGTCGGAACGATCGGCATGGCCTTGGCCGTCTTGTCGGTCTTCGCAGCGATCGTGCAGGGCATCTCGACGGTCGCCGATGAGTTGGGCCAAGACGTCGAGCTGTCGGCCTACGTGGCGCGCGGCGCGGAGTACGACATGCTGCGCCAGGCCGACGAGATCGCCCAGTGGCCAGAGGTCAACGATGTCCGCGTTTTGACCTCCTCGTTGGCCATGGCCGAGTTCAGGGAGCGCTTGGGACCGGATGCGGTGATTCTCGAAGGCCTCCCGGCCGACGTCTTGCCGCCGTCCCTGGAGGTGAAGCTCAACCGGCAGCGATGGGCGACGGAGGACGTCGAGCGTATCGCGAAACAACTGCTGGCCCGTGATGAGGTTGAGGACGTCCACTTCGGGCAGGAAGATATTCAGCGGTTGACCACGATGCTGGGCGTCGTGCGGTTGGCGGCGGCGATTGTAGGGTTAGCTCTAGTTCTGGCCACCGTGCTCATCGTGTCCAACACCATTCGCCTGACCGTGTACGCCCGGCGGGACGAGATCGCGATCATGGGCCTCGTGGGGGCGACCCGGTGGTTCATCCGCGCGCCGTTCATCCTCGAAGGGGCGCTGGTGGGACTCCTCGGGGGCGCGCTGGCCACGTCGATCATGCTCGGCTTGGAGGAAGCCATTCGTACCGGCCTGAGAGAGGCTCTGCAGTTCACGTACTCCTCGATCGGCTTCGACCTCGTCCCTGTCGCGTGGGTGGGATATCTGCTGGCGGCGGGGGTCGTGCTCGGCGTGCTCGGCAGCGGCTTTGCCGTGGGCCGATTCCTTCGCGTATGACGAGGGCTGGATGATCGCCGACGCGCTCATCGTGGTCGCTGCGCTGCTCGGACAATCCGACCCAGGCTTCGGTGGCGTGGCCGAGGTCGCCGATACCCCGGAGCGGCGGGCGATTCGCGCTCGGGTAGCGCGGGACCGGGTACGCACCCGCTTCCTGCGGCGAGAGGAAGCCTCGATCCTCGGCGCGCTGCAGTCACTTTCGGACGAGCTCGAGGACAAGGAGGAGACCATCGACGAGCTCGGCGAAACGATGTTCATCCTCCAGCGGGACCTCGATAAGCTCAACGATCGCATCATGAAGGTGCAGACCCGCCTCGACGGTTTGCGGGACAAGGTCGGGGCCCGGGCGGCGGCCCTGTATCGCCTTCGGAAGACCACCCTCGCCCGGATCATTCGCCGGGCCACCGCGCCCGCCGAAGGTCGGCGAATCAAGGACTGGCTGCAGGCGGTGGTCGCCCACGATGCGGCGTTGATGGCCTCGGTCCGCGATACCAGTAAGGCCGACCGAGCCCTTCGCGCGGATCTGCGGGCGCGCAAAGACAAGCTCAATCAGGCCCGTGCTCGGCTGACCGACGAGGTCGAGGCCGCTCGCCAGCTACACGCGGATCGGCGAGCGCTCCTGAAGGCGGTCCGTCAGGAGCGCGAAACGGCGGAGCGCCTGTCTCGAGAGTTGCAGCGCGCCGCCCGAGCGCTCGACCAAGAGATCAGCGTGATCCGAGGACTCAACTCCGCCCCTCGGGCCGCGCCGGGCGGTTTTCGCGCCCAGCGAGGCCGTCTGCCGTGGCCGGTCGCGGGCCGGGTCGAGGTTGCCTTCGGCAAGAAAGTCGATCCGGAATCCGGGATGATCTTCGTGCAGAAAGGCATCGATCTACGGGCCCCGGCTCGAGCGCCGATCCGCGCCGTTTTTCGGGGGACGGTGGTCTTTGCCAGCCGCTTCAAGGGGTTCGGCAAGATGGTGATCATCGAGCACCCGGGCGGCTTCTACACGCTGTACGCCCACCTCTCGAAGATCCGAGTGAAGAGCGGTCAGCAGGTGAAGCAGTACAACGTGATCGGATTGCTCGGGGATACCGATTCGACCAAAGGACACTACCTGTACTTCGAGGTCCGGCGAGGCAAGAAGCCGGTGGACCCCCTCCGTTGGCTGGCCCGGTAGTACGCGGTGACAGAGCCTTCCACTTTGAGTACGCCAATACTCGTTAAATTCGATGGCACTCATCTATGCACTCTTGAGCTATCTCGTGTTTGGCGTCGGGCTGCCCTTTTGGCTGATACTCATGCCGCGACTGCGAGCGGGCCTTTGGCAGCGACTGGGGCTCTATGCCAAAGAGCCACGACCGTGGCCCGTCGGTAACCATCCGCGGCTTTGGTTTCATGGCGCGTCGGCGGGTGACATACGCGCCCTGCGGCCGGTCATTCGGCGAGTGAGGTCTTCGCTCCCCGACGCCACCATCGTTGTATCTGCAATCACTGACTCCGGTTACAACGTAGCAAGCGACGAGTTGTCAGCGTTCGTTGACGGGGTTGTGTATGCGCCGCTTGACCTGCCGGCGACGGCCCGAAGGGCCATTGACGTGCTCCGGCCGAACGTTCTGGTCATTGAGGCGCCGGAGATCTGGCCTCATTTGCTCGGCGCCGCGAGCGCCTCAGGTGCGCGATTGGTTTTGGTCAATGGGCGGTTGAATCCCAACCGTATGGGCGCGTATCGATGGTTGTCATGGGCGAGCGGCGCGCCCATCCGGCGCTACGACAGACTGCTCATGAGTTCTGCGGGTGATGCCGACCGAGTACGGCTTTTGGGCGCCCCCGCCGAACGCATCGAAGTCACCGGGAGCACAAAGTTCGATGATCTCATGGAGGGATTGTCCCGTGACGTACGACTCCTGGGAAAGGGCCATTGGTTGGTTGCCGGTTCGACTCATGAAGACGATGAGGCTCCGATTCTTGACGCCTTCGGCGCCATTCGAGCTGAAGATCCGCGTGCACAACTGTTGCTGGTGCCTCGATATCCTGAGCGCGCGAGGCACCTGGTCGCCCTCGGACAACGTAAGCGCTGGAAGGCGACCCGCAGTGGGCTCAACGAACGAGAGGCAGGTTCGCCCTACGACGTCGTGGTGGTAGATGTGATGGGTCGACTGCGGGATTGCTACCCACGGGCGCGCGTAGCGTTCGTAGGGGGAAGCTTTGGGCGAAGAGGTGGACACAATATTCTGGAGCCAGCCATGGCGGGTGTTCCGATCGTGACCGGTCCCGATCTTCGTTATGCTTCGGAAGCGGCGCGGCTGTTACGCGGGCGTGGCTTAACTCAGGCCGCCGACGGTCCGTCCTTGTGCAAAATCATGGTGGATCTTTGGTGCAACGAATCCTTGCGACAGCAACTCGGGCATGCCGCGAAGGCCATCGTGGCCAACGCAACCGGAGCTTCACCACGCAATGCAGAAATCATCGCGAAGCTTGCCGCGGCTACACGGGTAGAACGTGGTCCAACGCCGGGCTGATGTCGTTTTATCTGACGCAGTACTAAGTGCTAAGGGGCGACCAGCCCGCGAAAGCGGGCATGGGCCCGGGTCAGCGCCGCGTCGAGGCTGGGCGAAGTGAGGGCCGCCTGCGATTCTCCGAGCTCGTCGGTCAGTATCTGATCGAGCGCGCGCTTGCCGTCGGCCGAGACGCCGATGCCGAATCCGAACAGGTCATCGTCCGTCGTGTTGCGGTCACCATCGAGTCCGGCGATCGCGAGCTCTCGCCCGCCGCGAGGGCCGGTGTCGGCCCCTGCCGCGATCGCCAGCATGACCGGGCGCCGCCCACACACCGCTCGCGCTCGCAGGGCGATCGTCGCCAGTCGCGCCGCATCGTACAGTCGCGACTCGCCGCCGAATCCGTCGATGGTTTGGTTCACCGCGGTCGCGACGGCAGCGCGGTCGTCGGTGAGGGCGACGGTGACCTCCGGGTCAACCGTGGGCCCGTGGACGACCAGCAGCCAACGGTCGCCGCCCGAGCTGATGTCTTCGTCGAGAAACGCAGCGACCCGGCTGACGAGGGAAGAGCCGAGCGCGACGTCGGCGTTGCGCATCGCCAGCGACGCCTCCAGGACGATGGCGACGTCGAGTCCTCCCGGCGTCAGCGAGCACTCGGGCAGCGCGCGCATGGCCATCGTGACCTCCGTATGGCCGCTGTTCGGCAGGGTCACGTCCAGACAAGCGCGGGCGATCTGCCGCGACTCCCGATCGAGCGCGGCCAGATCGAAGACCAGCCGTCGGCCGCGGGGAAGGTCCTCCAGAATGCCGGACTCGGGATTGATCGGGTAGCCGCTCTCTCGAACCGCGAGGACGCTGGCCACGCGCTCGACCTGCGCGTGCTCGACTTGCAGCAGGGTGGCGCAGTCGGCGTCGTCGACGACCTTCAGGGCCACCGCGCGCGCCTGGGCTTCGACCAGCTCGTCGTCGAAGGTTGCGGTCAGGACGTCGAGGTCGCTACAGCCCCACAGGCCGACGGTCATCACGAGGAGTCCGCGCACGGGTCGAGGATCGCCGGCTCGCCCCCGGGGAGCAAGATGGCGCGCGGGCCGCGGTCGCGGCGGGAGGCTCAGCGGGCGGCGGGTCGTTGGCTGAGGGATGTGCCGTCCTCGACGACGAAGATCAGGGAGCCGTCCCTGCGAGTCGACACGCGAACCCGCTCGTCAGCGCGAAGCCGGCCTTCCAGGATGCGCTGCGCGATAGGGGCTTCGATGAGGCGGGCGAGCACCTGACGCATGGGCCGAGCGCCCAACCGAAGGTCGTGGCCTCCTTGAACGACGAGGAAGTCGATGGCTTTGTCGTCGAGCTCGTAGGTGATGCCCCGTTCATGATTCAGGCGCCGACTGCTGTCGGCAGCCAGCAGCCGGGCGACGCGCCGAACGTCGGTGGGGGTGAGGGGGCGAAAGACGATCCGTTCGTCGATCCGTCCCCACAGCTCGGGGGCGAGGGCGCTGCGCGCGGCCTCCAGGATCCGTCGGTCGTGATCGGCGGCCGGACGCGCGCTGACAAAGCCGATCCCCCGCCCGGCCTTGTGGAGGTCGGCGCCGAGGTTGGAGGTCATGACCACCAAGCAGTCCGCGAAGCTGACCGTGCGGCCGTGACCGTCGGTGAGCCGCCCATCGTCGAGGATCTGCAAGAGGACCTGCAGGACGTCGGGGTGGGCTTTCTCGAGTTCGTCGAACAGGACGACCCGGCCCGGCTGGCGACGAACCGCCTCCGTGAGCTGGCCGCCGGCGTCGTGGCCGACGTAACCGGGCGGCGCGCCGATGAGCCGGGCCGCGCTGTGGGACTCGCCGAACTCGGACAGGTCGATGCGCAACAGCGCCGACTCCCGGCCGTGCAGGAGCTTAGCCAAGGCCTTGGCGGTCTGGGTCTTGCCGACCCCAGTGGGGCCGACGAACAGAAAGCTGCCCGCAGGACGGTGACCGCGAAAGCCCGCCGCGTTGCGCTGAACGACGGCCGCGATCCGCTGCAGCGCGTGGCCTTGACCGACCACCGCCGCGGCGAGGTGCTGTTCGAGATTCAGCAAGCGCTCGCGGTCCGAGCCGAGCAGTCGTTCTACGGGCAGGTCGACCCGTTCCGCCACCAGCTCGGCGACCAGTCGATCGTCGACTCGGGGCTGACCTTTGCGCGCGGCTCGCGAGCCCGCGAGATCGAGGAGGGTGAGCGCTTTGTCCGGCAGGCACTGCTCGGTCAGGTAGCGAACCGACAGGTCGACGGCGGCCCGAAGCGCGTCGGGTCGATACGCGACCCGGTGGTGTTGGGCATAGGCGGGGAGGACCTTCTCGAGCATCTCCAGGGTCTGCTCGGACGATAGCTCCCGGATCAACACGGGCACGAAGCGACGGGCGAGGGCGGGGTCGGGCTCGATATGGGTCTTGAATTCGCGGGAGGTGGTGGCGCCCACGCACGGGAAGTGGCCCCTTGCGAGCGCCGTTTTGAGCTCGTTGGCGGCGTCCTGGGGGCCGTCTCCCGTCGAGCCGGCCCCGACCAACGTATGCATCTCGTCGAAGAAGACGATGACCCGGCCTCGAGATCGGCGGACCTCCTCTTTGACCCCTTGCATCTTCTCGCTGAAGGACCCGCGCAGGTGGGTCCCGACCAGCAGGGCTCCGACGTCGAGGGCGACGAGGATCTTTCGGCCCAGGCGGTGGAGGTCGTCGCGGACCAGGCGAAGGGCCAGGCCCTCGACGACCGCGGTCTTACCGACCCCCGGCTCGCCGAGCAGCAGTGGGTTGTTGCTTCGCCGCTTGCCGAGAATGTCGATGAGGGTCTCGACCTCGCGGTCTCGCCCGACGACCGTGTCGAGCTCTCCTCTGGCCGCCGCCGCGGACAGATTGCGGCCAAGGCTCGTGAGCCACGGATAACTCTCGGGATCCAGGACCCACGGCGCCGCGGGATCGATGGGCGGTCCGTCCGTCGGGTCGGACGGAGGTTGGTCGGTCGCGCGAGGGGCCGGGGCGATCGCGTTCTTCGGTCGTGAAGGCGCGGGCGGCGTCGGCGGTGGCGGCCGGGGTTGGGGTTCGGCGTGCACCTTCGGGGTCGAGGGGGCCGGCGCTGGCGGTGTTTCGATGCGGCCTCGAGCCACGGGCTCCGATGGGGCGGCGGGCGGCACCGTCGACGGCTTGGCGAGGCTCGGTCGAGAAGGACCGGGTTCCGGACGCCGGCGCGGGTGAGGCGGGGTGTGGATCCGCCGATGCCCGGGGGTGGGAGGGACCAGCCGAGGCGTCCAGCTGATCGCCGGCTTTCGCCCTTTCTCCGCGCGGCGGGGGGGCGTGCTGACCCCGACCGATGCCCGCTCCTCGGCCGTGCCGTCACCGCGGGCGCGCTTGGACATCCATCGCGGCACGGCGCCGGTCAGGATGGTCAGCGCCCGCGTACGGAGGTGACCGAGCTTCGGTTCGACCGCCGACAGGAGGCGAAAAGCGATCGACTGCCGGTGTCGGGTCATGGCCACCAGTACGTGGAGGCAATCGACCTCGGTGGCGCCGCAGCCGGCGGCCATCTGAGAGCCCTTCGCGACGACTTCCCGTAGGGCGACCCGAGGCTCCTTCGCCGCGGGGTCGTGCAGGTCGAGCAGACCGTCTTCATCGATGCCTCGGCTGCGGAGCAGCCGTTCGGCGGGGTTTCGGCTCACGAAGAACGCAAGGAGGACGTGGGCGGAAGTTACGGGCTGGCCCGTTCCTTCGGAAATATCCCTCGCTTCCTCCAGGACGTGCCGCAATACCGGGGACAGCGGCACGATGATGTCGTCGGGGGCGTGAGCCATGGGCCGGTTCCTGTCGTACCGGAGCCCCGCGATCCCGACAAGCTTTTGGAAGGGTCACACCGAGTGGCGGGCGCTGTTCTGCTTGCGGTTCCAGGCGGCTTCGAACTGTTCTCGCAGCAAGTCCGCTTTCTCGGGCCGCTCGGATATGACCACCGCTCGGTCGTTCCGGAATGCGATGCCCCACGGGCGCAGCGGCTCGGCGCAGGCGACGGTCAGGTCGCTCGCCGGCCGGTCGTGTAGCGCGATGTGTTCGGCGATGTATTGATTGACGATGCGCGCCAGCGCCGTCGGCAGGTCTTCGACCCGGTCGACGCCGCCGAAGGTCACCGATGCATCGGTCCATTTGCCCGACTCGAGGGTGCCGTCGAGGAAGTTGGTCAGGGTGTCGCTGGAGAGTTGGTAGATGAGCTCCGCGGGAAGCTTGGCCCGCGCGGACAGGTATCGCTCGCGCCATCGTTCCCAATGCTGGTCGAGAGGGACGCGACCGTCGCCGAAGTCCGCGGCCCACCGCGGCTCGAACTCGGCGCACGTATCGTAGAACGCCTGCGCGGCCACGATGTCGGCTTCCGAGTATCCCGCGGCTTCGTACAGCGGACGGCACTCGATGGTCAGGGAGGCGGCTCGAGCGAGAATGAACGATGAACTCGGGAGGTGTTGCGACTGCACCGCCATGCGGGCGACTTGCCGCTGTACGGCGTCTTCGGCGTCGGCCTTCAGGGTCAGACGGACCAGCTGACACGCCGATTCCCACATCTCCGCGTCGCCGTAGGCGACCATCGTGTGGGCGACCAGCATCCGATCCCCTTCGGTGAGGTGGGTCAGATCGCCGACCCGGTGATACGCCTGCTCCCCACGTCGGATGACCGGGAAGAGCCGCGCGTCGGGGTCCATTGGAACGACCTTCACCGAGTCGGCCAGGGCTTGGGCGTAGGCGCGAATCGGGTCGCCGGTGTCCTGGAGGGTGTAGCAGAACAGATCTTCGATGTTGCCGGTGTTGGCGGGATTTCGGCCCCGCTCTCCCAGGCGAAGGAGATGTTCGATGACCACCTGCGCCTGCTGGGCCGTCAACATGGCCTGCTCGACGAAATCTTCGAGACGTTTGCGGAATCTTCCGATGCCTCGCTGGTGTTCAACGTTTAGCGCCGTCAATCGCTCGGCGTACCTCTCGGGGAGTCCTTCGGGATTCGCCGACATGGTGTCTAGTGCGAGCGACATCGAGGGCGACCTACCTTACTGCTTAACGGCTATAGCGGGCGCTGTCGACATAGCCATCTCCCCCATTGTGTGCTGTTAAGGCCGGTGACTTGGCTCACGGTGGAGACGAATGGTCTCGCGCCGGGTTCATCTCGTTTTCGGATCGACGCGGCCGCGGTAGCGTATGCAGGTGGGTTTGCGGGTCGTCCTCGGGGTCACAGGCAGTATCGCGGCGTACAAAGCCGTCGAGGTCGCTCGGTTGTTAAAGAAGCGCGGCGCAGATGTGCAAGCCATGCTGACCGACGGCGCCAGTCACTTCGTGACTGCTCTCACCTTTGAGGCTGTAACCGGCCGACCTGCGCGACGGACCGTATGGGGCATGAGCGGAGAAGATCTGCGCAAAATCGAGCATGTCGAGGATGCGTACGCCGCCGATCGCATCCTGATCGCGCCTGCGTCGGCGAACTTTATAACGCGCTACACCCACGGGTTCGCCGACGATGCGCTCACTGCAACCCTTCTTTCTACGAGCGCACCGGTGTGGGTCGCGCCGGCCATGGAGTCCAACATGTGGCGTCATCCGGCGACCCAGGCCAACGTGGCGACCCTTCAGGGGCGCGGGGTTCGATTCCTGGGGCCGACGACGGGGGACCTTGCGTCCGGCCGCACCGGCGACGGGCGAATGTGGGCGCCGGAGCGGATCGTCGACGCGGTGCTCGGCGATGGCGCGGCGCAACGGACGGATCTCGAGGGTCTGACCATCCTCGTGACCGCCGGTCCAACGTGGGAGCCGATCGATCCTGTTCGGGTTCTCACGAATCGGTCGACGGGCGCGATGGGGCTGGCCATCGCGGATCGCGCGGCCGAACGGGGGGCCCGGGTTCGGGTCGTGCTCGGGCCCACCCACTTGGCGCCCAGCGTACCGTCGGTGGCCCTGACCCGGGTCGAATCCGCGGTCGACATGCTCGCTGCGGCGGAGGCGGCGGCCGACGATATCGACGTCCTGATCGCCACCGCCGCCGTCAGCGACTATCGACCCGCGGACCCCAGGCCTCGCAAACTGAAGCGTAGCGACCCCGCCGCGGCCACCCTCGCGCTGGCCGAAAACCCAGACATCTTGGCGACCCTCTCCGCACGGCTGCGACCGCGGTCGGCGTCGGTCACCATCGTCGGCTTCGCCGCCGAAACCGATGACGTCGTTCGCCACGCGCAGGCGAAGCTCAGCCGCAAGGGCTGCGACGTGGTGATCGCCAATCGAGTGGGGCCGGATCGGGGCTTCGGCGCCGGCGAGACCGAGGTCCTGGCCATCACCGCGTCGGCGCCGCCGGTGCCCTTCGGACCCGCCGACAAGGCGGGGGTCGCGGACTTCGTTCTTGATCAGGTGCTCGAGCTGAGGCGACAAAGGTCGGGCTCATGAGCGCAGAAGAGCTCCACGACCTGATTCGGCAGCTTCGGGTCGAGCTCGAATGGGCCGTGCGAACGGGGATTCAGCCGCCGCCGGCCCCACCGCCGCCGCCCCTCGTGGACCCGGGGCTCGCCGGGTCGCCGGAAGCGGTGACCGCGGCATCACCGGCGTTGCGTGAGGACGGACCTCCGCCGGCTTTGCGTGAGGACGGACCTCCGCCGCACGGTGACCGAGGCGGGCCGGAAGAACCGCCGCCGTAC
>JANQQN010000276.1 GCA_028289325.1 Myxococcota bacterium | reverse complement strand
CCCGAAAGTAGGCGTGCAGGGCGAGGGGCTCGGTCGTCGTTCCGCTCTTGGAGGCGGTGATGAACACCGTCTCTTCGGGGGTGATCTCTGCCTCCACGGCGCGGATCTGGGCGGGGACCGTAGAGTCGAGCACCAGCACCTCCGGCGAGCCGTCCAGCTGGCCGAACGTTCGAATCAGCGCGTCGGCGGCGAGACTGGAGCCCCCCATGCCCATGAGCACCACCGACTCGACTTCCTCGGCCTCCAGCCGGGCCTGGAACTGGGTCAGATGCTCGGTGTAGGGACCCATGACCTCGACGATATCCAACCAGCCCATCGCCGGCTCCGCGTCGGTTCCCTCGTCGGTGAACAGCGAGCCGTCGCGTCCCCAGAGCCGCCGAATAAACCCCAATTCGTCGAGGTCGGTCGTCCGGGCTTCGACGGCGTCTTCGTGAACGCCGAGACTCAGGTCCATCGCGGGCTGAGCGTCGCCCATGATCATCACCCGAGCCTCCTGGATCGCAGCCATCAGGCGGTCGTGGGCCTCCGCGTATGCGCGCACGCCTTCCTCCTCCAAGCCCTGCGCCACCTCCGCCACCTGGATGCCCACCGCCGCCAGGTCGTGCAGGGTCGCCTCCGCCCGATCGAGCCCGCTGGTCAGGGTGGAAGTGACGTCACCATGGTCTTGAAACGCAGCGTAGGTCGAAGCAGGTAAGGTGGTGACCGTGTCTGGCCCGACGAGGCTCTCGACGTACCTCACGTCCCGAAACGTCGGATCCTTCGGGGAGGTGCTGGCCCAGAGCAGACGTTGGGGACGCGCGCCTTCGGCGGCCAAGGCCAACCAGCGCTCGGATCCGACGGTCTCCCGGTAGGCCTGATAGGCGAGCTTCGCGCTGGCGATCGCGGTCTGACCGCGCAGGCTCGCCAAGGTGGTCCGTTGATCGCCGGCCGCGCTCGCCAGACGCGCGTCGATCTCCGCGTCGACCATCGAGTCGATCCGGCTCACGAGGAAGGAGGCCACCGAGGCGACCGACGACGGATCGCCACCCGCGCGCACCAGCTCCTCGATGCCCCGCACGTACGCGGCATGGACCTGCCGATACCGCTGCACCGAAAACAGCAGGGTCATGTTCACGTTGATCCCCTGGACGATCAGCTCGGGCAGCACGGACAACCCAGCCTGCGTGGCGGGGATCTTGATCATGAGATTGTCGCGACCGATCAGTTCCCACAGTCGGTTGGCCTCATCGAGCGTCTCCATCGGGTCGTCGGCGGCATGCGGAGACACACCGAGACAACAGAAGCCGTCCCGACCGTCCGTCTCGTAATAGACGGGCTGGAGGACATCGCACGCCCACCGCAGGTCGTCGACCGCGAGTTGCTCGTAGGCCTCGTGCGCCCCGAGGCCGTCGGCGACCAGGGCGGCCAGCGCGGGGCCATAGTCCGCCGAGTCCCCCATCGCCTGCTCGTAGGACGCGGGGTTGCTCGTCACCCCGCGCAGGCCATCCTCGGCGACCATGCGATGCAGCTGCCCGGTCCAGATCAAGCTTCGCTGGATATGGTCGAACCAGACGCTCTGCCCATGGCTTTCGAGAGCTTGAAGGGGATTCATTGACGCTGAAGACTTTCAGCGTCAGGTGAGCGGGTCAACGACTGGCACGGTCGAAAGCAGGAACCTCGCGCGTGCCAGATCAGATTGCGCCGCCTGGGCCTGCACCGACCACCGACGCAAAAAGCTGATAACATCTGCGTAGTTCGTGCTGCTGTCCTGGCTCACATTCGTCAACGTCAAGACCACCGAGGCCGCTCGCCGCACCGCGTTGGCGACGGCGCCGATCGAGCGCTTGGCGGCGGCAGAAGACACGACGCTGTGGGTCGCGGGCGGCCGTCAAACGAAGGGCGCGCTCCCCGTCGACACCCCGACATTCGAAGGCGCGGTGTACTCGTCGCGAGGTCGAGGCTACGCGGCCTACAACGAAGATGGGGCCGGTCTGTACGCCGACGAGAAGGGGGCCGTCTATGCGTCGGCCTTCGACCAGGCCGGTGGTCTCGGAGGCCAGGTTCGTGGCGCGGCGTCCGGGCTGGCGGCCAAGGTCGCCTTCCAGGCGTTCAAGGACATCGCGTCCGGCGAATTCGCGATGGTCGGCGATCGTCTCGACGCCGCGGTCACCGAAGCGCACGAAGCCCTCGTCGCGCGCGGCGAAGGCGAGGTGACCACCGCTGTCCTCCTCGTGGCCCGAGACGATCGGGCGACGATCGTCAATTCGGGGGACTCGGCGGCCATTCACTTCGATCGGTCCGGAGAGGTTCGCTCGATGACCGACAAGCACGAAGCCCAGTCGCCGTTCGGGGTTGGCTGTCTCGTTCACGCGGTGGGGCTCACTCCGGAAGGGCCCGGGTTGGACACCTACGAATGGCGACTGAACGAAGGTGATTGGATTGTGTTGGGATCCGACGGCTTGCTCGACGCAGGGCTGGAGCTGCGGACGATCGGCGCGACGTTGGCCGAGGCGCGATCGGCCGAGGTCGGCGTGAATCGGCTCGCGCGTATGGTATTGCGGCGAATGACCCTCTTGCAGGGCAAGCCTGACAATCTGACCATCGTCGCGGTCCGGGTGCGCACCTGAACGGGGTCAGCCCACCCCCACGAGGTCTGCGGTCGGCTCCGGACCTACTTCTTCTTACGGGCCGTGGTCTTCCCTTCGACAGCGAGCAGGTGGAGATCAGTGACGTTGGTGTCGGTGGGCCCGGTTTCCAGGCGCAGGTCCGCCGCCCCTAAGGCATCGTAGCTCTGGTAGGTCTCCAGGGCACGGTCGACATCGATCCCCGCCGCCTGCAGGGCGTTGACGGAATGACCATCGACGATACCCCCCGCCGCGTTGGTCGGACCGTCGGTGCCGTCGGTGCCGGCCGCGAGGAACGCCATATGCTCGTCGCCGGCCATCGCCTTCGCCATCAGGAGGGACAGATGCTGGCTCCGACCGCCCCCGCCGTCGCCGACGGCGGGATCCTCGATGCGAACCGTAGGTTCGCCGACGGCAACGAACACCTCGCGCCCCGTGCCGCTGCGGACCATGGAGCCGGCGCGGGCCATGTACTTCTCGACCAGCTCCTCCACCGGGCCCTCGACCCGTTTCGTCGCGCACCGGACCCTCAGACCCATGGTCCGGGCCACGCGGGCCGCGGCGCGCAGCAAGGTTCTCGGACCCCCGACCACGGCCGCGAACGCCCGGGAAAGGCGAGGGTCGCCCGGCTTCGGAGACTCGGGGATCTCACCCCGATTGCCGGCCTCGAGGTACTCGCGGACGCTCTCCGGCGCGTCGTCCCAGATCTGGACCTTCTTGAGGGCGGAGATCGCATCGCGGTAGCGGGACGGGTCCGCCACCGTGGGCCCGCCGCCGATCGCGGGCAACTTGTCGTCCTGCACGTCGGACAAGGCCAGGGTGAGCACGGACGCGGGGGCCGCGGAGACCGCCAGCCGGCCGCCCTTCACCCGCGATAGGTGGGCCCGGACCATGTTCATGCTGCCGATGTCCATGCCGGACCGGAGCATCAGGTGCGTGAGGTCGATGGTGTCGTTGAGCCCGATGTCGGAGACGGGAGAGGTGAGCAGCGCGCTGGCGCCACCGGAGATGAGCACCAACAGCAGGTCTTCTTCGCCGAGCTCGGAGACCAGCTCGACCACCTCGTCGGTCGCGCGGACCGAATCCCGGGTGGGGATCGGATGGCCGGCTTCGCGGATCTCGAAGCCCTCGACGCCTCGACCGTAGCCCTCTTTGGTGACGATGAGCCCGAAGGTCATCTTCTCCTTGATGGCATCGGGGACCGCTTCCGCCATCGCGGGCGCGGCTTTGCCGACCGATACGATGCCTACGCGCTCCACCCGGTCGAGCGCGATCGCCCGCCGTCCGGCTCGAATGGCCCCGCTGGACACCTGCAGGCGCGCCTCGACGGCCTTGCCAGCATGCGAAGCATCCAGCGCCTCCTTGTAAATGGCGATCAAGTCGTCCGCGAGCGGGGTGCGGGCCATTGGTGGTGGTCTATAGTCAAGTCCGAAACTCAACGCAAAAGTAAGCATCGGGTCGGGCGCATACCCGACACCTTCGGTTCCGATTAATACGCCCGCTCGGACCCGGGGATGGTTCCGCGAAGCCCAGGTGTTGCATTCGATCCAGAGATGTGAACGACGTTCATGGCTCGTCTGATGTCTACTGAATCGCGACGTCGAATTCCGCCGCCGCGTTGAACGAGTCCCCCGCGCAGTTTTCTACCCGACCGCTGACGTTGCCCTCGATGTCCCCCATGATGCTGGCGAGGTTGGCGGTGCAGTTGGTCGTCTCGTAGATGTCGGTGCCCGCCGCGGCCGGGTCGCCGACCGAGATCTGGATCCGCTCGCAGCTCGATGAGGCCGGTTCCAGAACGATGCACATCTGACGCTGGGGCATGGTCGTGGCGTTGGTGCCCACGATGTTGAGCCGGGGCGTGCCGACGAGGTCGATGGCAACGACGGCGCTCATCGGGGCAGCTTGGTCGGGATCTTGGACCGTATTTCCGGTGGTGGCGGTCATCGTCTGCGGGGTGAGCATCAAGGATGCCTCCCCGCGGTTGAAGCATAACGGCAATACGTTGCACTGCTGATCGACGGCGCCGGGGTTGATGATGCACCCGCCGGAGACGCAGATGCGCGGCGGGTCATCCTGCTGCGCGACCCCTCCGTTGCAGTCGGCGTTGCTCTGACAGGTCGCCGCGCTGCTGAGCGCCGGTTCACAGGAGCCGTCGAAGCAGACCTCATCCCGCAGGCAGTCGCCGGCACGCTCGCACTCGTCGGTGCAGCCCAGGAGGGCGCCGACGGCGATGGTCAGCGAGATGATCGAGCAGAGGTAATAACGGGACATCGTCTGGAGCCTCGCGCAGGACACTATCCGGCGTTTAGAAGGGGCGCAATCACCGGGGGGCCGCGGCCGAAGGCCATCCGCCCCGTTAGGATGCACTCTCCGCGGTCCGCGTCTTATCGCCGCAACTTGCCCTGCCAAGCCGTGGCGGCCACCCTCGACCGCCGGTTCGTTAACCTCGACCACGCAGAATGCCTCAGGGTATCCGGGAAGCCGTGGGCGGCTAGGGCTCGGGAATGAAGAATTTCGAGAGCCTGGGGCCGCGCTGACGGGCGTAGTGGCTCCGAATACCGGCGCCGTACAGGGCGTCGGGCCGGCCCGTCAGTTGCTCGTACGCCATTTTGCAGACCGGCTGCCGATGGCGAACGATGAGGTCGTCCTCGTATGGACGCACCTCCAGGACGGCGGGGGTGCCACAGATCTGGCCTCGTTCTCCGTGCCCGAAGCCGGGATCGAAGAAGCCGGCGTAGTGGGCGCGAAACTCGCCCGCACTGGTGTCGTAGGGAAGCATCTCGACGGCGCAGTCGGGGGGCACCGAGACGTACTCGAACGTGCTGAAGATGTAGAACGCCTCTCGAGACAGGTACAGCGCACCGTCTTCGGGGGCGGATATCGGCTCGAAGAACTGCTGCGGAGGATGGCGGAAGACGTGGGCCAAATCGATCGGTCGATAGCTCTTCTTGGCCACGTAGCCGACGATCGGCTGCTGAAGATCCAGCGTCAGCAGCACGCCGTCTTCGGCGGTGGTCAGCGCGGGGTCGGCCGCCGCGAGCGGGGTGCCGTCAGGGTCGTACAGGAGCGGGTGTCGCGCGTGCAGCGTGCGCAGCGCCTCATTGGTCACGAACGACCGCTCCTCGTAGAAGATGGCCTGATTGAGGCTGTCCCCCGCCTTCAGACGAATGTCGAAGCTCTTGGGGATCAGCTCCAACCACAGATCGCCCTCGTATCCCCGTCGCAGGCGGTCGTATCGGGGGTTCCCATCGGTCAGGACTCGGGTCTGCAGGTCGATGCGACCGGTGCTGCTCTTGTTGTTGCAGTAGGCGGCCACCAACGTCGGAAGGCGCACGTGCTCGCGCAGGCGAGCCACGTACACCTGACCCCGGACCAGGGTCTCGGGCTGCCCGAGGTCGATTCGGCGCCGGGCAAAGCGCCGGACCAGATCCCCGACCCGCTCCCCGGGAAGGGGCAACATGGAGCCCGGGACGGAGTACGCCTCTTCGGCCAGGGTCAGGTCGAGGGACGCGGGCTGGACCCGAGTCTGAGGATCGTCACAACTGAGGTGACCATCCTCAATCAGACGGCGGATGTCGTGGTCAACGAACGTTCCCCTCATCGATCGAACTCCACCGATGTTTGACAACCCGACCTCATCGGGGCGTTCCTATCTCACTCGGAGAGCCGGATGTACCGCATCCACCGAAGTATCGACATCAGCTTCTCGCACCATGTTCGGGGACATAGCGGGCCCTGCGTGAACCTCCACGGCCATACATGGAAGTTCGAGGTCGGGCTGCAGGCGGAACGCCTCGACGGGGAGGGTTTCGTCATCGACTTCGGCGAGCTGAAGCGTCGGGTGTTGCTGCCGTGCTTTCAGCTGCTGGACCATAGCCTCGCCGTCGGCGCCGACACCTACGAAGAGGTGGCTATGCTGCTAGCACCGGTCGGTGAGCGCCTGCTGGCCTCTCGCGCGGTGATCCATGGGGACCGGACGTTTCCGGAGCCCGAGGGGCTGACGCTCCACGGGGCGACCAATCGTTTCCCGGGCGGGATGAAGCTGACGGTCTTCCCGTTCAATCCCACGTCGGAGAGGCTGGCATCGTGGCTGTACGGGTTGGCGGGCGCCGAATTGGCCGACGACCGGGTTCAGGTCGCCTATGCAAGAATCTACGAGACGCTGCACCCGGTAGAGTCGGTGGCCGAGTTCTCCTGAACGCGCGGCGGCGACGAGTCAGCGCTCGGCAGCGGCGCGAACGATAGGCGACCGGCTCAAGCGGCCTCGGCCAGTTCCGCCCGCAGCTTTCGCTTCACCTTGCCGATCAGCTGACTGACGCGGGACTGGGAGACGTTGATGATCGTCCCTATCTCCTCCAGCGTCAGCTCCTCCTCGTAGTAGAGGCCCATGATCGTCTGGTCGCGCTCGGGCAGACGCCGAAGGGCCGCCCGGACCAACTCCAGCTGCTCGCGGCGCGCGACGCGCTCCTCGGTCGATTCGCTCTCCTGCCACGGATTGCTCAGGTTCTGCTGATCCAGGTCCGCGGGGTCGACAGCCTGCGGAGGGGCCCTCAGCAGCGCACCCTGCTGAACCTCTTCCACCGTCAGCTTGGCGTCGTGGGCGAGCTCGAGGTCGTCCACGGGAGCCCCGTTCTTCTTCTGAAGGTCTTCGCGGGCCTCGTGAATGCTGCGGGTCGATTTCCGCTGGCCCCGCGTGAGGTGGTCCATGGTCCGCAGCTCGTCCTGCACCGCGCCTCGAATCCGGATGCGGGCGTACGCTTCGAACGCCACGCCTTTGCTGGCGTCGTACTTGCGAACCGCGCTCATCAGGCCCACCATGCCCGCGCCGACGAGGGCTTCCCGGTCCATGAACGATGGCATGCGGTTGGTAATGTTCCGCACCACCTTATAGACGAGGGGCACGTACTGCATGATTTCGGCGTCGCGATCACGACGGGCGGTGGCTCCCGGCATGGACTCCGGTAGAGCAGGCACCGTGCCAAGTGTTCCAAGCTAGGTCGGCATCCAAATCTGGGACTCAGCTGTCAATTTCCCGACTGTTGCAGTTTCGGCGAACTGAGTGCTCAAAGTTGGAATATCCTCATGCATTCGACCGATTCGGTCGATCGTATTGAGAAATACTGCTCTCACGCGCAGTGTCATGAGGTCGACGCTGTCGATTAATTGGCGAGCGGCTAAGCTGTCGATTCCATGACCCCGATGAACCGGCAACAGCTCATCGATGCGGCCAAAGCCGCGGTGACACAGGTCGACCCCGCCGGCGCCGAAGCCTTGCTCGCCGCCGGTGCCGTGGCGTTGGACGTTCGGGAGGCGGAGGAAGTCGCGGCCGGCCGACTCGCCGAGGCGATCACCATCCCCCGCGGCTTCTTGGAGCTCCGTATCGAGACCCTGGCCAGCGATCGCGATCGCCCCGTCATCGTGTACTGCGCGAGCGGCACCCGGTCGCTGCTCGCGGCGGCGACACTCCGTCAGATGGGCTACGTCGACGTCCGATCGCTGGCCGGCGGGTTCGACGGATGGAAAGCCTCGGGGCGGCCGTGGATCGTTCCCCCGCAGCTCACCGACGACCAAAAAGCCCGGTATCGTCGACATCTGCTACTTCCGTCAGTCGGCGAACAAGGTCAGCTGCGCCTCCTCGAGGCCCGGGTGCTGCTCATCGGGGCCGGCGGGCTCGGCTCCCCTGTCGCCTTGTATCTCGCCGCGGCCGGCGTGGGGAGCCTAGGTGTCGTCGACCCCGACGTCGTGGACCGCTCCAACCTCCAGCGGCAAATCCTGCACCGGGACGCGGACACCGATGTGGCCAAGGTGGATTCTGCGGGCCGGGCGATCCGGGACCTCAACCCCGACGTGGAGGTGATCTCATTCCGCGAAGCCTTCACCGCGGAGACCGCGGACCGGATCCTCGATGCGGGCTGGGATGTGGTCGTCGACGGCAGCGACAATTTCTCCACCCGCTATCTCGTCAACGATGCCTGCGTGCAACGAGGCCTGCCGAACGTCCACGGAAGCATTTACCAGTTCGAAGGGCAGGTCGGCGTGTTCTCCGCGTCGCCGTCGGACGCCTGCTACCGTTGTCTTTATCCCCGTCCGCCGCCGCCGGAGCTGGCGCCGAACTGCGCGGAAGCCGGGGTCCTCGGCGTGTTGCCGGGGGTCATCGGCACCCTCCAGGCCCTCGAGACGCTCAAGCTGCTCCTGGAGCTCGGAGAACCGCTGGCTGGCCGCCTCAGTCAGTTCGACGCCCTGAGCGGGCGATGGCGCACCCTCAACGTGCGCAAAGATCCAACCTGCCCCGCGTGCGGAGACCAATCGGCGAATCACGACCTCGCGCCGGCCGCCGACGCTTGTCGGGCCTGAGGAGGACCGTGCCGCCGTCTGGGCGCGACGAGTCACTCGGCTGGGGGCGACTCGGCGGCCGACGGCGCCGGGGCGGCGCTCGGCGGGGAGATCGGCACGGAGGTCGGCGGCGCTTTGGCCGCCTCCTTCAGCGATTGGCGTAGGGTGTCCGCGAGACGGTCTTTTTTGCTCAGCGCGTTCGCTTCGTCGGGCGGAGCCGGCACGTTGTCGAGCATGGCTTCGGCCCCCTTCAGGTCGCCAGAGGCGACGGCGGCCTGAAAGCGGCGCACGAACGCCGTCCGCTTGATCACCTGGGCCAGATCCAACTGAACCCCCCACGGACCGTCCGAAGCCTGCACAGACAGGAATCGACGGCGGCGGTTTCTGGTCTTAGGGATCTCCAGCCGTTGCCCGACGCGCTCCGACATGAACGGAAGAGGATTCTTCATCTCGACGCGGGTCAAAACGACATGGCGGCCGGGCGCCTTGCTCTCGATTTCTATCAGCTCGTGGCTGAGCGGCCGCGGCGGCAAGGCGAGGGCCAGTGAGCTCGTCGTGGACGGCGAGGCCATCGCCTGGCGAACCAGCGCCCGGTCCGCGGGAGCGGTGTTCGCAACCATCGCATCGACGTCACCGTCGGCGTACGCCGTTAACCACCGATCCACGGCCTGCACCGACGGCGGCGGCTGGCACGCGATGAGTCCGACCAGAAGGACGGATGGACCGGACGCCGCGCGTAACGAAACCAAGGCCAGAACCTCAAACGTCGATTCGGGCGGCATCGAGCGCGTTGTGCTCGATAAATTCGCGTCGCGGTTCTACCTGGTCACCCATCAGGGTTTCGAAGATATCATTCTCTGTATCGGTCTTGCTCATCTGGACCTGGAGAATGACCCGATTCTCGGGATTCATCGTCGTCTCCCACAGCTGCTCCGGATTCATCTCCCCGAGCCCTTTGTAGCGCTGAATGTTGACCCCTTTGGAGCCGACGTCTTCCAGCTTCTCGACCGTCTCATCGACGGTGTCGAAGGGCATCGGCTCTCCGTTGTCGCGCTGCAGCGTGTAGGGTGCGGTCAGGTCTTTGAAGTTCTTGGCCAGGGCGCGAAGATGGGCGAACTCGCCGCTGGCGAGGTAGGTGCTGTCGATGACCGTTCGGCGGCGCGCGCCCTGACGCCGCGACTCGAAGTGGATCTCCAAGGTGCCGTCTTTCTCGACGATCGTGCCGTGCAGTTTGTCGAGGGCCTCGGGCTGATGGGTCTGCAGCCATGACCGCATGGGGGCCAGAACCTTGGCCTCGATGTCCTCGGGGTCCCAGGCCGCGTCGTCTCCCACCGCCGACGCGGGTCGCAGCGACTCCAGCTGGAGAGGCGTGGCACGAATCAGGGCGTCGACGATCCGCTGGTCGCGCCGGCGGTCCGTCACTTCCAGTTCCTTTTGGTACCGCAACACGGCTTTCGCCACGTTCTTGAGGTGTTCGCCCGACAACTCTTCGCCGTCGGCGGTTTTCATGACCACGCCATCGATTCCGTTCGCGAGCAGGTAATCGTCGCGGGCCTCGTCGTCCTTGACGTAGAATTCCTTCTTGCCCTTCGCGATTCGGTACAGAGGCGGCTGAGCGATGTATAGATGTCCGTGTTCGACCAGCTCCGGCATCTGGCGATAGAAGAACGTGAGCAGCAGGGTACGGATATGACTGCCGTCGACGTCGGCGTCGGTCATGATGATCACGCGGCCGTATCGAAGCTTGGTCAACGTGAAGTCTTCGGGACCGATGCCCGTCCCGAGCGCGGTGATCAAGGTGACAATCTCTTGAGAAGAGAGCATCTTATCGACTCGCGCCTTTTCGACGTTGAGGATCTTGCCCCGCAGAGGCAGAATCGCCTGGAACTTTCGGTCTCGCCCTTGTTTTGCCGAGCCACCGGCGGAGTCGCCCTCTACGATGTAGATTTCGCAGTGCTCAGGGTTCTTTTCCTGACAGTCGGCGAGCTTGCCGGGCAGCGACGTGCTCGATAGGGCGCCTTTACGCTGGACGAGCTCTCGAGCCTGGCGCGCCGCGATGCGGGCTCGGGCTGCATCGCAGATCTTGCCCACCACGGTCTTTGCGGTCGTCGGATTCTCCATCAGGAAGGCGCCCAGGCGAGCCCCGACCAGGGACTCCACGGCGCTCTTCGCCTCGGTGTTGAGCAACTTGTGTTTCGGCTGGGAGTCGAACTTGGGGTCCGCCATCTTGACCGCCACCACCGCCGTCAATCCTTCGCGAACGTCGTCCCCCGTCGGTGGCTCCTTGAGTCCCTTGAGAAGGTTCTGCTTGGATGCGTAGGCGTTGAGGGTACGGGTCAGGGCGGAGCGAAGCCCGCTCGAATGGGTTCCCCCCTCGTCGTTGTACACGTTGTTGGCGAAGCAGTAGATGTTCTCGTTATACGCCGAGGTCCACTGCATCGCGACTTCGACTTCGACCTCGACCTTGTTGCCCTCGGGCCCCGATACCTCCATCAGGGACTCGAAGTAGACGATGTCTTTGTGAAGCGGCTCCCGCTTGCGATTGAGATGCTCGACGTAAGAGACGATGCCTCCCTCGTAGAAGTATGTCTCCTTGCGATCGTCCCGCTCGTCGGCGAGCTCGATGGTCAGCCCTTTATTGAGGAACGCAAGCTGGCTCAGTCGAGCCGCCAACCGATCGAAGCTGAACGTCGTCGTGCTGAAGATCGTCTCGTCGGGCATGAACGTGATGAGGGTGCCCCGGCGGTCGGTGTCGCCTCGAACGGTCAGCGGCGCGTCGGCGGAGCCCGACGGCGATACCGGTGTGCCGCGCTCAAAACGCATCCAGTGAACGCGACCGTCTCGATGGATCTCGAGCTCCAGCCACTGCGACAGCGCATTAACGCACGAGACACCCACGCCGTGCAGACCGGCGGAGTGTTTGTAGGTCTCACTCGAAAACTTGCCGCCGGCGTGGAGCACGGTCATCACCACCTCGGCCGCGCTCTTGTTCTGGTCGTCTTTCCAATCGACGGGGATGCCTCGCCCGTCGTCGCTGATGCGGATCGAACCGTCGACGTGGATGGTGACCACGGTTCGCGAGGCGTGACCGGCCAACGCTTCGTCGACGGAGTTGTCTACGACCTCGTACACAAGGTGGTGAAGACCGGTGGTGTCGGTCTCACCGATGTACATCCCGGGTCGAAGCCGGACCGCTTCCAAACCTTCCAACACCTCGATGGAGTTGGCGTCGTAGTCGCGATGTTCCTCCGCGCCGTTGTCCTCCTTTCGGTCGACGGACCGAACGTTGAAGGTCGGTTCGAGCTCCGCGGTCGCTTCTTCTTGTGGGGACGGCGCTTCGTGCCTTTCTCGGTTCGACAAGGGTCAAAAATTAGCATGGCCCGGCACCCCCAACAACGCATAAAAGGCCTTTGTCGCCGGGGGTTTAGACGTCGATCAGGGGGGCTCAAAATCGGCCCTGATCGAGGGTTGTCGGGGCGTTCAAACGGCGCCTTTTTTTGAGGCGATCAGCTCCGATTTTCGACCGCGTGGCGGCGGCCGATCGACGTCCTCGGCCCCCTTGTTTCCCGCGTGTGAAGAGCATCAAATCCGCGGGTGAAAGTCGCGTTCGCACCTGCCCATCCGCCGAGGCGCACGTGACTTCGGCGACGATCCTCGGTCCCGGCGAACGATTGGGACCGTTTACTCTCGAGCAACGCCTGGCGATGGGCGGAATGGCCGAGATCTGGTCCGCGCGAACGAATGCTGACCCGCCTCTGGTCGCGCTGAAAGTGCTTCAGCCTCATCTGACCGGAAACCGAGCGTTCGAAGCGATGTTCCTCGACGAGGTGAACATTGCGCTTCGGCTACGCCACGAAAACATCGTTCGGGTCTACGATGGACGGGCCGAGCGTGGCCACTTCTTCTTGGTCATGGACCTCGTGCCGGGCCTCGATCTTCGGCGGATCCTCGTGCGCCTGAGCGGTCTACGGGGATGGATCCCAGCCCCCGTCGCCCTCAGCGTCGGACAGTGCATGGTCCGCGGTCTCGCTTACGTGCATCTGCGCCGGGACGATCGAGGCCGGCCGTTGGACATCGTGCATCGCGATATCTCGCCGCACAACGTGATGCTCGACCTCCGTGGCGGCGTGCGGCTCCTCGACTTCGGCATTGCGCGGGCAAGGGAGCGCTACGCGCGCACCCAGCCGGGAGTGGTTAAGGGCAAATCGGGCTACATGGCGCCCGAGCAGGCGGTCGGGGCGGAACTGGACCAGCGGGCGGACATCTTCTCCACCGGCATCGTCCTGTGGGAGCTCCTGGCCATGAAGCGGCTGTTCGGGGGGGCCAACGACGCCCAGGCCATGAATCAGGTCGTCGAAGCTCAAGTTCCCCCTCTGATGGATATCAACCCCGCCGTGCCACCCGCCGCGGCCGAGCTCATCCATCGAATGTTGGCCCGGTCCCCTCGCGACCGACCCCAGACCATGGGGGAGGTCGAATCCGCCCTCACCCGCGTTCTCGTGCGCACGTATCCCCCGGACAGCTACTGCGCCCACCGGCGTGCGGTTTGGCTGAAAGGCATCATGGAGCCCACCACCGATCGGCCGGGCACGCAGCCGCTCGCCGCGTCGTCCGGCACGGAGGAAGAGCCGACCGAGCCACACTAACGGGGCCGTTTCGGGCGGTCGACGGCCTAGTACGGCAGATCATAGGTCCTGAGCCCGTTGCGAAGGACTTTGGATCGCCGTACTCGCTAACGGGCGTGTAGCTGCCCGACCTGTCCCAGCTGCGGCTGAACCCAGGACTTGACCTCGGCCAGGACCTCGTTGGTCGCCCGACCATTGGCCACCGATGAACGGGTCTGCACTTCGTAATACACCGCCTGCGCGGTGTTCAGTCCGCTATTGGGAACCGGGCCCATGCGGAGGTGCCAGACGTCCGCAGTGTAGCCCTGCCGGTCGTTCGCGGTGAACACGGCGTTGTTGCGGACAAACGCGCTGTTGGCTTCGGTGAGAGGGAATGGGCCACCGTCGACGCCGTTGGGGTCGCGGACGAAGTTTCCGCTTCCATCGATACCCGCGTAGCGAGTCGTCAAGCCGGCCGTGGTCGGCGTAGGCATGATGCCGCCCTTGGAGAGGTCGGCTTGGATTTCCTTGACCGCGCCTTCGGCGACCGCCTTGGCGATCGCGGAGCGACGGTGCTCACCCGCGATCAGCAGGTCGACCTCGACGATGTCGAGCAGGGCGGCCGCGGCGACGGCGACCACCGCCACGATCATCACGATAAACAGGAGCGCAAAGCCGCGCTGCTCCCGGCTGGGACTTCGTTTCATCACCCGACCTCCTATATACCTGAGTTCTTGATCTCGACGCTGGTCCGGATCACCCGGCGCTGGCCGAAGTCCTGCGGCACGTTGCACGCCCCGGTGCTGGGGATGCAGTTTCCCGGCGCCGGCACGAGGTTGAGCGGAACGGGCATCGTCTGGCGGTCCGCCGACTTCCTGCTCCTGACCACCAGCTCCGCGTCGACCCGAATGCGATCGTTGACCTGAATCGGTTGTTGACCGGCATTGGTCCATACCCCGGCCGTGGCATCGAAGGTCCAGGCCTGGACGACAAAGGACTCCACCAGACCCACGACGTTGCCTCCGCAGTTGTTGTCGCGCGCGGCGCACCCGGTGGTGGCGTCGAAGATCGCCCGTCGGAGGGACCCGGTTCCGTTGCCTTCGTCGAGGACGAACCAAACGATGGTCTTCAGCCCACCACCGATCTCTCCGCCCAGGTACCCCCGGTTTTGCGCCCCGGGGGCGGTCGAAAAGATGTCGAGCACCGTCGGCGGGACCTGGAACGTGAACTCCGTACAGCCGTTGATGCAGTCGTGCCCGTTGGTCGGCTGGTTGGGAGGATTCGAATTGCACGCGACATCGTTGCCGGGGGTGATGACCGCATTAAAGGCATCGAGCGCCTCCTCGCTGCGGAGCACCACCCGCTCCCCGGCATCGAACAGCGCATTCGCGCCTCGGCAGTACATGCTCGTCCCACCGAGGTTGTACTCGGCGATCGTGGCGTAGTTGCCGTTGGCGGTCAGAATACCGACGTCGGTATTGACGGACACATAGGCCGCGCCCTGGCTCTCATACTCGCCCACCGCGCGAAGGTCCACGTTGGCGAAGACCCCGGGGCCGGCACCAACGCCAGGATCGAACGGGGTCGGGACGCCGCCGTCCGGATTGAACTGGACCACCCCATCGACCATGAAGCTGCCGAGCATCAACCCTCGGTAGGTCCCGTCCGCCTGATAACCGATGCCTGCGCCCGCCTGCTTGAGGTCATCGGCGAGCAGGTCGATCGCGGCTCGGCTGGCCTGAGCGAGGTCCAGGCGGTCCCTAGAGATCCCCATGAGTCGAGTCTCGTGGGCAGCAAAAGAGACGGCGGCGAGGGTCAGAAGGATGGCGATCGTGAAGCCCACCATCAGTTCGATGAGCGTTACGCCGCGCTGGGCGGGCCTGGAACCTCGCTTGAGCCGTCGTCGGGTCATCTCATTCCTCAATACAGGATCCGGCGTGTGCGGACCTCGTTTACGATGCCCAGCTCATCGCGCCAACACGCCCATACCGTAAGAAGCGCGGCCTGCGGGAAGTCCGCCGTGTTCGGGTGTCCGGACACCATGATGTCGACCCGGAACTGGCTGGGCTGAATGCCGATGGCCGCGGGGATGTTGATAATCTGGTTGTTGATCCCGTTGGCCGCGTTGGCCTGGTTGATGCTCGGGGTCGACGGTCCGTCCTGGATGAACAGGGTGCAGCCCACCGCTCTCTCCGGCGAAAAGGCCGTCGATACGCCAGGGCCGTTCTTGCAGCCCACGGCGGGGACCGGAGGCGCCGCGCCGAGACCAGGACCGCATGCGGGAAGATTGTCTCGGGTCGTGGTCGCCAGCAGCTCGGCGAACTGCCGCGCCACCTCCGACGCCCGACCGATGCGCTCGGCCTTGGCCGTGCCCCGGATCGAGGAACCGTGGAGCTTCACCACACCCACCAGCGCAACGCCGAGGATCGCGGCTGCGGCCAGCGCTTCGATGACCGAGAAGCCCGCCTGCGCTCTTCGCTGTCGTCGCCTCACGTCCGGATCTCCTTCGCCCAGACCACCGCCCGCAATATCATCGCCTCGTTAGCCGAAACGACTTCAGAATCAGCTTCCCTCGGTCGTCGGCCTGCACCGTGGCCTCGATGTTGTGGCCGACCATGCCCTTCAGTCGACGTTCCGAGACCCCATTCGCGAGCCGCACGAAGCCGACGCCGACGAGCTGGTTGCGCGCCTGGCGCCAGCTGCGGGTGGTGCCCGCTCGCCGATCCGGCGGAAGCCGAACCTTCGCCATCCCGTCGACGACGTGAAGGACCTGCATGACCTTCTTGTAGGGCTTCCCGAGGGTCGGCGGCCGCTGCGGTTGCGTCTTGGTCGGGGCCCGCCGGCGGGTGAAGCGACGGTCCGGTCGCACGGTGTGGTTCGGGCGATCGATGGTCTTCGGCACCTCCGGCCGGTACGTCCCGTCGACGATCTTCCCCTTGGCGAGGGAAACGGTCGGGGCCAGGGCCAGGACCAAGCCGGTCGCGAAGGCGATCTTCATCAGATTCTTCATGCTTCGAATCTCCGGATCCTAGTTGTCATCGACGTAGGTTCGCCACAGGAACATACGCGATCCACGAGAGTTGGGCTTCGACGGCAATCGAGCCTCCGTCGCGGCGGTGGTGTCGGCCATGGACAGGAACGCGTCGCCGGACGGCGGCGTGAAGATCAGCAGACCGGTGCCGATGTCCGTGAAGCCTTCCCACGTGATCCGGTCTCCGACCGTGTCGCCGATGGCATTGCCGGAGTCGATATCGGTATCGACGAACGCCGAGGCGTCGCAGTTGTCGAACTGGTAGAGGAACTCAGATCCGACGGCAGACAGACACTCGGTCGCTTCTTTGAACGGCGAGTAGATCTTGAAGCTGGCCACGCCGTCGAAGACGACCGGGTTACGCAGCATCTTTTGCCCTTGGCCCACCTCGATGAAGAAGCCGTTCACCGCGTCACCGGCGGTGGGATTCTCGATCTTCAGCTCCTGGCGGCCCGAGGGGCCGACCAAGGGCAGCTTGTTGACGAACACGAGGTCTTCGAGACTCAGCCCGTCGGCCGGCGTCTCGAGATTCGGCGAGTCCCATACGACACCGAAGACGTCACCGTCTTTGCTGATGCCGGGGCCCGACAGGCCCGTGCTGGGGCCGGGGCTGCCGGCTTGAAGTTCGCCGGTGGTGGTGGCGCGAACCAACGACGAGTCGGTGAGCACATCGCTGATTCCGGAACGCTGGACGTTGCCCGTTCCGAAGTACACGCCGATGCTGCGCGCCCCGTTACACCGGGACAGCACGAGCTCGAGCCGAGTGAAAATCTTCCGGTAGTCCCGGGACGGGCGATTGTCGAAGATCTCACCCGAGCCGTCGGCGTTGTTCAGGCGCAGGAGACGCTTCACCACCCAGCCGGATACGGGATCCTGGTCGAACTTCCATATCTGGCCACATTCGTCGCCCGCATAAATCGTACGGAAGACGCTGCCCTCTTGGTAAACCGGGAGCTCGCCGGAGATCGGGCACTTCATGAACTGGAGGTCCGATTGGCTCGTGGCGTCGATGCAGGTCTCCGTGGAGCCGGTCACGCCGTCGCAGCTGGCCGTGAACCGGACCAGAAGCGGATCCGACTGCCGGTCGTCGTTGCCGGTCGGCCGGGCCCCGAACGGCGGCAGGGCCGCCCATAGGTCGAGATCCACGATGTACACCGACGGCCGCGTCTTGGGCCCCGGCGTCGGGGAGCTGTTGGGCGCTCGGCTCTGCGGCGGACCGTTGCGGCGAATGACCTGGATGCTGTCGACGGTCCAGCCATCAACGTCGGACAAGTCTTCGCCGTCCGACAGGAACCTCACGTTGAGCTTCGGGCTGTAGATCCACGGGCTGCATGCAACACCCGGGCAGGGGCTCACTGAACCCTCTGCATTGCCCTCGAGCCGACCGATGACGTTCTGGTCCTCATCCATGAACTCCATTCGGTCGTGCGGCGGGTTCCCGCCTACACCCTCCTGCAGCTGGAACTTGCTGAAAACGACCCGGTAGGCGTCGCCTCGTTGAGTTCCCAGCGTCCACTCGATCGGCGGGAAGGGGATGACGTGACCGCCGAGCTGGCTATTGATGTTGTTGAAGGGCGGCGCACTGCTGGTTCCGGCGTAGCCCGGAAAGTCGTAGCAGTACATCTCGCCGGGACCGAGGGCTGGGCATCCGGCGGCCACTCCGGCCGCGTCGTTGCAGGCTTTACACCCCGCGGGAAACGGGTTGCAAAAGGCCGGGTCGATGCCGAAATCGCTGCAGGTCGCCGAATAGGGAGAACTCTCGGTGTCCGACAGCGCGCTGGGAAGAGCGGCCTCGAACTCGGCGAACGCCGCGTTATCCTGGTCGAGCTGGCGCTGATGCCCGCTGGCGAAGACCGCTACCCGGCGGTAGCTGCCGGAGCTATCTCGGTACAGGCCCATCCACGGTGCGGCCCACGTGTCGCGCAGGTCTTTGAATCCCGTCGCTTCGTCGACCAGGAGCGGATGGGGCGCCGGCGCAGAGTTGCTCGAGAAATCGCCGTTGAAGCTGGAGACATCCCACAGGTAATAGCCCCGGCCGCCGCGACCGAGGCCGGCGACGATGTAGGCCTTCTCGGTGCCGTCGATGTAGCCGTTCACGTTGCGGTCGTCGTGGAACAAGCGCATGCCGCCATCGAAGTAGAATCGCTTCAGCTCATCGAGGTGAGGCTGGTCCATGATGTCGCGAAGCCGATTGTTCGCGACGTCGTTCGTTCGCCATAGCTCACCGGGAATCACCGCCGAGAGCTCGCGGCCGTCGCGCGCGCGGAAGACGTGAAGCATCCCGTCGTTGGCGTTGGCGAGGACGTAACAGACAGACGAAGTCGTTTCACACTCCTTGGAGTATTTGAGCAGGACCACCGAGCCATGGACCGTGTCGCCCTGCGGCCAGGTGTCGAAGCCGGTGGGTGTGAAATCGTTGGCAGAGCAATCCGTGACCTCCGGCGCGTAACCATGAAGCTTGTTGATGAGTCGGAAGTGCTCGCAGCGATTGCCGGATTGGGTATCGATGTTCGTCAGCGACGCTGAGTCGTCGACCTGGACGTAACCTGACTGCCCGGGGCGCCAGGTCACGATGTTGCGATAGGAGTACGGGCTGGGGGGGACGTTTGCCGAGGGTCCGGAGACCCCGAACACCTGGTCGAAGATCTGCTGACCGGTGCCGCCCACCGTGGCGTCGAGGGCGGCGGTGTTGGTCCACAGGTCCACGACGCCGGCGTTGGTCACCAGGTCATCGCCGTCGTACTTGAACAAGCACTTCGCGTCCGTTGGGTTCGCGGGCATAACGCAGTGCTTCTTGACCGTCCCGTACCAGTGGCCGGCGGCGACGGGCTGGAACGTGGGCGCGTATAGGTAGTTGCCGGAGAACAGGCCGTCGGTCTGAACCGAGCCGGGAGAGAACGCGACCTGGGATCGAGGAACGATGTCCGAGATGATGCTGTTGAACGCGTTGTCGAGCGTTTCGTAGCTATCCGCGGTGTACGACTGGCCCTCGCCGTAAAGGGCCATGGAGTCCAGCAGCGCATCGGCGTCGGCCGGCGGGTCGAAGCCGATGGTGTACGTTCGGATCGGCTGACCTCGCTCCCCGCCCGACGGCAGCGTGGTGTTATCGAGAAGCGGTAAGGCGTCGATCACGTTCCCCGACGAGTCCCTGACCATATACTCCGCGGCGGCATCCGCGTAGGGAGACGTGTAGGAACCACTGTTGCTGTCGGGCTGTTGAAAGTTGCCGTTGGTGTCTTTGATGGAGACGGGGGGGTGGGTGACGCCCGGCGGGTTGATGAAGTCGAAGTCAACGGGGTTCGAGTTATTCGACTGGTTTCCATCGCCATCGCTCATCAGGACGATGAAGTTCTGGCGACAGTGGCGCGAGTTGCTGTTTGTGATCTCGCTGGCGAAATACTCGCCCGCCTCGCGATAGGCGAGGGCGAGCGGGGTCCCACCGGACGGCGACAACGTTTCGACCGCGGTCTCGAGGACAGTAAGACTGCTTCCGGTGGGGATGCCGTCATCGTCGGTCGGCTGGTTTGACCCGAAGAACTCGGCGACGACGTTGAGTCGCGGGTTCGAGCCGCTGCCACCAAACTCGCGGACCGAGAAGATCACCTGGTCGGCCCAAGTATCGAAGATGCCGTCGTTGGCGGTCTGACACCCCGTCAATACCGCCTTGAGGAGTTCGAGGCGGGTCATCGGGTTGCCGGCCAACGGCGAATTGTTGAGCACCTGCGTGTAGTAGTGGCTGCAGCCGTTGGTGATGGGTCCGAATCCCATCGAGCACGATGTATCGAGAACCAACTGAATCTGCGGTGTCGTGTCGGCACCTCGCAAAATGTCGAGCTCATCGGGGTAGGCTTGGGCGACGACGCCCCCCCCGACGGCAACCATGATCAAAGCGCTCTGCAGCATTCCCACCTCTCACGCAGGGTCTTCCCGCGGACAATTCGTACACTGCAGATCCGGGACCACCGTCGGCGCTTTGGAAATAGAGATGTGAGATACGCAACGATTGGTGTGGGTCCGCAGCCTATGGCGTCACTGAATGATATCGGCCTTTCCCCCGAAGGCGATCCGGATTGTTCGGGTCGTACCGGATTCGGTGTTCGTCAGCTGAATCTGTAGATCGCTGGCCACGCCGCTCAGGGTTCCGTTGCGCCGAAAGCGGATTTCGGCCGGGCCGTTGGCCACCTGGACGGGCGTCTCGATGGTTCGCGTTTCGACGATGACCTCACTGGCGGCGCCGTTCGCTTGGGTATCGCGGTCGACGAACACGACATATTCGCTCGCGTTGAGAAAGCGAAGGCCCGCATGCTCGGTGCGGTCATCGTTGGTCCAGCCGGTGAAGTTTTGCCGACCGGTCGTGACCATTCCCCGGGCGCGCTGGAGGTCACCGGTCAAGGTGCGCGCCGTCTGCCCCAGCACGCTCGCCCGAGCCATGGACTGAATCGAGGGGACCGCCACCGCCGTCAGAACCCCGATCATGGCCAATGTGACGACGAGCTCGGTCAGGCTGAAGCCTCTTCGGTGTTTCAGCTGTTGCGGAAAGACATTCATGGCGCCTGCTCTAGCAAACGGACGGTTGGCGGCGAATTCGAGAACTGCGTTGGCGACTGTTTGTTCGTTCAGTAACTCGGCAGGAATCCCGGGCCGCTTCGCGGGAGACAGGGGACTAGCGGCCGGAGATTGACGTCGATCAATGAACGTCGGAAGAATCCCGGAGAGTGGTCGAACAGAGCCGACTCGACCGTGCGTTGCTCCAGGCGATATCCGCCGAGTGGCACGGCCTCAACCGGGAGCTGTTTGGCCAGGGGCTGGTCTGCCCGGTGTTCTCGCTCGCCGCCGATGAGCAGCGCCTCGGTCTGTGGCGACGGCAGACTCGGGAGATCATTCTGCAGCGGCGCTTCGCGTTCCACGAAAGCTGGGGAACGGTCGTCGAGGTGCTCAAACACGAGATGGCGCACCAGTACGTCGACGAGGTGCTCAAGGCCACGGACGAAACGCCGCACGGGCCCGCGTTTCAGCGCGTCTGCGCCGAGCGGGGCATCGACCGAAGGTCCGTGGGCCTTCCCGACGCGCCGGATGAGTCTCGAGTGCTGGCTCGGGTCACGAAGCTCCTCGCGCTCGCGGGATCCGCCAATCAGCACGAAGCGGAAGCGGCCATGGCCAAAGCGCAGACCATGATGCTGCGGCACAACATCGCGGTTCGGCCATCGCAACTCGAGTACGGGTTCCGGCAGGTGGGATGCCCTCGACCCCGTATCTACGAACACGCGCGGTGGCTGGCGGTGATCCTGACGGATCACTTCTTCGTGGAGGCGATCTGGGTGCCCGCCTACGACGCCGGCAATGCGCAGCGAGGCACGGTCCTCGAACTATGCGGAACTCCTGAGAATCTGGCGATCGCCGAGTACGTTCACGGCTTTCTGCAGGAGACCGGGGAGCGTCTGTGGCGGGCCCATCGTATCGCCCACGGCCTCAAGGGTCACGGGGGCCGGCGCCGGTTTCTGACCGGGGTCATGCGCGGGTTTCTGGATCGACTCGAGCGCGCCCGCGCGACCCATTCCGCCCAGGGTCTGGTTTGGGTAGGGGACGCGGATCTCGATCAGTATCTCCACCAAAGGCATCCGCGGACGACGCGGCGGCGACGGCGAGGAGGGCGTCGAGACGAACACTTCCAGGCCGGACGCGCCGCTGGCGAACAGATCGTGCTTCACAAGCCGGTCGCGAATGCGGCGCGGAGCCCCCGCCGCGGCTTGCTTCCCTCCAAGAACTGATTCAGCGCGCGGCCTGAGGCACGATGTGCAGGCGAGGCCACGGCCATCGCGGCGCCTGCGGCTCCGGTGGTTTGGGTCCGAACGCGTCCAGCATGGCCTCGAGCCCGGGCAACACGTTGTCGATCGTCGCCAGCGGGTCTTCGGGATTCATCCAGAAGAAAGGATTAAAGAACCTACGGGGATGGAGAACCCGCCACGCCGGGCGGCTGAGCTCCACGGTGTAGGCGAGAGTACCGATGTCCGCGTCGAGCCAGTCATCCATGTCGCCCACCGTAGGATAGAGGCCGCGCGCGTTCTTCAACTCGTAGTCTTCGGCGCGAAGCGCCTGGCAAAACGCGTCGCCGAGGCGACGGTACTCCGGGTCTCGGGAGTTCGGTTCCTTCGTATGGGCCCACGGATATAGCAGCATATTGCCGAAGCTGTGAAAGCCGACGGAGAGTCGAGGCCGGCACGCGCGCGTGACTTCGACCACCGCCTTCGTCTCCGGTTCAGAGAATGGGCGGGGTCCGCGATAATGAAGAGAGCGTCGCCAAGACGAGCCCGCGAGTGGATGCCTCGGCATCCGGTCATTAAGAATGGCGAAGTTGCGATTGAGGTCGACGCCGTGGGCGTTGCACCGCATGGATGCCCTACGCCCCATCCGAATCCGGCGTAGATTGGATGCGACGGCGTCGGGGTTCACGATCGGCAGAAAGACGAAGTGGAACGGCCACCGCGTTTCCACCCGCATCACGAGATCCCGGGCCACGGCGAGCAGGGCGAGGCCGCCGACCAACTCGATGCCGTGCATCAGCGCCGAGAACATGACCGTGGGCCGGCTGGTGTCGCCGATGGAGATGGCGGGAATGGGCCGGCCTTCGACCGAGCGACCGACTTCGGCCCACGTGCCGCCGCCGCGGCGCGCGATCCAGCGCCAGTGCTGTTCGAGGTTCTCGAGCTGAAGGTAACGCTCGATGGAGGGGTCGGTCGAAGCCATGTTCATCTATAGTGCCGTTGAACGCCGCGTTGGTTGGATCAATGATCGAAGTCTTTTTGTCCCGACCCGCGACGGTCGCGTCACTTTCATTCGGTTTGCATCGAGAGGGTTGAATAGAATGTGGCGCTCGCCGGCCCGGACTCGGCCCGTACGGAGACGTGGGTTGAATCACGCGAACCTCGTACCGCGATCAGGCCACGGCTTCGTTCAGCTTCAGAGCTTTGGCGGCCTGCCCTACGTACACTCGAGGTACGCGGACACTGATCGAGGTCAAGACTTCATAAGGGATGGTTTCGAGTCGCTCGGCCAGCTCCTCGACGCGGATTTCTTCATCGCCTTGACGGCCCAGCAACACCACGGGATCTCCGTTGAAGGCGGACGTTCGGCCGATATCCACCATCATCGCGTCCATGGCGATCCGACCTACATTGCGGTGGCGACGGCCATGGATCAGCACCTCCGCACGATTGGATAGTCGGCGACTGTAGCCATCGCCGTAGCCGACGGGCAGGGTGACAACCCGGGTGTCGTTGGGCGCAACCCAAGTTCCGTCGTAGCTTACCGGAGAGCCCTTTCGAACGACCTTGAAGTACACCACGCGGGTGTGTAGCGACAGGACCGGGCGGAGGGGGACGGTGGCTATCGGTTCGGCGGTTGGATAGACCCCATACATTATAATGCCCGGACGAATCATCTCGTACTGGCAATCGGGATGCTGAAGAATGGCGCCGGAGTTGGCGAGGTGCCGCGGCCAAGGGCCGGGGACCGCGGCCAGACACGCTTCGAAGCGTTCACGCTGCAGACGAGTAAACGTGGGGTCCGATGAATCGGATGACGCGAGGTGAGAAAACACCCCGAGGATATCGCAGTGCTTCGTTCGTTTGGCCGCTTCCAGCAAACACGGGGCGGTGTCCCAGTGCATGCCGATGCGCTCCATCCCGGTATCCACCTTAAGATGCACTTCGGCTCGGCGACCCGACGCGCCGGCTTGCTCCTCGATCTGCTGCAGTTTGAAAACCGAAGACGCGGTGATCTGAAGACCGAACTCCAGGAAATGAACGATCTGATTGCCGATGATTCCGCCTAGAACGAGGATCGGGGCTCGGATCCCCGCCCGCCGCAGAGTGATGCCCTCTTCGAGAAACGCAACGCCGAGGGTATCGACACCAAATGCGAGGAGCGCTCGAGAGACGGGGACCAATCCATGCCCGTACGCGTTCGCTTTCACGATGCCCATAATCCGAACGCCGGACCCAACCCGTTGGCGAATCGCGGCAATGTTGGACTCGAGCGCGTCGAGATCGACGTAGGCGGTGGTCGGGCGAAGTGCGATCCCGTCCTGCGGCTTGGAGGGGGGCATTCAGCTCCAGTCGAGCATCCGCTGGATCGGTGCCCGCGCCTTTTCTATCAAGTCGTCGTCCATCTCGAGCCTCGGCCGCCGCAGGCGCATGCAGAGGTACAGCTTCTCGAGCGTATTGAGCTTCATGTGCGGGCATTCGTTGCACGCGCACGAAGAGTCCGGCGGCGCGGGAATGAACTCCTTTCCCGAGCCCTCGGTTTGCCTTTGCATCTGATGGATGATGCCGGGCTCGGTCGCAACGATGAATATCTTCGCGTCGGAGTCGACAGTGAAGTTTAGCAAGGAACGCGTCGAGCCGATGTGGTCGGCGTGATCAAGAACCGCCTGCTCGCATTCGGGGTGTGCGATCACCAGCGCTTCGGGATGGCGGCTCTTCAGCTGAAGGATCTTCTTCTCACTGAAGATCTCGTGCACCTGACAGGATCCCGGCCACAACGTCATATCCCGGCCGGTCTCTTTGATGAGATAGCGCCCGAGGTGCTGGTCCGGCGCGAACAGAATCGGCCGGTCGGCAGGGATACGCTCGACGATCCGCTTCGCGTTCGAGGAGGTTACGATGACGTCGGAAAGCGCTTTCACCCCCGCCGCGCAGTTGATGTAGGAGACCACGAAGTGGTCGGGATACTGGGCGGTGAAGGCGGCGAATGCGTCGGGCGGACATCCGTCGGCCAGTGAGCATCCGGCCTTGAGATCCGGAACCAACACCAGCTTGTCGGGGTTTAGGATCTTCGCCGTCTCGGCCATGAAATGCACGCCGCAGAAAACGATGGTGTCCGCCTTCGTGGAGGCCGCGGCCTGGGCCAGCTGCAGGGAGTCGCCGATGAAGTCGGCCACGTCTTGCAGATCGGGGTCCTGATAGTAGTGCGCAAGAATGACCGCGTTGAGGTCCTTCTTCAGGCGCTCGATTTCGTCGAAGAGATCAAGAGTGGGGTCCGCCACTGCCGCTTGCACCATGATTGCCTTCCTATCCCGCCGTCGCCGCCTTGCGTCGCCCCGCACTGCGTTTCTTCTTGGCCGGGGTGCGCGCGGTCTTCGGCGGTTCTTTCTTCTGAACGAGCAGCTTGCGCAGGAACTGCCCAGTGTGGGTTTCCGAGGCGGCGATGGTCTCCGGCGTGCCTTCGGCCATGATTCGGCCGCCGCCGTCGCCACCCTCCGGTCCGAGGTCGATGACCCAGTCGGCGGTCTTGATCACGTCGAGATTGTGCTCGATCACGATGACCGTGTTCCCTTGCTCCACCAGCTGGTGAAGAACGTCGAGCAGCTTGTTGACGTCGTCGAAGTGAAGCCCGGTCGTCGGCTCGTCGAGGATGTAGACGGTCTTCCCCGTCGAGCGGCGGGCCAGCTCTTTCGATAGCTTGATCCGTTGAGCCTCGCCGCCGGAGAGGGTCGTCGCCTGTTGACCGAGGTGGATGTAGCCCAGCCCTACCGACTGCAGCGTTTCGAGCTTCCTACGCAGGGGAGGAATGGTGCCGAGGAAGTCGAGCGCCTCGGAGACGGTCATATCGAGCACGTCGGCGATGGACTTGTCTTTGTACGTGACGGAGAGGGTCTCGCGGTTGTAGCGGCGGCCGTCGCACGTTTCGCACTGGACGTAAACGTCGGGAAGGAAGTGCATCTCGATCCTGAGGATGCCGTCGCCTTCGCACGCTTCGCACCGACCGCCTTTCACGTTGAAGCTGAATCGACCCGGCTTGTAGCCCCGAACTTTGGCCTCCGGGAGATTTGCGAACAGGTCACGGATGTCGCCGAACAGCCCGGTATAGGTGGCGGGATTCGAGCGAGGGGTGCGACCGATGGGTGACTGGTCGATGTCGATGACCTTGTCGACGAGGTCCAAACCCAGAATCTCGTCGTGCTCCGCGGGTCGATCCGATGCCCCGTTCAGCTCATGGGCCAGGGCCTTCTTCAGGGTTTCGTTGACCAACGTCGACTTTCCGGACCCAGAAACGCCGGTCACACAGGTCAGGACCCCGAGCGGAAAACGGGCCGTCACGTTCTTCAGGTTGTTGGCGCGAGCGCCCTTCACGACGACCGCGGCTTTGCCCACAGGGCGTCGGACATCGGGCAAGCCAACCGCTTTTCGGCCTGACAGGTACGCGCCGGTCAGGGATTCGGTGTGGCCGCGGACCAGGGCCGGCGGTCCCTGCGCCACCACTTGTCCGCCGTGGACGCCGGCCCGCGGACCCATGTCCACGATCCAATCGGCGGCGTCGATCGTCTCTTCGTCGTGTTCGACCACCAGCACCGTGTTGCCGAGGTCGCGCAGACGCTTGAGGGTCTGGAGCAGACGAGCGTTATCTCGTTGATGCAGTCCGATCGAAGGCTCATCGAGAATGTAGAGGACGCCGACCAGCGATCGTCCGATCTGGGTTGCCAATCGAATTCGCTGGCTTTCTCCCCCAGACAGGGTGCCCGCGCGCCGGTCTAGGCTCAGGTACCCCAGGCCGACGTGGGTCAAGAAGCCCAGGCGCTCCCGGATCTCCTTGAGCAGCCGCTCGGCGATCGCTCGATCCCGACGGTCGAGATCGAGGTCCTCGAACCAGTCCCGGGCCGCCCCCACGCTCATCCGAGTGACTTCGCTGATCGTGTGGTCGGCGACCCGCACCACGCGGGCTTCGGGTCGGAGCCGGGTGCCGTCGCATTCGCCGCATGGCTTCAATCGGGTGTAGTCCGAAAGTCCTTCGCGAACGTTGTCGGAGCCCGTTTCGTTCATCCGGCGCTGAAGGTTGTTGATGACCCCTTCGAACGGCTTCTTATAGGTATAGACGTTGCCTTCGCCGCGATAGGTGACCTTGATTTCGGTGTCGCCGGTTCCGTACAGAACGCGCTGCTTGAACGTCGCCGGCAGGCTCCGCCACGGCTTCTTCGTCGATTGCTTGTAGTGTTTGGCGAGGGCTTCGAGGACCGGCCGGTACCAATTCGCGTTCTTGCTGGACCACGGGGCGATGGCGCCATCGCTCAAGGACTTCGTGGGGTCGGGAACGACGAGGTCTTCGTCGAAGAACGACAGCTCGCCGAGACCCCCACAGGTCGTGCACGCCCCATGCGGGCTATTGAATGAAAACGTGCGGGGCTCGACCTCGGCGATCGACACACCACACTCGAGGCAGGCCCAGTTCTGGGAGATGAGCTCTTCTCGATCTTCGTCGGGGTACTGAACGCGCAGCAAGCCCTCGCCGATGCGAAGGCCGAGCTCCACGGAATCCGTGGTGCGCTGTCGCCGGTCCGGCCGAACGCTAATTCGATCGACCAGAACATCGATGTCGTGTTTTCGGCGCTTGTCGAGGGTGATCGGCTCCCCGAGGTCGTGGACCTGACCATCGATCCGCACCCGCGTGAAGCCTTCCTGGCGAAAGCGATCGAGCTCTTTGCGGTATTCACCCTTGCGACCCCGAACGACGGGGGCGAGGAGCACGACCCGGGTTTTTTCCGGATGATCGCTGATGCGGTCGACAATCTGCTGAACGGACTGTCGGGTCACCGGTTGCCCGCATTTCGGACACGCGACTTTGCCCACCCGAGCGAACAGGAGCCGTAGGTAATCGTAGAGCTCGGTCACCGTGCCCACGGTCGATCGCGGGTTGTTGGAGGTGGTCTTCTGTTCGATGGAGATCGCAGGCGACAGGCCTTCGATGCTGTCGACATCCGGCTTGTCCATCTGATCCAGGAACTGCCGAGCGTAGGCGGAAAGAGATTCGACGTAGCGCCTTTGTCCCTCCGCGTAGATCGTGTCGAAAGCCAGGGAGCTCTTCCCGGATCCCGACACTCCGGTGATGACCACGAGCTGGTAGCGGGGCAGATCGAGGTCGATGTTCTTGAGGTTATGCGCGCGGGCGCCGCGGACCTCGATGTGCGTAGGGTCGGATGTCATGAGCGATCTCGGGGTTCAAGCAACCCCCGCCTTGCGTCGGATCTTTCGAACCTCGTTTCCGGTGAACAGCCGCGCATTGGGGGCATCCATACCCGGACAGAATTCCTTGGCTGCCTGCCACGCATCGCGGTCGTCGAGGAGCTCAGGCCAGAAAGGAAAGGTTCGGCACTGCGCGGGCTTGACGGGATGGACGGTACAGCTGTTGCCATCCAGCAACGGGCAACCCTCGCCGTCGACGGCGTCGATTCGCCAGCTCTGGGCATCCGCGTCCCACTGCACGTCGAAGCGCGCCTGAAACGCCTCGACCGACAGCTTGAGATGACTGGCGATGGACGCCATTTCGTCGACGGTGAGCCAGACGAAACCGGGCTGGCGGCAGCAGTTGCCGCATCTCGTGCAGCCGAATCTCAGACCGTCGGCGAGGCGGACGGGAGGCGTCACGCGACTCCCTATAGCATGAGCGATCGGCTAACGTAGCCCGATATGGCGAGGAAGGCCGTCGAGGCGGCAGACCAGCGGCTCGAAGATCTATTGGTGGAGGAGCTCCCGCTGTGGTCCGAGGGTTGCGTGGTTGCGGGGCTGGACGAAGTAGGGGCCGGTCCTATCGCGGGGCCCGTCACCGCGGCCTGCGTGGTCATCGATCCCCAGCGGGTCGACGAACTCAAGGGCGTCGATGACTCGAAAGCACTGACCGCCCGAAGGCGCGCAGACCGGGCGGAGGTCATCAAGGGGTGTGCGTTGGCCTGGGCGATCGCCGAGGCCACGGTGGAGGAGATCGATAGGATCAACATCCTGCAAGCCGCGTTGCTCGCAATGTCGAGGGCGCTGCAAATGGTCGTCGATAGCCTCGATGAGGTCCATCATCTGCTCGTTGACGCGCGGGAAGTTCCCGGTACCGACATCCCGCAGACGTCGCTGATCAAAGGCGACGCGCGGTCTCTGTCCATCGCATCGGCATCCATCTTGGCGAAGGTGCACCGAGACGAATTCATGGTCCGGATGGCGACTGCGTATCCGGAGTATGGATTCGAGC
This sequence comes from Myxococcota bacterium, assembly GCA_028289325.1. Classification (GTDB taxonomy): domain Bacteria; phylum Myxococcota; class Kuafuiibacteriia; order Kuafuiibacteriales; family Kuafuiibacteriaceae; genus JANQQN01. The sequence continues at coordinate 2,176 of JANQQN010000276.1, read as the reverse complement.
GACATAAGGGGTACGGGACGTCCGCCCACTTGAGCGCCTTGCGACGATATGGGGCGACGCCGCTTCACCGCCGATCGTTCGCTCCGGTGAGTTCGGTCGTGTATCAAGGATCTCTGTTCTAGGAGCCTTGCTCCGGTTGTTCGCGCCGAGCTCATCGAGCGGCTTGGCTTGTATGAACAGGTGTTCATACAGCTTGTCGGGGCGGTGCAGGCGTCGAGAGGGCGTCTTGAGACGCAGGTCGAAACCCGGCGGGGAGTACGCAAACGGAGCCTACGGAGCGTTGTTAGCTGTGCTCACACCGAGCGGGTGCAAGTCGACGAACCATGGTGTGGCTCGTTGCTGGCGCCGACCTCATCTCGCTGGGCGTCGCTGGCGGTGGTTGAGGACACGTCGCGGGTCATCGAATCGTCCAGCGGCGTTGGGCGTATGGGTCGATGCAAGCGATGGAAACGAGCGGCAGGCCAGGGGTCGATGGGCCGGCGGTTTGTTCCTCGTGGTAGGTCTGAGTTAACAAACGCATGTGGTCAGTGTAAGCGGATCTGCCGATGCCCACGCCGATCGAGCTACTGACGAAACTCTCCGTCGATGACTTTAGCAACGTCGTCAACGCCGCCCCGAAAAAGGTTCGGGAGGAACTCTTCCGCCGGGCCGGCATCAAGAATCGAGGCGGTGCTTTCGCCTTGCGATCTGCGCACAAGACAGAGGGCCGGATCAGGAAGCTCCACGACACCTTCTCGGCCGGCGTCGAGATTCCGCCGGAGATCTGTGAAGAGGTGATCCGCCACTATCTCTACCACCGCCGGGAGCTCCTCAAAGACGCCTTGGATTTCCTCGGCGTTGAGCATGAAGACGGGCTGACCGAGGCGGACCTGGATTTTCTCGAGGAGTTGGCACCCGAGAAAAGCCGGGCTTTGAAGAACAAGCTGCTGGGCGCCCATTCCGCGTCCGACGTCGAACTCTATCTGGGCTTCATGAAGATCCCGGATCCGCAGTAGCCCGTCGTGCCGGACACCGACGAACTCCTGGATTGCCTTCGAAGTCGTTCGGCGCATGTTCGTGCGGCCGCACTCGAGCGAGCGGTCTTGGCCGCCCTGAATTGGCATCCGGACGACCTACCTCTTCGTCGGCTAGGACACTGCTACCGAGAACTCTCCGCGTCCATCCTCTCCGCCTCCGCGGCCGGCGGATTAGCGACCGGTGGGCTCGGCAATATGTCAGATCGGGAAGCGGCGGTGATCTGGGGTGTCATCTACGGCCTCCGATCGTTTCACGTGGCCGACCGGATTCTTACGCCAACGATCGACTTCACCAAGGGGCTCACGGAGGTTGGGGGCGGCTGGGGTCCCATCGCGTTGTGGTCGGCCCTGCGCGGGGGCACGGTGCGGATCGTCGAGCAATCCGCTGCTCGTCGAAGCTTCGGCGCTTCCCTGTTTTCGTCGCTGGGTTTGTCGGCGGATTGGTCCGGTCGGTGGCGAGGACCATCGGACCTCGGTGACATGCAGGCGTCGGTTTGGAGCTTTTCGCTCCGAGAGATGGCCGGCGATCCTGATGCGGCACATCGGCTTCTTTTGCAGAGCCTGGATCACCTGGGGCCGGACGGCCGAATTGTGGTGATGGAGAGTGGGGCACGGGCAGGCTCGGAGTTCCTCATGGAGGTTCGAGACCGGATGTTGAAGGCGGGCGTTGCGGCGAGCGCGCCATGTTGGGCGAAGGGGATGTGCCCGATGCGGGCGGCGGAGGATTGGTGCCACTTCACCTGGAGGTTGGGACTCGGACCCATTGGGCAGCGCATCGCAGCTTTGGCGGGGCGAAAGGCGCACGAGGTCCATGTGAGTTGGCTGTCGTTCGGCCGAGTTGTTGAGGGCGGCGGCGCGGGTCGCGTCTTGGCTGTTCGCTCTCTGGGCAAGCAGGGACTTCGACTGACGTTGTGTCGGGGCGAGGGAAGACAGGTCGTAGATGTGCCGCGCAAGCTCGCGAGGTCTCACCATGCCTTCGAAGAGGATCTGGTGGGTCTCAACGTTTGGGTGCCGTCGGCGGAGGCTTCGTTTCGAGTTCGGGCTATCGACGAGCTCAAGGTTGTGTCGGACGACGATGTTTCACATGGAACATAGACCTGTGAATCGTCTGTGGATTCCAAAAGCAGGAACTGTCCGACTGGGCAAAAAAGCCGTGATGC
>JANQQN010000273.1 GCA_028289325.1 Myxococcota bacterium | reverse complement strand
CGTGGCCGGCCTCGCCGCGGTCGGCGGCGAAGCGGTCGAAGGGATCACGGCGGCGGGGTTGGCGGTGGTCGGCGAGCACGTCGTGGGCATCAACGTGGGGGGCCTCGCGGTGGTCGGAAGCCGACGCCTGGACGGGTTGGCGATCGGCGGATTGACCGTCGTCGGCGCCGAATACCTCTATGGGGTCGCCATTTCCGCCGGCCAGGTCGAAGGCGACGTCGGGGAGGGGGTCGCGATCGGCGTGGGGCGAACGAACATCTACGACATGACCGGGCTAACGGTGGGGGTGGTCAACATGTCTCGAGTACGTCACCGCGGCCTGGCGATCGGACTCGTGAACTGGACGCCGCACCTCGAGGGCATCCAGATCGGTCTTATCAACTACGCCGGCAACAACCCTGACGGACTGCGGTGGCTGCCGATCGTCAACGCCCATCTGTGATCGATCGCGGGCGCTTGCCTCGTCGGTCGGCGGAGGCGATCGTGCCCCGACGATGTTCGATTTCGACGACGCTCGGTTCGAGGAGGCGATGGCCGCGGCCAAAAGCGGCGACCTCGCAACTCTGAAGCGGATCGTCGACAAGAGGCCTCGACTGCTCGGGCGGCGGACGGAGTTCAAATCAACCCTCCTTCACAACGCGGGTTCCGCGGCCGTCGTTCAGTACCTGGTGGAGGCCGGGATCCCGGTCGATATTCGGGGCTGGATGAACGGTTCCCCGCTGTTCGACGCCGTGAGCGGTCGCTCGCCGAAGCGGGAGGTTGTCGCCGCGTTGCTCGATGCCGGCGCGGATCCGAATCTGATCCGGGACCAGGGCTACGTGCCGCTGCATTTCGTGGGGTCGGTCGAGGTCGCAGAGCTGCTGCTCGGCGGGGGCGCGGTTCTGGCGATCGCCAACCGCGGCGGGGTGCTCGTGGGCCGGATGGTGCTCGACGACAAGCCGGAGCTGCTGGCGTTCTTTCTGCAGCGGGGCGTCGAGATCCCCGACCGCAGCGCGCCGATCCTCGGGGGCTCCGGGCCGCTGCACCACGCGGTGAAGGCCAAGCATCTCGCGCTGGTGGAGGTTTTGCTGGCGCATGAAGCGCCCCTGGAGGCCGTGAACCACGCCGGTGAGACCGCTCTGATGGTGGCGGCGCGGGTCGGCGATCCGACGATCATCGACCGTCTGCTGCGGGCTGGCGCGGACCTTGGCGCGCGCGACGTCCAGGGCCAACGACCGGTCGACACGGCGATGGCCCACGGTCACCGCGATCTGATTGCGGTCCTCGGGGGGCGTGACGACGACCCCGGTCCCGAGCCGATCGAAGACGTCGATGACGCCGACTTCGTGTGGTGCGTGCCCGACTTCGACGTTCCGCGAGTGTGGGGATGGACGCGGCAAGGTTGGTTGCTTCGGCTCGATCTCGACGGTCCGGTGGCTCGCGTGACGTCGTCGTCGGCCCTGGCGAGAACCCCGAGGGCGGCGGTGCTGGTCGGCGGTTCGACCCCGGTTCTGGAGCTGATAGGGCCGGATGCCCTCGTCCGCCTGGATGCCCAGACCCTCGAGCGTTTGGCGCAAACGCCAGCGCAGGACCGCGAGTGGGAGCCACCGATCGTCGGAAGCCGTGACGGCCGGTGGGCGGCGTGGGGGCGTGGCGACGGCGGGGTCGGCATTCTGGATCGCCAGCGAGGAACGATGCGACGGGTCGAGGGGGGCGAGCGACACCACGACTTGGAGATCGACCCCACCGGCCGCTGGCTCGCCGTGCCGGCGTCGTATCAGGGCGGGGCTCGCCTGATGGTGCACGACCTCTCGGCGCCGGCTTCGGACGAAGCACCGGAAGCGACGGTGATCGTCTCGAGGTCCGATCATCGTACGAGCGCTCGCCGGTTCATTGATACGCTCGTTAGCGTCGCCTTCAGTCCCGACGGAAACCGGATCGCTTGTTTCGAAACGTCGGCTGTCCACCGGGACCGTCGTCCGAAAGGGTGGTTTGGCAACGTATTTGTTCTCGACCTGGGTCGCGGTGAGGTGGTCGGCGAGCGGGCGGTGATCGGTCGCGGCGAGAACTTAGGGATGGGATGGTTCACCAACCTCGCGTTTACGCGCGACAGGATCTGGTACTGCAGCGACGATGGCTCGGTGCGGGGCCTCGACCCCCGCGACCTTCGTGAAGCTGTCGTTCTCGAGCCCGACACGTCCGACCTTGCCCACCGCGTGTTCGCTTGGGGCGACGACGTTTGGGTGGTAGGAGCCGGGGGGACGATTTGCCGCGCGGCCCCTCGGTGATGTAGCGTCCGCCGGTGCCCGCTCCCTCGTCTCGATCGGCCGCAGACATTCTCGACCCGCCCTGGCCGCATCTACGCCCTGCGGAGGCCCTGGCCGCCGAGGCGAGCAGTCTCGGGGACCTCTTTCGACGTCAGGTCGAACGGGGCCAAGACAACCCAGCTTTCATCAGTAAACGAGACGGGGCGTGGGTGCCCATGTCGTGGCGGTCGGCCGACGCGCACAGCCGCGCGTTCGCCACCTGGCTGATCGTCAATGGGATCGGTCCCGAAGACAAGGTGTGCATCATCGGGAACACGCGGGTCGAATGGGTCATCGCGGATCTCGGCGGTCAGCTCGCGGGGTGCGTGACCCTCGGTGCTTACGCGACGCTGGCTCCTCCGCAGCTGGCCTACGTGATCGACCACTCCGAGGCGAAGGTGGTGGTCGTTGAAGACGCCCATGTCTTGGCCTCGGTCATCTCCGAACGCGCGGCGATGCCCAAAGTCGAACACGTGGTTATCTGGGACGCCCCCGAGGGTGGGGCTCCCGGCGCGGTCTCTTGGGACGAGGTCCTCAGCACCCCGCCCGATAACGACGCGATCGCCGCCCGGCTGGCGGCCATCGATCCCGATTCCGTCGCGGTCATCGTGTACACGAGCGGAACGACCGGGCCGCCGAAAGGCGCGATGCTTTCCCATCGCAATGTCTTGGTGAACTTGACCGACGCCGCATCGTGGGGAGGCCTGAGCGAGGGCGACGTGACCTTGTCGTTCCTTCCTTTGGCCCACGTCGCGGAACGATTCTTCGGCCTGTATGGTCGTATCAGCGCGGGGGTGGCGAACTACTTCGCGAGCAGCATCCCCAAGGTCATCGACGAAGTGAGGGAGACGCGGCCCACGGTGTTTGGCGGTGTTCCCCGCATCTTCGAGAAGGCCTACGCGAAGATGATGAGCCAGGTCGAATCGGCGTCCCCGGCTCGGCAACGGATCTTTCGATGGGCGGAATCCGTCGGTCGTCAGATCGTCCGCAAGTGGATGAACGACGAGCCGGTATCGTGGGCGCTGCGGACGCAATACGCGCTCGCGGATCGCCTGGTCTTCCGCAAGATCCGGGAGATCTTCGGGGGACGCGTCCGGTACTTCATCACCGGCGCGGCGCCGATCGCGTACGAGATCCTGGAGTTCTTCTGGGCGGCGGGATTTCGTATCTACGAGGGTTACGGGATGACCGAGGCCACGTCGGTGACCCACCTCAACTTTCAGGGACAGGTCCGCCTCGGTTCCGTGGGACGTCCGAGCCCGGGCCTCGAGCAGCGGATCGCCGACGACGGAGAGGTCCTGTTGCGGGGGCCGGGCGTCTTTCGGGGCTATCTCAAGAATCGAGAGGCGACCGCGGAGACGGTCCGAGATGGATGGCTTCATACCGGCGACATCGGAGAGATCGACGAGGACGGCTACCTATATATCCGAGACCGCAAGAAACACATCATCATCACCGCGGGAGGAAAGAACGTCTCGCCCGCCAACATTGAAAACGAGATCAAATCGAGCGACCCCCTGATCAGTCAGGCCCACGTCCACGGTGATCGGCGCAAGTATCTGGTGGCGCTGGTGACCTTGGGTCCGGTGGAGACGGTGGAGCTCGCATTGACCCGGAGGATGGTGAGCGATGCCGATGCCAAGCGGATCTTGTCCGCGTTGATGGCCAACCCGCTGTCGCGGCCGGCCGGGCTCGACGATCTGATATCTGCGGTGGCCGAGCTCGAAGGGGTGCGCGACCGGGTGATCGCGGGCGTTCAGCGCGCAAACAAGAAGCTGGCGAGGGTAGAGACGGTCAAAAAGGTCTTCCTGCTCGATCGCGAGTTCAGCGTCGAGGACGACGAGATCACGCCGACGTTCAAGGTCAAACGGAAGATGGTGGATGAGAAGTTCGCTGACGTGTTCACTCGCCTCTACGACGAAGCCAGCTTCGGTCTGATGATCGAGACGGGGGGTCAAGACCCTTCGATGTTGCCCTGACGTCCCTCGGGTTGCTTCCCTCGCTGGGGGCGGTTACCTACCATGCCCCATGGCTGATCCTGTTTACGTGTCCGAAGTTCGTATCGAGCGCATCGAAGGCCCGGTCCGAAAAGCTTTCTTGCCCGGCAATGCCGGTCCCACCATGTACAGCGTGCACGGCGAGATCGCCGAGCACTACAAGGTTCCTCCCGACCGGTACGAGGTGCACGCCACCACGATCGATCACGTCGTCGCCGCGACCGGTGGTTGACTCACCGGAACGTTCGGCGGGGCTTTGGCGGCCCGCCGGATCGACCCCACCGGTCTGGTGGGAAACGTGCGCGGCGAGATCGAAAAAGAAGACGGGACCTTGGTCATCAAGCGCATCGAAGTGACCTACGTCGGGCTCAGCTTGACCGAAGAACAGCGGGCCACCGCTGAGCGCGTGCTCGGCTTTCACGCCGACCACTGCCCGGTGGCCCGGTCCCTCAAAGGCGCGATCGACATCCACACTCGCCTCGAGTGACACACTTTTCGAAAATTTGTCCCGCCGGATCTCGGGCGATAAGAGTCGAGGGCAAGGAGTACGATATGAAGAGCACCTGTCCGACCAAGATCGACCCGTTAGCCCCCGTTCAGCGCTTCTTGGCCAGCGTCGCGGCCGATACCGCGTCCCGGTCGGTGGTCGTATCCGATGAAGATGGCTTGGTGATTTGCGGCTTTGGCGCCGACGAGCGGCAGGCGGCCATCGCCGCCTGGTGTGCGGCGCCATCGGAGGCGCGGGCGGCGGCGCATCATGCGCTCCATGAGGCCGGCGTGGACGGGCCGCTTCACGTCATGCCGGTCGACCTGGCCGGCGCTCGACTCCATCTCGCCAGCGACGGCGCCCCGCCGCCCTCGATGGCCGTGCCGACGCTGGCTCGCCTGCTGGGATAGCGCCGGTTACCGGCGCTTGGAACTCGGCGCCCGTCCGGCCGTTCGGCGCGGTGAGAGGGTGACCGGGAACCTCCTCCGGGCCGTCGGCCCCAGCCTCGATCGTATTCAGGAGGCCGGGGCCAACGAGGGGTGCAGGGGGGGTCAGAGGCGCCGTTTTGCCGTCTTCATCAGCCCATCATAGTACTCCGCGAGGCGCGCGCCCGCGCTGAGGGCCTGGTCAGCCTTCTTGGCCGCCGCGTCGATGGCCGCGCGCAGAGCCTCCGCGCTGCGAGCCCCGGTGTAGTACCGACCGTTGATGAAGAGATACGGCGTGCCGCGAACCCCGATGCGCGTCAGCTCTTGACGGTCACGCTGGATCTTCTGTCGGCAGCCTGGGCTCTCCATGGCCGCCGTGAACCGGGCCTCGTCCAGCCCGACTTCGCGGGCAAGCACGATCAGCTCGGCCTTCTGCAGCTGCTCGCGCTTCATGCGAGGTCGGCCGTTCGACTTCGTCCAACTCTTGGCCCACAGCGCCTCGGCGTACGGTTCGAATCGACCTTGCTGATGCGCAGCACAGGTGGCGAGCGCAGCGTCGTTGGCGATCCTCGGGTGAACGACGAACTGCTTGGATACGACCTTCAAGGTGTCGGTGCTTTCGTAAGCTTTCAATGCGTCGGCGAGCATCGGTTCGATCAACGCGCAGTACGGACAGGCGAACTCGTAGGCCTCCACGATGGTCACCTTGGCGTGGGCGGCCCCCCGGAACGGATCGTCGTCTCTGACGGGCAAGAAGTAGGTTTGGGTCGGATCCGGCCGCTGGGGGCGGCGAGCAGCTTTGGGCCGGGGCGCGGCGGCAACCTTCTTTTCGAGGGCTGCGACCCGCTGGGTGAGCGCCGCGATCTCGTCGGCGTTGTTCTGGCACGCGGTCAGGCCGGTGGTGATGGTGCACAAAGCTAGAATTCTTTTCACAATACTCTCCTCACGGCCGGCGACGGCCGACCGCTGCCCCGAGCGACCAGACACGTCTGGGCGTACGGGTGCGCCGCGCGGGGCAGGCCCGCTGATGTAGATGAGGTTGGGTTCGGCGCCGACGCCCGACCGATCGTCCGACGCACAGCCGTCCGACCGGTATCGAGGCGCATGGCGAGCGCCGACGAGCACGATCGCGGGGCACACTGGTGCGGAGGGTTGCTTTGCAACCGCTGTCGAACCTTCGTGTGGAACCCGCGCGTGGTTAGCGGCGGCGAGGAGGAGGCGTCGGGGGCTGTCGGGAGTGACTGCTCGGGCCCACCCCCATTCCGAGCGGGCACGGAAGCGCCCCCCCGAGGCGTTCTGTGGGTTCGGTGGCGATCACGGAGGCCGGCAGCCGCTGATCGTCGTAGCCCGTCGAGCCGACCGGGAACATCGGCGCGGCGGGGTACGCGCACGCCGGGTTCGTCAGCATTTCCGAAGCGCTACAGTACGGAGCGGGGGCTTCGACGGGGAGGGTGGCCGTGGCTTCGGGAGAAAGGCTCACCGCCGCTTCTTCCGACCGGCACTGCAGCTCGCCGCCCGCAAAGCTGGCCAGCACCGTCGAGTCCGGCGCGCCGGCGACGGCCAGCATGGCGATAGCGGCCAGCATCGAGCTCGACCATAACAGGACGGCCGGCGTTCGTCTTCCCCGGCCGAGGGGATGAAGGTCGAATGTGCTCGAATGAGCTTCGGGTGGGCCCAGGGCGCCTTGGCCCCAGTAGGGGGCGCGGGCTATGGTCCAGGGGCCATGCCTACGGTGAGGCGACTGCAACCCGGCGATGAGCAGGCTCTATTGCGCTTTCTCGCGAGCCGCCCGGACACCACGATGTTCCTCCGCAGCAACCTGAGCCACGCCGGCTTGGCGTTTACCGGGGAGGTGTTCTCGGGGACTTACGCCGCGGCGTTCGATGGCGAGCAGATCGTCGCGGCGGCGGCGGTGTACTGGAACGGCAATATCATCGTCGAGGCGCCACAGTGTCTGGCGGAAGTGGTCGCCGAAGCGTCGGTCGGCCGAGCGGTGACCGGGCTGCTCGGTCCGCGTCAGCAGGTCGTGGCCGCCCGAGAGGCGCTGGGGCTGGCCGGTACGGCGCCGAGTCTCGACTCCGACGAGGTCTTGTTCGGCCTCAGCCTGGACCGACTCCGCTTACCGGCCATCCTGGGTCCCGAGGTCGTTTGCCGAAAGGCGCGGGTCGATGACGTGGACGAGCTCGCGCGCTGGCGGGCGGCGTACTCCGACGAGACCCTCGGCGGTGTGTCTCCGGAGAAGTCTTTTGAAGAGATCCGTCAGCGGGTCTTGCGAGACGTAGGGACGCCGCGACAGTGGGTGCTCGAAAAGGACGGGGCGCGGGTCTCGATGAGCGGCTTCAACGCGACCACGCCCGACTGCGTTCAGGTCGGCGGGGTCTATACTCCGCCGGCACTACGGGGTCGAGGGTACGGGCGAGCGGTGGTCGCCGGCTCGTTGGTCGAGGCGCGAAAGACGGGGGTGCAGCGCTCGATCCTGTTCACCGACAAAGGGAACTTGGCCGCTCGAGCGGCCTATGTGGCCCTCGGCTACCAGGTCATCGGCGACTACGGCATCATCCTGTTTCCGTCGTCGAAGGCGGGCGAGTCGTGAATTCGATTCCTCCTCGGCGGCTGTTGGTCGTCGCGCACGCCCCGTCGCCGAACACCCAGCGCATGGTCGACGCGGTCTTGGAAGGTGCGCGAAGCCCCGACGTGGACGGCGTCGAGACCCGCCACGTGGCTCCCCTCGACGCCACGGCGACCGACGTCCTCGCCGCCGATGCGATCATTTTGGGGACCCCGGAGAACCTGGGGTACATGAGCGGGGCGCTCAAAGACTTCTTCGATCGGATCTACGAGCCGTGTCTGGAGAAGACCGAAGGCCGGCCGTACGCGCTTTACGTGCGCGCGGGGACCGACGGAACCGGCACCCAGCGGGCGGTCAAGACCATCGTTCGGGGCTTACGATGGCGGGCGGTGCAAGAACCATTGCTCTGCCGGGGACCATGGCAGGAATCGTTCGTCGACCAGTGTCGAGACCTCGGACTCCTGATGGCCGCCAGTCTCGACGCAGGGCTGTTCTGAGCCCGCCTCACCACTTCATCATCGGGGCGGGATTGAGCGGATGCTGCAGAAACCAAGCGGCCGCGCGCTTGGCGAGGCCCCGATGAAATCCCGCATTGGGGAACGTTCGCTTGACCTCGGCCACGAAGTCGCCGGGCAGCCCGAACCGCACCAGACCCAGCGAGAAGTCGACGAGGTCGGCCTTGCGAAACTGTTCGACCAGCGGAAATCGCTCGTCTCGGTAGGGCCGAATCTTATGGTGCTCGGAGATCATGAGGGTGACCTCCTCGGTCCAGTCGTTCAGACCGGCGGTCGCTAGGTATGCCTGGGCCGGCGGGATCGAGGGGGGGATGTAATCGACGGTGTCGTCGATCCAAATGCCGATGTCGTGAAATGCCGCCGCGATCATCGACTTTTGTCGCTGGTCGGGGTCGCACGGCCCGAGCGCGAAGCAGAACTGCAGCATTCGGGTGCAGTGGTTTCGGTAGCCGTCGAAGTCGGCGCTGATGGTCGGTCTCCATTCGTCGAGGATCTCGTCGAGCAGAGGAAAGCTAGCCTCGATGTCCATCGCTTCGCCTGTACATCACGCCGCGGGCCCGAGGTGAACGTCAGAAGCGTTCCTGGCTCATCGTTTGACGCCCTCACGCCGGGGATTCCACGCGGGGTCTCAAAGACGCCTTATCCGACGCGGGTCGATCTTCAGGACGAGCTTGTCCCAGTGCCGTTCGAGGCGTCCGGAGATTTCGACCGGCTCCGCGACGTATTCGAGCACCTGCCTGTTGATCGCTTCCCCCTTTGGGCCCACCAAGAGCAGATGTCGGACCGTCCCGTCCGGCCGGCGGACGAGCAGGATGGGGGGGACGCCCCCGCTGATGCATCTGGTCGCGCACGCGCGGTGCGGCTTGAGGTGGCCGGGATTCATGACCCCCAAGAAACACTTGCTGTCGACGATCTCCCCTACGAATCGATGCTCACCGAGGTCGACGCCCGCGCCCCCCGGCATCCGGCCGTCGCCGACGGCGGATAACGAGTCGGGGACGATCTCGATCATCGTCTGGTCGTCTCGATAGATCAGGGTGCCTTCGACCCGAACCCGTCGACCGTTCAGATCGTCGATACCGGTCGCGCCCAGCTTGCCGGGGTGCACGAGCATGTAGGTGGACACGGTCGCCGCCTGGGCGCCTGCGCCGGGACGCTCGACGAGGAGCATGGGTTGCGGGGTGGTGACGAGGGTCCCTTCGAAGGTCCGGACGGTGCCGAACTCGAACACCGCGGCTGCGAAAGGCTGCTGTCCGAGGACGACGATCGCAGCTACGGTCATGCCCGTGAGCCACAGCCCCGCCGTGATCCACTTGAGGAATCGACCGAGACCCGTCGGCGCGGGCCGATAGCCGACGTAGAACTCTTCGGGCGCGCTCACGATGTCTTTCCTTTGACCGACGCCGGGGCGGCGTAGGTTCCGGCGGGTTGAGGCGTCGGGTGAAGGAGAACCCGGCCCGACCGGATCTGCACCAGGAACGTCGGCACCTTCTCGGTGAACGGGGGCGGCGAAGCGCCGTCCTGCGGATTGTACTGGTAGCCGTGCCAAGGGCAGGTGATGCAGCCGTCGATGATCCGCCCCTCGCCGAGGGGACCGTTTTGGTGTTTGCACACGTTGCTGACGGCGGAGATGCGGTCGTCGTATCGGAAGACCGCGACCCGCTCGCCCCCCACGGACACGATCTTGGCGCGGTTCGGCTCGATGTCGTCGACGTCGCACACATCGACGAAGCCGTCGTCGGCCGCCTTTCCCCCCGGTCGATCCCCGGCCTTTTCTCGCTGGCCGGCGACGATATGGAGGCCGGTCAGCCACAGGACTCCGAAGCCCAACAGGCCGCTCAGCGCCGGGCTCGTTTCCGCCTGCAGGGTGCCCAAAGCCACGTGGACGATGATCAACACGTAGGCGACGTACACGCTCATGTGCAGCGCCTTCCAGGTCGGCGCGGTCAGGTTTCGCAGCCAGAAGTCGTGGCTCGTCGCGGCCATGACGAACAGAATGACCAGGGCCGCCGCGCCGATGGGCTGAAACGGAAACTGGCTGATGGAATCGACCCGCGGGTTGCTGGCGAACAGACTCACCAACGGGTTGATGTCACCGAGGGCGTGAAACTGCACGATGGAGAGGGTGCCGTGGGCGAGGGCAAGGACGAACATCGTCACCCCGAGGTGTCGGCGGTTGTACAGAAGGGGAAGGAACCGCCGGTCGAGCCGAGCCAGAGGACCGATAGACAGGATGACGTGGAGCAGGAGCAACCCGCCGCTGCCCAGTCCCCGAATGAGCAAGGTCTCTGCGGTGACGTCGGCAAACGCGGCGGCGCCGGCACCCACGAACACCCCGAGGTAAGCCACGACGCCCAGCGCGAGCGCTCGGTCGTACCGGATCTTCTGACGATTCCATTCGATCGCCCGGTAGGTCTGACTCATGGGGTCTCCTTGGCCGCCAACGCGAGGCTGGCGAAGACTTCGCCGTGGGCGAGGCTGAACAGGAGCAGCGTGCCGTCGCTCCCGGGGTGAGAGAAGGACTGGGCTTGCGGTCCCCCCGCGAGTGCTCCTAGTAAGACCGCGCCGTCGGGCAGAGTGTCCCCCGGCGAAGCGGTGGTCGGTGACCAATAGACCAACGACGCCGGCCGTCTGAGGGGGTAGCGAGTCGAAAGCTGGATCCGGGTGGGGTAGATGGTCGTGGCCAGCCGAGTCCCTCGCCACAGGTCGTCGCCGGCTCGCAGGGGCCGGTCCGCGGCGGCGGAAGGCGGCATCGGAGGTTCGAGGGCGTCGGGGACGGTGGCCATGATCGTGGGCGCCGGCCGCGACGCCACCGCGGCGCCCAATCCAGCGAGCGCGAGCGCCCCCATGAGCGGGGTCATCCACCGGTGGCGGGATCGCAGTCGCCGGATCATGTCGGTCTCCGGTCCGCGGGCCGCCGATGCGAGGTCCGCGCTTCGGGCGGCAAAGTGCCTCGGAGCCATCGCGGC
>JANQQN010000260.1 GCA_028289325.1 Myxococcota bacterium | reverse complement strand
TAAGGGGGCTCGGGGCGATGCGGGCCTCGATGAGGCCGGCACCAGCCGGCACGTCGAATCGAACGCGTCCCTTAAAACAACGATGGGGCACTTGTCGTCCGTCGACGGTGACCTGCCACAGCGGAAAGTGTGCGGCCTCCATGACGATGAAGCTGGGTTTTTGGGCGACGTAGCGCGCTCGCCGCCAGGCGTAGCCTAGCTCGACGTCGCCGACCTCGACCCCTGGTACCCTCCGAAACGCAGTGGTCTCGTCGACGGCGTTCCGCCGTCCGCCTCGGCGTACGCACTTGGGTATCGAAACGTCTTCGAACGTAAAGGATACGTCGCCCTTATCGCGCAGCGCTTTCGGGGTCAGGAGGTTCGGCCCCTTCATCGTTCCCGTGCGTGCCCCGAAGTAAATGGCGCTGAGCAAGGTAGGGGCTAGGACGATACCCAATAGGGCGAGGTCGCGCCGCCGCCATCTGAGTCTTTCGAAAAGAAGCGCAGACAGGCCGGCACCGAAGATGGAGGTCAGGGTCAAGACCCGCCACGGAAACTGGACAAAGCGCGCGAAGGGGATCGAGACCCACAGAGGCTTCGTTACCGGGGTGATGAACACGGCGGTGAGCGCGGTGGCGGCGAACATCGTGCTGTAAAAAGCGTGGCGTGGGCTCCGACGACGACCCACCAGCAAGATCAACATTGCGATGACCGCGGGCAGACTCCAAGGCACGATCGTGAAACGTCGTTGTTCGGAGCCGGCGAGGGTGGTGTACCCGATGGCCAAGACTTCACCCACCTTGAAGTGGCGGGCGATGTCGTTCGACCCACTGGTGATCGAGTCGGCGCCGATCCAGCCTTTGTAGGCGACGGCCGGTAGCCAGTAGAAGCTGGCCATAGCCATGCCCACGGTCGGGATCGCCGCCACCGTCCACAACCGGTCGCGGCGCTTCTCCCGCAGCGCGGCGAGGACGGCGTAGGCGACGAACGCTGGCCCCATAAACACGAGGCTCACGTTGTGAGCAAGGACCATCAGCCCAAACGACAACCCCGCGAGAGGCAGCGCGGGGCCCCCCTCAGGCCGAAGCGAGCGTTCGAATAGCCATAGGGTCGCGGCGAATGCGGCGACGGCGGTCGTCTCGGCGAGGGCACCTCGAGCGAGGGTGTCGCGGACGATGTAGTCGTTAGTGATGAACGCGATCGTGGCCATAAACGCGGCTCGGTGCGGCACCACCAGGCGAAGCCAAAGCCACACCAACATCGCCGTTATGCCGGCGACGATGAGGCAGAGCAGATTCGTGGCCAATCCTGCGTGGCCGGTGAACGCGATGAGTCCGGCGCCGAGGAGCTGAACCAGCGGCGCGGCGTAGAGAAAGAACGGCCGTCCGTTGCCTCCGATGGCGTTTTCCGACCATATGGGGACCAGGTTCGGGCCCGAGGTGAGCGCAGCGAGATATTCAGTGGCGCGGCGTTGATGGAAGAATAAGTCGTGGCTCTGGATGAGCTCTGACGAGAACAGGGGTGAGTAGATCGCGGCCACGACCAACAGGAGGGCAAACGCCTGCAGGGCGCGCGGCCGGGCGAGCAGGGATTCCGTGAGCATATGAGACGATGACCTTTCGCGCTCAGTTGGACTGATCTACGGGCTTATCGGTGCTCTGGAGGCGCTCGTTTCGCCCGTCGTCGAAGACTGGGGCGTCGGACGTCTGGCCAAAGGTCCACAGGCGGTTGAGCAGGTATCCCAGAGCGAGGACGGTGGCCGTGCAGATCATCTGCGCAAGCAGATAGTGCATGCCCAGCGCGTCGGTGGCGACCAGCAGCCCGAGGGCGCTCACGCTCATGCCGAGCGCGGCCACGATCAGGAACCGGGGAATGGTCTCGGTGTGCGACCGCGAGCTGGCGAACGTGAAGTGATAGTTGAGCACGTAATTCACCACCGCCCCTACCGCGGCGCCGATCGCGGTGGCCGCGCTCGCGGACGCTACGCCGAGCTCGACCAACAGCGCGAGTACCAGGTAGTGGACGACGGTCCCTACCGCGCCGACCATCGCATATCGGGCCGGCGGGCTGAGTGCCGTCGCCACCGCCCACCGGAAGTTGCGCAGCAGCGAATAGCGCCGGTAGAGCTGGGCCATCTCTCCCAGGGCGCGGATGAAGTCGATGGGCCGAACCTTCGATTCACCGATGTCGGTCCATCGTCGAAGCGGAAGCTCGTACAGCCCGTGCTCGTCGTGGCCGACGATCTCCAGGTAACGCGCGATGATCTCGACGTCGAAGATCCAACGAGAGTTGAAAGGCTCTTGGAACAGTCGCCGGGTGTCGTTGCGCACCCGAAAGAGCTTGGCGCCGCACTGGGTGTCGTAAACCGCGATCCCGAGGGTAAGACTGGCCGCGGTGGCGAAGACGCGGCCCAGGTAGTGTCGGCTCGCCTTGCGCTGAATGTGGCGACCCAGGAGGGCCACCCGCGCCCCGAGCACGATGTCCACGCCTTCGTGTCGCAGCAGAGCGTCTTTGGCTTCGTCGATGGCTTCCAAGGGCGTCGCGAGATCCGCATCCCAGTAGCCGACGTATTCGACGCCTCGATTCAGCGCGGACAGGACGCCCACTCGAACCGCCTCCGCTTTGCCGCGGTTCGGCTGCTGATCGACGACGTGGACCCGTTGCGGCCATCGTTCCCGGATCGTCTCCAGCTGGGGGAGAGTCGCATCGGTGCTTCCGTCATTGACGAACGTAAGGGCGATGTCCGAGCTGGATTGGAGGAATCGGTCGATCGCTGACAGATCCAGCCGGTCGGCCTCGTTGTAGCAGGGAACGACGACCTCCACGGACATGGGTGCGCGATACATCCAAGTGCACCCGACCGGGAAGTACAAATATCTGCCCAATCACGAATAATCTATCGGTCGTGGCGCGTGCCTCAGGTTAACAGCGCATCGCTCGCGTTGGTCGAGGCGAGCGGCTTGGTCCGGGTCGTGGCGACGGGCGCGGTGACCTGCTTGCCGGGACTCCGGCGAAGCGCGCGCCGCAAGCCGAGCTGCACCCGGCGACGCGCCCCCGGTCGTTCGGTCCCGAATCGGTTAAATCAGTGACGGGCCGCGGGCGACCAGACGACATCGATGGAGATTTCGGCTGTACCCGCCCCACCCGGCGGAAAGGCCAGTGTTCGAGGGGCGTCGACAACGGCTACGATCCCCTCGGCCGATGAGTCGTCGACGACGTTTGTATACTCGTCTCCGCCCCGCGACGCGACGGGTCTCCGTCTTGCGGGCAGCGATCCTGATACCGTTGCTGCTCGCGGCGGCGGCTTCGTCATGCACCGACGATGCTTCGTTGGATGTCGTCGACGTCTTAGGGGCGCGTCTGACCGTTGATGACGATCGGGGCTGTTACCAGCTTGGCGAAAGCGCCGTGGTGGCCACGCGTGAGCCGCGCGACAGTCGCGATATCGAACAGAACGTGTGCCCCGCGGTGGCGCCTGCACGCTTCGGTCGCCGAGCGTTGGATGACGCGTGTTTCTTCATGCCGACCTTCTGTCCTCCTGACGACGGCTTCGTCTTCGGTTCTCTGATCGATGCCTGCGGACTGAACCTCATCGATTGTGCCGAATGCCCCGTCGACGGCTGTCCTCGAACCTGCGCCGAGGCCGGTCTCTCGCCGATGTTCTCGGCCCCCAGCTACGTGTGTTACGGTCCGTCGACCGACGACTGCTCGGTGAGCTTCGGCGAGGCCAGCGGTACGCTGGGCTCGGTGGCCGTTCACCCGTTGCCCGACTGGGACGCGATGGTGGTGTCGGTCGACGGCGGGGTGCTGATTGTCGATGGCTTTCCGCCTGACGCTGTCGCCGGATGGTCCGGTCTCGACGTTGACGTCCGCGTCTCGCGCGTGAGGACGGGTTTGGCGAGCCCAGGAACGTCGGCCCAGCTGGTGATCACCGACCTCCAGGGTCAGCTCGTCGGCGCTCTGTGGGCGGAAGACGTGCTCGAGGCGCGCTTCGAGCCCGTGGTCCTGGGCGAGTTTACGTTGGAGATCGACGGTCCTCGAGCGTGCTTCAACCAAGACTCCTGTGCGTTGGTGTGGACGCATGACTTCACCCTGACCGTGCACGGGCAGACCTACCGTCTGCCCGTTGGCCGGGCTAAGACGATCGAGGTCGGCGCGCACACTTACACTTTCGAAGCGCGAGACAACCGTCGGTTCGAGAGCAACGGCTTCTGCACGGACATACCGGCGGCCGAGGTCGCGCTCGCCGCGTGGCGCGAAGCGCCGTCCGGCGGCGACTGACGTCCAACGATCGGAGCTAGCAGTGCCCACCCACAGTCACGATTCGCGCCCTCGCGAAGACGAATCCGTCGTCGATCCACGAGGCGGCGAAACGAATGCGGCCATGGGTCGAGCCGACTCGCCGCCCGCCGCCAAGGATGCGGGTTCGCGGCCCCATCCGGAGGGCGCCGAGCGGCGGGCGGCAGGGTGTGAATCCGGCCTTCCACCCCAATGCGCGGAGCCTCTCTTTGCCGAAGAGGGGCCGCCTCCGCCGGAACCGATACCCAGCGCCTCGGCCCCCGTCCGCTTCTGGCATCGTGTTTGGTTCGAGCGGTGGTTTCCGGTCGCGACGGCCATCGGATCCATCGCTGCGATGTTCATCATCCTTGCCACCACTCGGGACCACGGGGGCGGATGGCCGCGAGAGACCGAGTATCGATCCTTACCGTTTCGATTCGATGCCTACTACTACCTGAGCATCATGAAGGACGGCTACGTCTACGACGGCAATCCGGGCGGCTCGCCCAACATCGTGTTCTTACCGCTGTTTCCTCTGCTCGGGGCCGCCGTGCATACCGTGACCCGATTGCCGCATCTATGGGCGGGGTTCGTCGTGGTGTGGGCGAGCCTCGTCGCTGGGCAGGTCATCCTGTTCAAGGCCGTCGACCGCATGCTCGGCCGCAGCTACGCGATCATCGCGGTCGTCTGCGTTGCATTCTCCACCGGTTCTTACGCGAACTCGTCTTTTTACGCCGAAGGGCCGATGCTCCTGGCGCTGGCGCTGTGTTTGTACGGCTACGCCGACCGTCGACCGTGGATCGTGGCCATCGGTAGCCTCGGCCTCGGGCTCTCCAAGATTCCCCCCGCGCCGCTGTGCGCGGTGCTCGCCCTATGGCTGGGGTACGAGAGCCTGCGCCGACTCCGCGCTGGCAAGCAGGGGTGGGGACACTGGTTCTTCTCTGCTCTGGTCGCGGCGGCGGGACCGCTCTTATACCTCGGCTACATCTGGCTCGCCTTCGGCGAGCACGGCCATCCCTTCGAGCTGCTGCCGAAGATTCAAAACAATTCCTGGGGCCGATTCCGAGGACCGGTGTCGTGGGATGAGATGGTGTCGCTACACCACCTTCGCCAGTACACGGTCGACTACCTGAATAACGGCATGGAACCCTATCGGCAATTCAACCTGCTGTGGACGTGGCTGGCGACGGTGGCCTCGGTGTGGATCCTGTTTCGGCCCCGGCTCGGCGTGCTTCGCTTCGGCTTCGTTTTGGTGTTCCTCCTCGTCTACCACTCGACGGCGGGGAGCCCGTTCTTGGCCTCTACCACTCGCTTCTACGCCTCGTTCTTGCCCATCGCGTTCATGCTCGGTGACCTCGATGCGCTGGTGCGACGGGTCGCCGGCCGATGGCCGGCCCTGGTGTTCACCGGCAGCGTGCTGGCCCTGAATTTTGCATCGTTCGTGTTCTATGCCAACCGGTTCCTGAGCGGACACTGGTTCTACTTTTAGCGAGCGCGTGCTGGTATCCCGAAAGTAGGGCCGAACGCGCGCGCGGCGCACCCTCGCGTCAACAGTCGACGGTTACCCCACACACCGGCTCGTTGGCGCACTGTAGGTACACGTATAATTGCCGCCATACGCATTGTAACGTGAGTCTGAAGGTCGTCATCCGGGGCGGGCGGCTTACCATCAACCCAGCTCCGGGAACGAAGCCTGTCCGGACGTCCGACCAAGCGGATCTCAGTACTCCCGAGATTGATGGGTGGTGAAGCAGCGACCTAAAAGAGGCGTTGGACCTGTTCATGAAGAGCTGCGGGCAGCGTTTGACCTCGTTCCGGCAACACCTCCAATATGGCGTAGCTCGTGATATCGATCTGCCTCCTCTGTTTCATGGCATCCTCCGCCGAGCCGGGATGGGTCCGGTCCGGTCGGGCTCCAGAACTCGAACGCGACCATTGGGTGGGCTACGCGTTGGTCTCCGAAGCCGACGGTTTCGACGCGGCCCGGCGTGCGGCGCTGTCCGCGCTGTCTCATCGCATCCAGGTTCGGGTCAGCCACGTGGCCGAGGACAACCAGAGCCAAATGGGCTCACGTTATGAGCAGCGGCTAACATCGTCGCTGGTGGTGTCGTCGAACGTCACGCTCTCGAACGTCGAGATCCGACAGTATACCTTCGACCGTAAGATTGCCGTTCTCGCGTTCGTTCCACGACGACAACTCGCACGTGGAGCTCGAGCCCGGCGAGACAAGAAGGTCGCCCTCTTCGGCGACTGCCCAACCCGGACATCGACGGAAGAACATCTGCTTGCCTGTAAAGTAAGGTTCCTCGATGCGGTCCGTGACTCAGAGTTCGTCCTGGCGAGTACGGTCGTACGCGAGTCCGACACTGAAATTCATGCGTACCTGCTCGAGCGTCTCAACCAAACCGAGCAGATGCTCGATAGACTGGCCACCATTCCCGCGAAAGGCGTGGCGGCGGTGTCCGCCCGATTGGCAAATCAGCTCAGAACACAGCATGATGATTTCAGCCGGGTACAGGTGGCCGTGCCTGTTTATGGGCGCTCGTCGTACAGCAGCCAGCTCGGCGCATCTATCGCCTTTGAGCTTGAGAACCGGTTGCGCGCTGGACGGCACGAGTCGCCGAGTGCGACCATCCTCGGAAACTATCGCGAAGGCGATTCTTCGGCGCTGACTATCTCCCTCACCCTTGTTGACCACGAGAACGGTTCGGCACGTGCAACCGCACGTGCCCAAGTTGCCAAGGGCAGCCTGAACGGAATTGGTTGGAGGCCACGTAATTTCACAGAGGCGCTCGATGCCGAAGGGGTGCTCGCACAGAGTGAGCTTGAAGATGGGCGACTCGCCATACAGGCCTGGACCAACCGAAGCCCGGGACCAGCCGTCTTTGTAGCCGGTGAGACCATGAGGTTCTTGTTCCGGGTCAATCGGCCCGCATACCTACGCCTTACATATCACTTAGCAACGGGCCAACATGTCATGCTGGAACCGCAGTTCTTCATCGATTTGACTAAGGTCAACCGCGGGATTGTCTTCCCAGTTGAACTTGAGGTTGCAGGGCCGTTCGGCCTCGAAGCGCTCCATGTCACCGCGAGCACAGAGCCACTGCCGCCGCTCACGACGGATAGCGTCACTATTGCTGGCGAGCGGTACGATGCGGTTGTCGACGGCGCTCGAGGCGCCGTGCAACACCGCGGTTTTGCGAAGAAGAAACCAAGCCTAGAGATCAGCGAAGTCACGCTGCCGATCACAACACTTGCCCACCGCTAGTTTGTAATGGAGCTTTCAGTCAAATGACGGATCGGAAAAGCAAGGCGTGGAGCCGCCGTCGAGTCTTGGTGGCGGGAGGGAAGGTTGCGGCATCCTACGTGCTTCCTTCGGCGGCGTGGGCATCCGAGTTGAAAGGGGAAGACGGTGTTGAGGACCCTGAAGACCTTTACTGGGAGCAGGCGGAGCCTCCGCCCTCCGATTTTGTAAGAACGCGGTCGCTGCGCGATTGGCCTTTATGGTGGAAGCAGACGGTGCGGCCGACGGCGGTGTGGGCGCCCGACGGAATCTCTACCGATGACGCTCATCTAGGCCAGCCCTATTCGGCCGACGAGTTTGTGCTGACCGCCGGGCTGCTTCGGCGGGCGCTTCAACTGACACACATCCCTGAGGCGCCGCTAGGTGACCGGGTCTTGTTTGGCGTACGGGCCGCCCAACACGCCGAGGCCCCCACGAAGCCGCAGTCCTACACGCGGTGGGTCGATGCGGTTCGGCTTCTCGAAAGCCGACCGGATCATTTCAGGATGCGCTGCGTGCTGGGCGTTTGGAATCGTAGGACGGATCAGCTGTGGACGGGCGTTGGCTCGACGATCTGCAATGTGGCCTATCTGTTCGGACAAGCGAAGGCCAAACACAGAGACAAGCTGTGCAACCTACTTCCTGCCGGCGTCTATAAGTATCAGGTAGGCACTCACCGCAATGGGGCGCATTCGCGCCAGCCGGGCGCATTTCGGCTGGCCTCGAAGGTCGCCATCCAGCGCAACTACGACGAACGGCAGCTTGGCTTTTCTACGAAGGACTACTGGGAGTTTCGAGACTCGGACGTCAGCGACAACATTCACGCTGCGTACGGCGCGCGGACGGGCATGCCGACCTATTCGTCGGCCGGTTGCCAGGTCCTCGAGGGTACCGCCTGGCCTCCGGCGACGCGGGAGCATCCTACGAGGGCCTGGAAGCACTTTCGCGTTGCCGCGGGCCTGAAGCCCAAGCCTAAGATCATTGTCCCGAATCCTGAACGGCCGATGTTCGTTCGAACCGACGAGGACGGACGGCGTTACACGTATGTATTGCTCACCGCACGAGAGCTGCGGCTGGCCAGCCGGCCTGCTTCCAGAGCTACGGCGCTCCGGCTTGCGAAGCTGAGACGTGGGTCTCGGGGCCCCCGGGTGATGGCTCTGCAGGCCGCGCTAAGACTACGACCGGACGGTGACTTCGGTCCGGCGACGCAGCGCGCGGTGATCAATCGACAGATGGTGTACCTCAATCAGGCGGACGGCGTAGTGACCCGAGCCCGGTTGAGCGGCCTTAGACTACCGGCGACGCTGTTTTCATAGCGATTCGTACGTTAGCGCTTGATGATGTAACGAACCTCCGAAAACCCCCAACCGTCGATACCGGGAAATGACGCTCCGACGCTGCCGTCCAACGACCGTGAGGCCATGGGGTCAAGGGTCTTGGCGGGGGCGTTTGCTGGGCGCTGGTGAATCAGCTTGGCGGCTGTTCCTTGTGTCCATGCCTGCTGGACGCACTCGAGCGGCAGCTTTTCGACCGATATCGGGCGCACGATGGCGATAAGTCGGCTGGATCCATACGGCGGTTGGGCCTCGAAAGCGTAGTTGTCCTCCGAACTGGGGAGTGTGACGGGGTGACCAGGCCTGATGATGTCGCTAACGGTCCCAGTCGAAGAGGAGGGGTACATCGGAAACACCCGGTTTGCGGCGTCGACGGTCATCAGAACGAGCCGTCCGGGGATCGACGACCGGATAGTGATTCGAACCTTATCGCCCGTGTGCCACACGGCTTTGTTCGGTCGAACCTCAAGCTCGACCTTATTCTTGACGGGGGCGAGAGTGGCGAGGAACGCCTCGAAATCTTCAAGTCGACAGGTGGCTCCCTCGGTGGCCTGTGCCACGGGCCCGATCGTTGATGCCGCCACTGTCAGCGTGAGCGAGAGACGGAACCACTGAATCGTCATGGTCGGAGCACTGCCTTCAACGACTTCGATCTTATCACGGCCCGTGCCCGAAGTTTGATCAACCCGAGCGGCTACTGCCCGCGAACGCCCGCGGCAGACGAGTCACGGCGACGGGTGCGAACGAGCACCATCTCGCCCCCAGAGTGGCCGGCGCCGAGCAGCTTTCCGAACTCCGGCGTCTGCCGAGTCGTGCGCCGAGTATCCTCGGCGACCCGGCGCCTCAGCGCATCGAAGATGTCGCTGGGAAGGACAACGTACGGATCCGACGCGGAGCGCAGCAGCTCGTGCAGTCGAAAGGCAAAGGCGCTCATGCCGCCGATGCCCTCATCGATGACGGCCTGCTTACCGCCTGAGGTCATCACCACCCGGCTTCGGCGACCAGCGAGACTGCGCAGGGCGGCGGATGGATATCCATTCCTTCTTTCGCCGTCGTCGCTTCGTAACAAGGCAGCTGAAAAACACGAGTCAGATATCACCAGCACGTGGCGCGCGACCGCGGCCTGCACTCTGAGGAGCACGTCATTGCTGCTCACCCATGTCGCGCTGCTTTTTGTGGCGTCCGAAGGGATCCAAAACCCTTTGAGCCGATCCTTGTACACGCCGTGACCGGCAAAATAGATGATGACCGCGGCATCTTCGGGGCCGGTCGTGAGTCCGTCCAATGCGTCGATGATCTGACTGCGGGTAGCGTTGGGGTACTTCGTGACTTCGAAACCGAAGCGGTTTTGGAGTAGTGCCCCGATGCGATCGATATCGTTCTTGGGGGTCCGGAGGTCGGTAAATGACGACCCATAGTCATGGGCGGCAAACAAAAGCGATCGAAACTTGTGGCGGTGAACGATCGCCAAATTGGTCGTCCGTCGGTCGATGGCAACGAAGCCCTTTTCGCGCGGCGATCCGACGTCGTCTGCAGTCCACCGCAATGCGAGTGCGGCTCCGATCGCGATCACCACGAGACCCGCCAGGACGCGCCATCCCGCAAATGAACGTGTCCGCACGGAAACCGGACGTGGGTCGGTCTGAGTTGGCTCATCTGGACGAGCGGCCGAATCCGCCGTGAACGCAGCGGGATCCAGGGCCCGGATCTCCACCCGAGGCTGGACTCTCTCCGGATCCCTGACGGCCTTCAGGCAACGGCGTCGAACGGCGTCGATCTCGTCGGCCCGCAGCGCTCGGACCCGGCAGAGCCGGGTGAACAGACCGTCGTTGATAAGGTTGTTGCGAACCAAGGCGTCGACCAGGTCGGCGGCAAAGGCCTCGAACGCCTGGTTGACGTTCACTTGCGCAAGAATCGCTTCGCCCATGGGCCCCCGACGAACGAAGCGCTTGAGCTCGTCTTCCTTAAATAGAGACATCAAAAGGTCCTCGAGCTCCGCCTTCTCCGATGGACCGCATGCGCTGATTTGAGAGGGCGCCATACTCAGATGTTTCAATAGTAAGGCCGACAGAGACAAAAACGGCTCGCCTGACCGGCCGCAAAGTGCCGGTCAGGCGAGCCCAGATAGTACCCGCTGGAGGGCGGTCTCGACCAATCGAACGATGACTTCCGCCCCGTAGGGCCTCCGCAACCTGCCTTCTCGGCCAGGCTCTGTTCGCAGGCAAGCGAGCCCCGCTTCGACCGCTTCAAACTCGGCGCGGGTCTGTCGCACGCCGTGCGCGATCTCGGTCTCGATTGCGAGTTCCAGTTCTCGACCGCCCGTAGGAAGGGACCCGCCGCTTCGCCGAATCACCAGCAAGTAGGTGATTTCAACTAGGAGTCCCTGGCAAACCGCGAGCCAGCAGCGGTCGCCGATGACGACCTGCGCCAAGAACGCGAGGACCGAGTGTTCTTGTGTTTCGACGAACACCTCTATCGCCAACGCCAACTCGGGGTCGCGATTTGTCTCGGACTCCACGATGCGGATCAGTGCCGAGGCCTCCACGGGGAAGTAGCGAGCATCATACATAAGCGCTCTATGGCGCAGATTTTGTCGCGACATGGCTAGCTCCGGCACAGGGTCAATTCCCTACTGTTGATTATTTGGGCTTCGGCAGACGGCTACGGCCGTCGTCGACTGATTCCAGGGGCGCCTCCGAGACGGCGCTCCCACCGCATTTCTCCTTTCTTGGGCTCATGTATCCGATTATCTTGTATTGATATTCGGTCGATCAAGCCGAACAGATGGGAAGTAGCGAGATTTTAGTATCACTTTTAGGTAGGAAGTCGTCGGTATCGGTGTAATAACCCTTATTGTGTTTCCGAAACGACTGTTAAGAGGAAAAACGGAACGCATTCGATCCTTTAATGACACGTTGAAACCACAAAAATGGCACCGCCTCTCTGGCCGGTTGTCCCGAAATATGCTCTAAGACCGCAGATCCTGGGCATGCCCAGGCGCGGCACGCTTTGGCGGTAACGATGGCTCGCCCAAAAGCCCCAATGCGCGATAAGCGCCTGTTCGCCACTCTACTTTTTCGCCTCGTGAAACGGAGATTCGGGGGCGATTTCAACAAGCTAGCGCAGACACTGAAAGTCTCGAGATCGACGATCCAGACGTGGGCCAGCCTCGCGAGTAACAAGGTCCCTATGGAGGAAAACCTCTATAAGCTCGCGGAGCTCGACGCCGGTGAGAATTCGTCGGCGCGCAAGAGAATCGTGGACCAATGGAGGGCGGCGGTGGAACTCACCACCGCTGAGGTATCCCGTTTCGGGCAAGGCACCCTGCTGAGCGAGCTTGCAGGACCGCTTTACGACCTGGGCCTAGATGAGCGACTCGATATTCGGTCGAACAAGCGGTGGGCCGTCGCGTGTCGAGCGACGCAGGAGGCGGTTCAGTTCGATATTCATCGTCGACTCACCGAGCGACAGGGATCATCGCCCAACATTCTTTTCTTCGTTTGGCGATCCATGCGCGATGAGATTTCTGAGCGTCTACGAAACCCTCAGTTTTCGAGTTACCTCGCCAGCCTCCCAGAGAATGTTCGCGTCGTCGGGTTCGTGTACGGACGAAACATAGCCCAGGAGAGCGTTCTCAAGGGTTTGTCTGAGGATGTGAACTCATATATACAGCCGCTACGGGAGCCGCTGAATGGTGGTAAGCCATTCTTCTCGCTGCTCCGGCTAGCAGATGGCGTAACGCTTGAGGGCGCAGATCTAATCATGGACCTATGGGCCGTCCTAGTTCCTTCTGACGACGTAACTGCCGCTTGGCTCGTCACCTCGCCCGATCCGATGCTGGAACTTACGGCTGGTGAGTGGGGTGTTGAGAAGCCCTGGAACTATTCCGCGTCGTCCATGCGACTTCTTGCTCGAAAACGCGCCGTGCTCAGCCAGCTCGGGCTCGACTACATCGACTGGGACGAAAAGAACTTGCCAAATTGGACGCTGGTGTACGGGGAAAAGGGATATTAGGCATGTCAGTAGTTGCAGAATCTGCCTTGGAAGTTGATTTAGAGATAGAGTCGAATGCTCAAGTTCTCTGCAACCTGGAGCTCAATAACACTTGCCGCTTCACGACTGATTGTGGCGACGCATGCATCTTAAACCAGATTGCGCCGCGGGCTCCCGCGATGTCCGCCCAGCGAGTGGCTCAAGTCGGACGAGAGATCATAGATGCCGGTGATACGATCCGTCACGTCGTTCTCGCCGGCAAAGAGCCCCTCGAGACGCCGGATCGAGTGCTTGGTTTTTTGCATGCCTATCACCAACGGCCCCTGAATAGTCGACCAGGGGCAGTGGGCCTTTTGACCTCCGGCATTAATCTAGATCAGCATATTGACGCCTTCGCTCGGACCCCGCTGTCCTGGTGCATCACGTCCCTCGATGCCGAGCGCAGCGGACTCCGCAGCACACAAGCGACCAAAACAAACGCGTCGCTGCAGACGCTCACCGATCTTAAGGCGGCCGGCGGAGCCCGGCTCATTGGCATCAACTCCGTTGTCGCGATGGACGCCGAAACGGAGCTCATGCCTCTGGCCGAGCAGATCGATGCCGCGGGCGTCGATCAGTGGGCGCTCTCGCCTCTGCTCGTTCCCCATAAGGGGGCTATGAAGCCCTACTTGCCCCTGTCCTTGCTTGCGCCGCAGCTCGAACGGCTCGCCCATCGGCTCGCGAATCTTCGAACGGTCGTTTCCTTCGATGTTGACCCCGCGACGTTTGAGCGTTTGAGCGGAGGGATCGGCGTTGCGCCGGATCAGTGGCGGTCGACGTTTTGGCTCACCAGCAACGTGCGGCTTACGGCCAAGAGCCCGGCCGCAGGCTACTTCTTCCGGCTTCGTTTCGACGGCCAGCTGCTATCCCGCGATGATTTCCTCAAGCAGGATCTCCGAGAAGGGACTTATGGTCCCTACAGCGCGGGGCGGATCAAGACCCTTGTCGATAAATTGGGCCAGCTTCGACAGCAGAAGGTGGCTGCGTAGTGAACCGAACATCGCGCCTCGAGGAGAGGCGCGATGTCTGGCGAAGGTATACAGATCGGCGAAGCGGGGGAAACTCATCCAGTGAGCCCCGCTTCGAAGAAGTGACATCAGGTCGGAAAGGCGTTAGCGTAGAAGTACGTCGATCTTGTGGGCCCAAGCCTGAAGAAGCTCTTCGTGAAGAGCAACGTTTCTCGGGCGTGATGTTGCCCAGCGTTGAAGCTCTTTGACCTTCTCGCTGCTGATCTGCCCGACAACCTCGTGCAGTGCCGCGAGGGGGACTCGAGCCCCGACCGATGGACGGACGACGACGTTGCTAACGTAAGCAAGCTTCAGCGCGTCGCCCCGGACAACGACGTCTTCTTCGACTTCGTCTCCGAAGCCCTCGTAGGGCGGCGTGTAAATCGGATGTAGATACCCGACCCCTGCCTCCGCGTCCTTGCCGAGAAGAACGCCCAAGCAGCCGCCGACGCCGGAGCTCTCGCCCCGAAGAAGAAAGATCTGTCCGACCTCCAGCTGGGTCGAGATATCCTTGAGGCATTGCACGTCTACGTCTCGTACTCTCTTCGAGCTGGCAATGGCCTCGGTTCGTTCGCACCTAGGTGTGCTCATTGTAGCCGACATCGCTGAACATCCACCTACGGGCATCAAGACTCACGGGGAATCGCCCACGGGTCTCTTGACGCTCCAGCAACTGCACCTGCGTAGCGCTGCGGCCTGCTTCGGGACACGAAGTGGTTGAACTCGAGCAAGTTACCTTGTCTGCCCTTGTCTGCTCCATGTCTCGTCCCTCCGTGACCGCTGACTTGCTACCGACGCACTCCGATCAACAATTTCACTTCGTATATCTAACCGTGATGATAGAGGATCTCGTTGGACCCCAGCTCATGTCAACCGTCGCACACGTCATATCGACGCGACGACCGCTCGCTCCCGGGTGTGATTTTAACGACAGCGTCGCCCAAGCAGCCGCTCATCATGGACAATAGTAGCACGATTAGTCGTTGTTTTGTCCACTTTTCTAGGGGTTATACGGTGACGAATCGGGCAGGTCGCGCCGGGCGACAAGAACAACGTCCCGCTGCGTGGCTATCCAGAAGAGGTGGGGATCTTGTGCATGTGGTCCCACGTACTGGATGCGACTTCTCCCCGGGGACACCCACATGGAAACCGGTCGTCCTTCCGTTGTCCACCGCCGCAGCGTTCCGTCTTGGCCGTAGGATAGAACACTGGAATCTTGCTCGAAGGCCCCTTGGATCCAACCGATGTGTCCTTCGAAGCGAGGGCCGACCTGTCCGGCCTCGGACCAAATCCGGAGAGTTCGGTCGTCGCTCCACGAGAGGATTCGCCCGTCTTTCAGCTGCAGAGCACCCGCGATCAGCTCGTCGTGGCCGATGAGCGCTCGGCTCTCGGCGCCATCTGGGCGCCACAGGCGAAGGGTACGGTCGAGGCTGATCGATAACAACGCTCCGCCGCGCAGCACGGTGGCTTCGGAGATGCCGTCCTCGTGGCCAACCAGCGTCCGTACATGATTTCCACAGTGATCCCATACAAAAATCCGAGGGTCGTTATTGCCCCACGATACGAAGCCTCCGCCTGGGAGTTGTCGGGCAGCTTTGAGCTCACCGTAAGGATGATGCAGTAGGGCGATCGGACGGCCGTCTGGCGACCACATGCGAACAGTTCGATCTCCGCTCCAGGAGACGACCGTGCCGTCGGCAAGCTCGATAGCGCCTTTGACTTCATCTGAATGCCCCTCGAGTCGTCCCGCGTGGCGACCGTCGGCGGACCACACCTGAAGGTCAGCGTCATTTCCCCAGGTCAGGATCCGCCCGTCGACGGGCTCGATCGCGCCTAGGATGCTGGTCCCGCTCCGGAAACGCTGCGCGGTGTCGTCATGGACTGACCACAAACTCAGCGTGCCGTCAGAACTCCAGGTCAGGAGCCGGCCATCACGAAGGCGCCGACCGTTGGCCTCCATTCGCCCACGACCAGGCCAGCGCCGTGCCCGCGACCCATCGGGTCGGCGAAGACTCATGGCACCGTTACGACCCCAAGACCACAGATGGCCGTCGCCGAGCTGAACACATCCTTCGACGCCATCAATGGGCAATTCATCTTTCTTCGATCGCCCCGACCACAGAGTGCTCCATACCCTAAGAACGCCGTCTTGCCCCCAAGACAAGACGCGATCCTCGGCAAGCAGTCTTGCCCCCGACATTCCCCAGTCAATCTGGCCATACAAGACCTGTCCGCGCGAGCCATCCGGGCCCCAGAGTCGAATCGAGCCGTCATCAGCCCAAGACAAGAAACCTCGGCCACCGGGCACGACCAGCACGTCTCGCACGCCCGCAGTATGCCCGGCCAAGACCGCCTTCGGTTCGCCGTCGTCGTGCCACCACCGGATCGTGTTGTCGTAGCTCCAGGTAAGAATGCTCTCGTCTGCCAGGACGGTCGCTCCGGCCATCCATCGGTCGTGGGCCCGTACGCTCCGACGCAGCGCTCCGTTGGCCGCGAATATCTGGAGCTCACCCGCAAAGCTCCATCCGATCAAATCCCCATTGGACGACCGTTCGAGGCCGGACATAGGATTCCGTCCACCCCATATCTGACCGATCAGCGTACCGGCGGACGTCCAGAGGCACGCGGTGCCATCTTGGCTCCACGATACGACCCGGTCGTCGCTCAACTGCATCGCGCCAAGAACTGGCTCCGTGTGCGCCTCCAGCACCGCGTAGGGGTCACCAGAGAGCTTCCAGATGCACAGCGTGCCGTCCTGACTCCACGATAGAATGCGGCGCTCAGCGAGCTCGAGGGCCCCCACCACCGAGCTGCGGTGACCAACCAGCGGCGCCCTTGGCTCGCCCTCGCCACTCCATACGCGGAGAGTGCCATCGTGACTCCACGACAGCAGGTGTCCATCCGATAGTTCGAGGCCCCCCTGCACCCAGTCCTGGTGGCCTTGCAGCACCTCGGGCCGCTCGGTTCCCCGGCGCCACAGTCTGAGCGCCGGGTCATGCCCCCACGAAAGGATCCGGTCGTCCCCGACGGCGATGGCGCCCGTGACGCCGCCTGCGTGTCCGGCGAGGACTTGCGGGTCGGCACCTTCCGGCGACCACACGCGAAGCGTTCGATCGACGCTCCACGAAAGGAGGCGGCCGTCGGGAAGGCCGACCGCACCTTTGATCGCACCGTCGTGTCCTTTCAGCTCGCGGCGCAAGGCTGGCGACGACAGGTCGGGAAGCCCTGCCCGGATTCTCCACCCCGACGGGGGCGATGCGGCGGTGGGGACAAGGCGGAGGTCATCGACCAGCTGGTCGAAGATCTCGGTGATATGGGTCTGTCCAAAGGACTCGAGGTGGGCTGCAAACAGCGACGCATGCATCGACCAGAAGGTCGCCATGCGATTGACCCTCGGCGTGTCCGGCACCTCGGAGCCGAGCATGACATAGTCTTCCACGGTCTTTCGAATCATGGGCAGTGGCTCATCCACCGCTAGGCGAGCGCGCAGAAACGATACATCGAGAAGAACGCGCTGGGCCTCGGCCGGCCGCTGCTCGTGAATCAGGTGCCCCGGCAAATGCGTCAGCGCGTACCGTCCGCGGTTCGAATGCCAGCGAAGGCAGTGCTCGACCAGAGCCCGGCGAGCTTCCGCGGCGTGGATGTGCATGCCCGGCGACTGTTCGATCACCTGGCCAAAAATCGTCGCCAAGCGGGCGCTGTCGAAGCTGATCCCAGACTTTGGTACGAAAGCCAGCCAGCGCGCCGCGGCGTTCGGTAAACCATGCAGCGTCGTTGCGTCGGCGATGCCCAAGACGGATGCGAGCTCCTCTTCGGGTACGGGCCCCCGGGCGAAGACCAAAAGGGCGAACAACCTGAGGACGAACGCAGGCCAGCGGTCATCACGCACTTGCGGCGTTTGGTCCAGGGCCGCCTCTAAGTGATGAAGCTGGCGCCGGCAGTAGTCGACGAAGCCGACCGACGGTTGATTGTCGAGCACGTCGCGGATGTGACGTCGGCGCTCGCTGGCTGAACTCGCGCCGAGGTCATCCAGCACAAAGCGCAGCTCGATGGGGACGCCCGACGTCAGCGCGAGCAGCCGCTCGGCCGTCGTCCGTACGTCATCTCCCGGTGGGACCGTGGTCTGAACCCAGTCCTCGATATCTGCCACCTCGAGGGGCTTCAGCTCGACCTTATGGCTCTCCATGAACATCCATGGCTTGGCAACCAACGTTTCTCCGGATCCCGCAGTACGAACCGATGCGACGACAAACACGGACTCACCGAGGCCCGAAAAAGGCTCGATCGGTTCATCGGCCTCGTCGAGACCGTCCAAGATCACGACCAATCGATTCGAGGCCGGTCGGTCTACGCTCAGCAGCGCCGCGACCCAATCGCGCGTCCGTGTCTGGCCAGACGAAGGCGCCGCGCGTTCGGTCACCTGACCGAGCTGTCGCCGCAGCGACGTGTAAGCCCCCGAGACCGACGTCGAAGCCTCGTAGGACCGATTGAAGAAGTGCTGCGCAACGCAATAGTTCCGCGCAACGAGCTCCGCCCCCCAATGCGCGAGTACCGTGGATTTTCCATATCCCGTTGGTCCGACGAGCAGGATCCGACCCGAAGGGAGCGTATGGAGAGCCTGATCGAGCGCGTCGAAGGTCGACTGTCGGCCGTACGGCTTTCTTTTCAAAAGCGCGCGCACGATCGCCTGCGCCTGAGTTGTTGTCTCGGATACGACCGATTGATCGGAGCGCGGTTCGATGAACGCGGTACTGACCCCGTGGAAACTCGCGGGACGCGTGACGCCGAAGGTCCTCGCGGTCTCCCACACTGAATCGATATGCCCGGTGGTGGCGTTGGCCAGCGCAATCCACATTCGACGCTGGCGGACATGGCCATGATTAATGAGTTGCTCCTCTACCTCATAGGCAATCCCTGACAGGCTCTGCTTCCAGTAGATGCTGTTCTCGACGTCGCTACCGAATCGAGAAACCCACGCGCGCAAACTATCTTCTTTGGCTCTGAATACCTTCAGAATAATGGACGCCAGCGACACGGGATAACGTGCAGACTATTTCTGCAGATGACGAGGAGTCAATGCCATCTCTTGTCGTTCAACTGAAGACGGGGACTCACTTCTCATACCCAAGGGAAAGGATGGACACGCGACCGGGCTCTTTGCGGCAGTCGTCGTCAGCGATTCATCGTCCGCGTTTGGTGCGCGACCGGTCGGATCGGCGCATCTTCGCATCCGTCAACTCCCGAACCCATCGGCCAGAGAGTCTGAAGCGTGCTTCGGTGGCGGAGCTCATCCTGAGGATAGGATGAGGTGGCCTCGAGTAGTAGGCGAACAGTTTCACTATGCAGCGAATCGCTGCTGATGCGTAGCTACGTCGAAATCGATCGCGCCGACAATTCGATGGTCGAATACCGGCGCCGCGATTCGTAGAATACGTCGATGTACGCCGCAATGGCCGCCTTCGCCGCGGGCGGCGATCTACTCGGTGGCGGAGAAGGTCCGCTACTCCCCGGAGTCGCTTCGCAAGGGATGCGCCGCCCCGAGGTCGACGAAGGCCAGCGGCCCGCCAAGGATCACCGGCGACAAGGAACGAATGAAGGAGCTT
>JANQQN010000249.1 GCA_028289325.1 Myxococcota bacterium | reverse complement strand
CCGCTCCGCGACTTTATCTGCATGCGCCTGGAGCTTGGTGAGGTAGTCGACGGGGTTGACGTCGTTGAGATGAGCCGTGTGGATCAAGGACATGTACATGTCGCCGACCCCCGCTCCGTTCTCGTTTCGGTAGAAGAGTGAGTTGCGTCGGTTGTGGCTACCAGAAACTCGTCCGAAGCTCCGAATGGGCGACCGGCCTCAGTACAACTTCTTCATGATGGCGACCAAAACTCGTCCATCGAACAACCTGGGACCAAGTTGCGTGGGCCCGCGGGAGATCAAGCTGCACGACGGACCACTGGCTCCCCAGCGTTTCGCACCTGCGGTGCGGATAATCGTCGGGATCCGTCGCGTGGACTTGGTCGTCGGTATTGCGTCCAGACCAAGGAGCAGTCGCTGACGCAGAGTCCGCTCCGTCGAAGGCTTCATCGAAGGAGTATTCCAACTGGGACGGTCCTTGTCGGGGGCGGTTGGTTCCCTAATCTCAATGGCCGCTGTGTCGTCGACCCGGTGTCTGTCGAGAGTCTCGTAGAAGGTGGCGTCTCTTGGATCTGAGCCGGCGAGGTCCGAAGGCAGATGGAGCCTAATGAAGGTGCGCCATGTAGGTCCGCGACGCTCTGACCGGGGCATCATGTACTTGGCAACAGTCGTCTGAGAGACGCGGATCCCAAGCTTCGCCAGCTCGCCATGGATTCGAGAAGCTCCCCAGGTGTAGTTCTCCTGACTCATTCGGCGAATCATCTGCTGGAGCTCATCGGGTATCGGTGGCCGACCAATCTTCCGCGGTGGTCTTCTGCGTGCCCCTAAACGCCCCCATCGCTCCACGGTCTCCGGCTTCACGATGCAAAGCGCCGACCTCCAGGCAGGCCACCGGCGAGATAGCCAGACCCAAAGCCGACGGTCCCAGTCCGTCAGTCGCAGTCGCTTTCCCGGACTGCCTTCGAAAACCGCGTTCTGATGTCGCAGCGCCAGATTCTCAAACATGAGATGGATACGGATGGCCGCCCAACGATGGACGTTTCACAGCCACGCCCGCATCCAGCCGACCATGGGCAATGATCACGGTCCCGGCCCCAAAACTCAAGTGATTCCGGGCCGGAGACTTTCTGCCAGCCACAACTGTCAGATCGTCCCGGATGATGGTTTTCGGCACAAGGTTGGGCGGGCGCCTGCCGCCCAGCCCAACCGGCCCAGCCGAGTTCTCGGACGCTTGAGCTACAATATGGCCGTGCGGACAGCTCCGCAGGCTTGTCTGAGCGATCGCGATCAGAGGAGCCATCGCATCCACCAAACTCACATAACCACCAATGACGCTTCCCGATTTCGGCCAATCCCAACGCTCGAACACAACTCGGCACGTTCTGAAAATCATTCCGAACAACAACCGACGTGCATGCCCGAATGGCCGCCAAAAGCCCAATTCGAGGCCATCTACTAGCTGTGTGAATCTATTGACTCGAACGATTTTTGTAATTGTATAAACACAAGCAGGAGAACCCACAACATACTTTAGAACTCGTCGACTCATGTGCTAGCAGCCCACCATGCGTCGAATCTCCGCGCGAGCCAATCGGGCCAACATACTCCCACAGCTATGCGTCCTCGCCGTCGTGCCGGTGCTCTTATCCTGCAGTTTCGATGCAAAGCCGCCGCCACCTGCAGACCTGGGCGACGCGGAGATCTTGGATACGACCCTATCCGGTCTTGTGTGGCGAGACGGACCGATCATCGAGACGGCGGTTGTCGTACGCGATGCGCAGGGACTGATTACCCAGGGTCGCACAGACGCCTCCGGTCGCTTCGAAATACAAGTCGGCCCGATCGGTGGCACCGTCGAACTTGCAGCCGATCGCCTTCGGCAACGCGTCAACATTCAGCGCGTTGGCGATGCGATCCGGGATGTACTTCTGTCCCCAATCGGCACCCTCGCCGAGGCCTACGCGGACTCGCCTGTTCCTCGAACCCGCGACGAAAAGCTGGAAATCGTAGCAGCCTTCTTTCAGGTCCCACTCACCGGGACGGCGCTCTCTGTCTTGGCCCAACGCTTGGGCGATTCCTGCGCCGACTTCGAAAACACTACGGTTGGCCCATCGGCGCTCGCAGGCTTGCTCCAGGGCGGATTTCGATATCTCGGCGAAGCGATGCTCAGCACCGGAACAGCGGCCGCCGCGCCCGACGACGTACTCGATGCCTTGGTTCGCGATGTGTCTGCTGACGGCTTTCTGGATGGTATCGGACCCGAAGGACAGCCACTGCATTTCGCGGGGGTGGCGCTCGATCCATTCACAATGCGCTCCGCGTACATCAACGCCATGACCAGCTTCCTTCGAAGTTCGCGCAACCAGAGCGGCTTCGACGCGACGTGCTTCAAGCACTATTTCGACGAGCTGCTTCTTGCACGCTCAGCGCTGTTCCCAGCCTCCACGTGGATCAATGCCCCGTTCAAGACCGGTTGCGCATCGTGCACGCAACTCCCAGACGGCGACTTTGCGTGTACGACAGACGACTGCGGGCCATGCGGGCGATGTCGTGTAGACTACTCCGGCGCAGCCCCAACCGCCGCCTGCGAGCCGTCACCCGACCAGTGCCCCGGCAACTGCGGTCGCTGTGAGGCTGCCGCAGATGCCGCAGACCATTTCCTTTGTATCCCCGATGCGGCGGCGTGCGGCGGCGACTGTTCAGTCTGCGCCGAAGACCCCGCGGGCCACTTCGTGTGTAGCGGCGACATCGCGCTGTGTCCGAAACCGACGGACGGCGCTGATCGGTGCAATCGATGTCAGCAGACCGCAGAGCGCGAGTTCCGGTGCGAAGACCGTCGAGATCTATGCCCAGCGTTCACAGAATCGCTCGTTTCTCCGTGTGGGAACGCCCGCAACTTCTGTGCGTTCGAGGGGGTCGAATCCTTTGAACAGATTGATTGGACTTGCCAACAAGGCACCTGCCAGTCGGTCACTACGACGGTTGACCGGCCATGTAGTCGCGCCACGGAGGGTATCGACTGCGGCGCGCTGGAGTGCCGATCACCCTGGTCCGCGTGTCATCGGATCGACGAACGGACATGCTCGACAGCGGGGCGCGAAACGAGGAGATGTCGCCAACCGACATGCTCCGGCGGCCGGTGCTCTGCCGGGCGCCTTATCGACCAAGATCGACGGTGCACATTTGATCCACGTGGTCAGCCGTGCGACGAGCGCGTCTGCGATCTTGGTGGCCGACCCGGTTTACAGCTCATCTGCTGCTCACCTCTGCTTCCTTCTGAGTGCAGTGATACCTGCGGTTCCTGCATAGAGTAGCGCTGGATAGGTCTCCCTACCTCGGCAACGCTGGCGCGCGGGTGAATCCGAATAGCGGCCCTGATTGACCATTAATGTATTCGGCGAAGACGCGCGTCTCCTCGACGGGAACCTCGAGTTCCGGTCCGAGTTCCAGAATCTGAACCGCGAGATCGTGTCGCAGGAACTCGCGACTCACCAGAATCGCACCTGCGTTTACGTCGATGGATACATCACGAAACTCACCCTCTTCCTTGAGGACCATGCCTAAACGCACGGTCACGACCCGCGTCCGATGGAATGTCGGGAGGTTTGCGTACTTCGTGGAGGCGACGCGCGTCAGCGCTTCAAGCACGAACGCCACACGCTCTTCGTCCACGTTGAGCCGGAAGCTGGGCCGCGCCGGCGACGCGTACGGTTCCGATGCACCGAGGACGAACGGTGCGAAGCGTATCTCCGCCTCGCTTATGGCCGTCGCAAGCGCCACCCCATGCTTTTCGTGCAAAAAGAACGCGTATTGCGCGGCCAGATGCCCCATCGGCGAAACGTATGCAGCAGCCTCCGTACCGACCTCATGCACTTCGACGAGAATCCGTAGGGGCTCGACGCCGGGCGACGACACTCGACCATCGACCATCGAAAAGATGCCGGTTAAAGGACCAATGTCGCACGTCCAGTGCTCTGGTTCTCGCATTGCATTTCCGCATGGGATTCTCGAGCCATCGGATTCGCGCAAGACCTCAAAGCCACCGCCCTGTGCACCGGGCCAGTCTCCAGCAGCGAAGGTGTTGACGTTCGACAGCCGTCCGCCGATTTCCCCGGTCGGTGCGTGCTGTTCGTAGCTACCGCAACCGCCGGCACTTAGGCTCAGCCAGAACGGCAACACGGACGGTAGCCATGCATACACCGACCGCCCTTCGCTTCGCCGCTCCACGGTTGACCGTTGCGCCTTGGGTAGCCCGCGCTCACCCGTCACCCAGTAAGACGGTCACCTTAAGCCCAATACTCGCAAACCAGGCGACTCGCCCGCCGCCAAGCGCCTTTGTCCATATCGGCTCGATCCCCAAGACCAGTCCTTCGTCTACGCGATACTCAAGCGACAGTCCTGCCGCCACCATCGGCTGCACCTCCGGCCGTGCGGGAAGGGCAACACCCCCGAAGATGAGCCCTTCGTCATTGAGAAGTCTCTGATCCCTGAACAAGGCGATCAAAACGCCGCCGCTCGCGAAGAGATATGGCGAAGACGAGGTCCCAGGCCACAGGTTAAAGCGCAGCCCACCCGCCAGATGAGCCTGGGTCGTACTGAACTGGAGGCGGCCTACGATAACCTGTTCGTCGCTAACAGCCACCTGCTCCGTGATCTGACCCCGCAGGTCGGTCAGCGTCGCCCGCACGTCAACCCAAAGGTCGTCCTGCAGACCGTAGGAAAGGCCGACGCCGCCGAACCCAGCCACGGCGTCCAACGCATCGAAGGTCGTGCTCTTGTAGGACGGCACCAGAATGCCTCCGACCGCCGACACGCCCCACTCTCCCTCCTCCGCATGGCAGTCCATCGGACAACACACCGCTCCGATGACAAGCGCGCCAAGCAGCCCGGTGGCGCATGTTTCGTCGACGGCAAACCGATCACTGAGCGAGCGCTTCCGGACCGCCCTACGATCGCGCAGGCTGATGGTTGGAAGCTGCTGTCGTCGACCGCAGCGCTCGCTGCGACCACTGGCCCTAACCCTCGACGCATCGCACCGCCAGACCGGGCCCGGCCAGGCCGCACTTGGGCCCTCGTTCCGACAACTTTCCCCTCCTCCGCTACGCCTCGGATTCCTCGCGCATCCAAAGTTGCCGGAACGTCTGTCGGCTGACGCCGCGCACCCGGGGGCAACAGCGGCCACACGGGCTGCGGAAGGAGACAGCATGATCACTTCAAACCCTCGACCTATTCGCGTCTACGAGTCTTTTCCGGTGAAGCTCGCCATCTGGGAGCGCTACGTCGAAAACGACAAAGGCGCCAAACCCATGCGAAGTGCTACACTCACTCGCGTGTACAAGGACGGTTCTGGCGCGTGGAGGATGTCGCGTAGCCTCAACGTCGAGGACTTGCCTAAGGCGATGATCCTCATTCAGCGCGCGTTCATCGAGTTCGGCATCGTACTCGACGAGCTCCCCAGACGGTAAACGTTCTCGGCGCGGGCGTCGACGCGGAACGCGCGGCGCCCGCCCGCTGGCAAACGGCGCCGCGTCGGCAGAAACGCCGTCGCTGAAGTCGCGGGTCCCGGCCATGCGCTCCGCCGAACAGAACGGACTCACGTCGCGACCCTGCGCCCTTCGGACCGCCGATTCGTAGCGGCGTGAGGCAGCGCTCGTCTTGCCGCAGGACCTTTGGGACGCGCTAGAACAAGCTCGCCGCGCTGGCAGAGTTCGGCCACCTCCCGAAGCGTCGTCCACCGGCTCTGAGGGTTCGATGCGACGATCTGGCGTATGGTCGTTCCTGGACGGGCCATCTGTCGGACTGTTGATGCCTTTCGTGCCCCATCGCTCGGCCGCACCGCTTGGACGACGAGGTCAAGGCTGGGAACGGATCGTTGAATGCTCGGCCAGTGGGCCCGCAACGTCGCACCATCCAGCATCAGATCGAACAGGCGTACGGCCGCTTGCCGCCCCGCTGGTGGCGTTGCCCGGTAGTCAATGACCCAGTCGCCTCGCTTCCACAGAACGGCGCCCACGACCGCATCGATGGCCTCAAGCTGAACGGCCCGCTTGACGACTCCCTGATCACCGACCTCATGCTCTAACGCGGTTCGCTGCAAGCCTGTCGTCAGACCGTTGACGAGATCATGACCACACGCCGACAGAAGGCCCCAACTGGCGAGTCGATCCGACGCCCGCGCGACGAGCCCATCAGGCGCAGCTTCGACAACGTGGACCATTTGACCGTCGCCGTACGCCATGAGTCTCTGCGCGCGGGGTCCATCCACGAGCAAGCGTCCCGATCGGCCTTGTAAGAGGGTCAGGATATCCATGAGTGACTGCGAGGCCGACAGGATGCCGTTCATCCGCACCTCCACAGAAGCGCTGACGCGCCGGCGACCACGCTCGTCGCGGTAACTCCCCAGATCCACCAGACGCCCACGCGTCTACGGGCTGGGCCAGGCGCCGTCATGTTGTTCGTACGTCGGGCCGACGCGCGAACGCGAGGCGGCGGCAGTCGAAGCGCGGCGCTTTGCCTAGCCGGATACGGTTGCGCCACCGGTCCAAGTCGCGCGAACAGCGAGCTGACACCCGTCACGCCGGAACCCATCGGCAACCAGGTGACGGACGCGGCCGAGGGCTCTTTGCCTTCAGCGCTGTCAGCGACGGCACCTATGTTGTGCTCGTCGGACGGCTGTACCGGCAAGAAGTCGGACACGGTGATTTCGTCGGCCCTGAGGATCATCGCGTCGCTCACCGTCAC
This sequence comes from Myxococcota bacterium, assembly GCA_028289325.1. Classification (GTDB taxonomy): domain Bacteria; phylum Myxococcota; class Kuafuiibacteriia; order Kuafuiibacteriales; family Kuafuiibacteriaceae; genus JANQQN01. Next base: position 16,133 of record JANQQN010000249.1, on the reverse strand, counting down.
CGTGGGCGCGGCGTCATCGAAGGACGGAGAGCGCTGCGCTCCCGTTTCGTTGTCGACGACCGTCGACCCGTTCCGTGCCGGCGAGACGGCATACTGAGTAGCCGCATCCTCGTCGTTCGCGCTGGCCCACAGCTTCGAACTGGCCTTTGCCGATATCGCGGTGATCGCCCACGCCGCCTGGACCGCCGGAACGAGATTCTGTGGGTCGACCGAGCCGCTTTCATCTCGGACAACCACCAGGTGTCGTCGAAGGGCCCCGGGCGTGGGATGCGTGGCCGTCAGGACCACGACGACGCCGACCAAACGCTCACGGAAGGCATCCGCGATACCGATCGCGCGCCGTTCCGAGTCGGGGCCAACCTCAACGACCACCGCGGCCATGTTCCGGCTGTCGACATGCGCAGGATCGATGTCAGACGCCAACAGGACCACCGACGGATGAATCGACGCGAGCTTAGTCACCAGCTCCGGACCGCCGCAGACGCCAACACTCACCGACATGACACGCCCCCTGCTGCACGAAGGAAGCGACGCTGGCGCGATGGGCCCATCCCAAGCCCTTCGACAGGCGCGAAGCCTCTCCTCAGGCTGCACGTACCGCGCCGCGATCGACCTGGGGGCTTGCTGCCCGCGGGCGTCACCAAGCGCTCCTCTCTTCTCCGTCTGCGTCGACTCCGTGCTCAACGTCGGGAGTCCTGGGTGCCTCTATGTCGAGAATCAGAACTTCGAATCGCGTCCCCTCCGGGACATGCGACCGCTCCGTTCGAAGCGGCGTTAGATCGCCGCCCGCCTCCGATCGGACCCCACGCAAGGCGCCGTCCAAGACCCGGCCGGTGAGTGTGGTCGACAGTAGCGTTGAGGCGACGTCGCTTGCCGCTTCCAGGGTGCCTCGACCCGCGCCTTTGACGAGGCGCTTGGAGATCGACGAGGCGCCATGCGTCACAGCGATCCCTAGCTGCCTGTCCTGCACGGCGACGCCGTGCATACGCACGGTCCGCCCTTTCAACTGGGCCGTGGTCAACTCGAGATGCGCACGCTCGCCATCCCACCGACAGCGACCGCGAAGGAGCGTGCCCCTTGGGAGGGCGACCTGTCGGCCTGCCACGACAGGACGCAGCACGCGAGCGATGACAAGGTGCGGCCCCGCCGACGACACACCAAACTCCAGCTGCGCGGCGACCCGTTGCCCCATCGGTACGTCCGCGAACGATGCGCTGACCCGACGTCGAGTGGCCCACGGAACGGCGATGAATCCGCCCGGCTCGTAGAAGGCGGCCTCCGCGGAACCATGAACTCGCGAGGCGTCCGCGGCATCTCGGTGTCTATCGGTCAGTTCCGTGCTTCGGATGTGCGATCGACCTTGACCCGCAGCGCTCACCACTCGACGCATCTCCGGATCGATCAACGTGCCCGGCTGCATCTTCATCACTGGCGGCCCGTCGGTTGACAGTGATGAGGCCGATGCATCCGACTGGGCCGCTAGTCGACGTGCTGCCTCGGTACGTCGATGGACCCGATCGAGAAGTTGCCGTGCCTCGTCTTCCGAAAGCGGCGGCACGCCTTCGACCTCAAGCCTCGGAAATCGCGGGATCCCGTCGTCCATGGCCTTGGAATGTTCCACGCTGTCGACCGGCCAGACCCACAAGCAAACTACGCCCAGCAAACTCAAAGCGCCGACCTGCGCCCAACTCGAGCCAATGACCGCGCGCCAGTCCGATTCCGGCTGAACGTCTTCAGCGGCTACGGCGGTGATGTCGCTTTCCGGTCTTGAAGTGTCGCCCGAAGACGCTCGGTTGATCGGTGCGGAGAGCCGGTCGCGCAGTTCAGGATCCCGAATTACCAATCCATGCTTGGCAGGCTCGTCGACGGCCTCCGAATCGCTCGACGAAGGCGGCACAGGCTCTTTCGGCAAATCGGGAGCGATATGGTTGGCACCATAGGTCTGACTCGCGTCCTCGTCGGACGCGCCCTCATCATTTCGTCCATGCGTCGCCGCGCTTTCAAATAGGCCCAGATGCTCCATCGTTCGCCTCAAAAGGAAAGCCCATCCACGCGAACGCGTCGCGGATGGCTTCCGTCCTCCTCAACCGTCAGGGTGTAGGCCCAGCGCATCGGCCCTTCGACGACGATCAGCGCACCGCCCTCGACCCGCTCGCCAAAGGCGAGGGTCGACGTGCCCGCCAGCTGCACAATGGGCTCCTCGGCCGACACCGCCCCGCCCGCCTCCGGCGCGAAACCGACACGTTTGAGATGAAAGACGTTGTAGCGAGCCCGGTTCTTGATCTCGAAGCCGACGAAGACGCGATGGCCGACACGGCACAAACGACGGACGTGCACGACGAGAAAGTCCCGAATGCTTCGCTCCGAGATCTCTTTGCAGTCGTCGGCGCTGAGCAAGGCCCGTAAGATCTCGTCCTGAAGCCTCTGCGTCTGCACCTGTTGCCATTCGGAGCGCTCGACTTCGCACGCTTTCCGAAACCGTCGCGCATGCTGATCGAGGACCGACTGGACATAGGCCGACTCGCGCTGCCGCTCCGGAAAGGTCAGCATGACTTGGTGCACAGCCTTCCTCTGAGGGGCGACCCGCATCTGCACGATCACGCTCAGCCCAAAGTCCAAGAAGACCTGAAGGTTGGTCGTGTGACCCAACAATGCCTTCGACCGAAGGGTGCGCTCCGAGCGGACCGGGAGTCTCGGCCACACCAGGAGCCGGCCCGGCTGCGTTTCAAACGAGAAGATCGCCTGATTGCCGAGAACAGGCGCCGCCGTGAGCCGGACGCTCTCAGGGAACTGGATACTGGTCACCAGCCCCAGCGCCACATTGATGCGAAGACGGGCACCCCGGTCTCCATAGGACAGCGGCAGCTCCACCACCTGCGTCGAGCAGTAGCCGGCACGGTCCGGCTTGCAAGACGATGTCGCCGCCGAGGCCATGACAGCGGTCAACAGGACACCCACCATCACTGCGGCCCTTTCAGCAGCTCGATCCGAAGTGCCTCGTTTGTGTCGAACAGACGGACCGTGGCCGCATCCACCATTAAGCCATGGATCGTCACGTCACTGACAGGCGCCCGTTGAAGCACCAAGCGCACCAGGATGTGCTGCCGCTGCAAGCGATCGTCGTCCGCACCCGCATTCAGCGGGCGAAGGACCATCGGCCCGTACGCCATCACGTAGATTTGGCCCGTCACGTCGTCCGCGCGAAACGGCGCGATTCGAAAGGTGAGCTTGCCGAGCCGTGCCCGAGCACGCAGCTGCCGAAATTGAGCCCGCCGCTCAACCGCCGCTTGGTCAGCCAGGAACACCCGGCGAAAGCGCGGCGTCATCATCGCCGTCGACGCCGCTAAGTCTTCATCGATACGACTGGAGTCAAGCGCGACGAAGGCCTTCAAGAAATCGGTCACAAACGCTTTGACGCGAAGCTCATCCATTTCGAGCGCGGGTGTCCGCGTATCGCGAAACACGATCGGTCGACCTGTCCCATCGAACGCAACCACCGGCATGGGTCGTACGGCTAAGGCCAACGCGACGCACAGGGCACCGAGAGCGACCACCGCGAGCAGCCCCATGCCCAGCCACAGCCGACGGTCGACCGACCGCCGGAAGGCATCGAGTTCGAGATGTCCGGTCTCTACGCGAAGCTCATGGGCCACGGCGGTAGACTTTCGCGCTGTTGCTGGTCGGCCCCACCGCATCACCGTGCCCCCGTCCGATCGTCGCCAGGAGATACCGGCGTCGACGGGGGATACTGCCTTTGGTCGTCACGCGCACCCGAAGTGACGGCCGCTGTTGCACCACTCGCCCCGGCGCGCCCGTGACCCGACGGTCCCGGCCCAACGTTCGGCGTTGTTGCCGCGTGGGCACCACCCATCCGCCGCGCGGCACCGAAGGCCACGGTCGCGCCGAGCGATGTCCGGGTCACGAGCGAGGCGCCGTGCGTGGCGACCTGCGCCATACGAATCGCGACCACCTGCCCGAATGCCGAAATGGGCGGACTTCGCACCACCCACGATGACAGAAGAGGCGTAAGCAGCGTCATCAACGTGTACGCACAGCAGAGGGCCCAAAACTGCATCAGCAGCCCGAGATGACCGGCAACCCCGGACGCATGGTCCGACGCCGATTGGGGCGGAAACGAGGTGAAAACCGACACGAGATCGAGGTGGCGCACCTGCTCGAGCAGTCCGCCAAACGTCGCGACCTGCAGGGCGACCAGGGTCTGAAACACGACTGGCCATAGGGCCACCTCGACAAGGTTCCTGAGCCAGCCCGTCAACGCCCCGACGCCGGGCAACGTCCCGAGCGGAATCGCCAGCGTGCCGAAGATCAACACCACCCCGAAGACCAAAGGCCAAAGAACGTCGATCACCAGCAACTTGACGATGCCCATCAGGAGGTACAGGAGGCTGCTTCCGAACACGAGGATCGCGCGCAAGCTAAACAGCGTGAGCACGTCCACCAGGCTGATGCGCAAAGACCCGCTCAGCACATGGTTCATGGTCGCGATCCACTGCTCGTGGTTCGCCGCGCCTAGGACATCCCGCGTGAAGTGGAGGACCCCTCTTTCGGCGACCGTTCCGATCGTCGGTAGCCCCTCGAGCAGGACCCAACCCACCGCGACTCGAACCACCGGAGTAAGGTAGTCACATCGCCCGTGCAAGAGAAGCTGTCGGGTTTCGTACAGCAGCCACACCAACAGCGCGACGTACAAAACCTGCTGGCCAAAGGCCTGCAGCGCGCTGAAGACCGCAAGCCGCTCGATGGTCATGCCGACCAATGACGTGCCGACGTCCGTCACGGCGACACGCCTACCGTTTGACCGGGCGGCAGGACCATCCAGCGCCCCCAGTGACCAAGCCCCTCGGCCACGCGACGTCGAAACGCCTCCTCTTGCGAGCGCGTCCACGCCCGCAGACCGACGTCTTGGCGGGTGAGATTCAGCTGGCGCGTCGTATTGATCGCCGTCTGCAGATTGAGCTGAGCGTTGCTCGCCACCGCGCGGGCGGGCAGGTTCTCGGACCGTTCGGCGGCTTCAGTCAGACGAGATAACCGCTGACTCATCGCCGAAAAGGCCGCGTCCTGGACGGACTTTCGAACGTCCATCTGCGTCCGCTGGTATCGGTCGAAGATGAGCTGATCGACCGGCGTCACCGCACCCCCGCGCGCCTCTTCCTCCTCGAAGGCCCGCGGGAAGATCGCGGGCCAAAGCGCCGACCGATAGGCCAGCGAGAACGCCGCCCTGGCGGCCGGTCGTGTTTGGGCGTCGGTGGGGCTGTAGCGCTTGAAGAACCCCCGGCCTCGCCCAAGCGTGCGGCCATTTCGGCCCAGCTCATCGATCTCCTGCGCGAGCGCTTCCGCCTCGGGCATCGCGGCGTACAGACCTCGCCGAGCATCCTCCACGAGATCCGACCACCGGTAGTGCGCCACCATCTCGTAGGTCCGTCGTACCCAGCGAGCCAGCGCCAGCGTCTGGTTCGCCGTCCGCACAAGCTGGGTAATGTTCGTCACGACCGTCGTCAGCTCGGTCAGGCTCTTCAGTTGCGCGACCAGTTGGGCAATGAGAATCTCGTTCTCACCGCTCAGCCAGTTCTCTTCACCAAAGAGCGCCTGCGCCGGACGAGCCGGGCCAGCCACCGCCACCGCCGCAAGCATGCCCGCGATGACCCTCCGATGCCGAGGTACCGCGTTCATGAGTGGACCTTCGGCCCTTCGGTGCGACCATAGGCGAGGAGGTTCAGCAGGCGGACCGGCGGAACGTCTGGATTGTCTGCGAAGAGCTGGGCCTGCAGACGGCGGTCGGCCGGGTCACTCGTCGCAACCTGGTAGTCGAACGGACTGAGCTCCACTCGCAGCCGTGCCGATATGGGCTGAAGCCGCTGTCGGTGCCCGTCGAACACCTCGGTCCGAACCAGCGCTTCGCTGTACTGGCCCTTGGCGGTATGCAGACTCTCGAAAAGCGCCTGCTCTCGCGCATTGAATCGGAAGTCCTCGGCAATCTCCCGCCGCGCCACGGCATCACTTGCATGGCTCAAGAACACTTGGGTCGTACTGTTCGTCCGAACCGTACCCGCGACCGCCGCCCGACGATAGTCCTCGTAGCGCTGGGTCACCGTCCAAACCGACGTCCCGTGCTTACGCGCCGTGCTGTAGAGCTCATGCATCAGCGAGACCATCTGTGGTCGTCGCAGTAGCTGCGCGACCTCATCCAACACGACGTACGTGTACCCGTCGTAGTCCGGATCGAAGGCGTGGGCCTTTACGCGATACGCAGTCATGAAGACGACCGCCTCACGGAACTCCGGCGCCAGATCGTCGATGCCGAACAGGTCGTAGATCGTGAATCGCGCCGGCGCCTCGGTACGTTCGCGCCGTCGTAGAAAGCGCACAGCATCCGGCCGTTCGAGGAATGCCGCGACCAACCGACGCAGGTCGGTCAGGCGCTCGCGATCCACTTCGGGATCGCTGCCGAGGTCGTTCAGGGCCTGCGCCAGATCGTCGAACCCCGGCGCATCGTCGCCGCTTCGATCTCGATAGATCGCCTGCACGGCCCGCTGAAGAAGTGCGCGATACAGCTGCGCACTCATTCCACCGTCCGCGTTGCTCAGCAGCAGATCCAGTAGAACAAGTAGGAAGTTCAGCGTGTCCCCGGCCAGTCGACCGTCCGCATCAAGGGCCTCAGACGCCGGAGGGAACGGATTCAGCGCGGCGTCTTTCGAAAGAACCGGAACGAACGCGCCCCCGAACAACCGCGCCACCATGAGGTAGCTACTCTTCTTCTCCCCTGCGAAGTCGACGACCATCAGCCGGCCCGCGGTGGCGTTGGAGAGCATCGCGCTCGTGATGAGCAAGTTCATGAAGACGCTCTTGCCGGCCCCCGACGCTCCGAAGACCGCCGCGTTCCAGTTACTTCGGCGGGGCTCAACCGGGTTAAACGAGAACAGCGCCCGCCGGCTGGTCTTCAGCAGCACAACCGGGTCGACATCACCGTGGCAGGCCCCAAAGACCGGCATGAGATCAACCGCGTTGTCGCCCGTCACGAGCTTCCATCGGTCGAAGCCAGGCCCGAGCCCCGGCAGCGACTTGAAGAACTCGCGATCATGCCGGCCGTCTTCGGGCGTGAACGAGAATCCGAAGCGCTTGAGATAGTCTTGGAACCGTTCGGCACGTTCCGCTGCCGCCTCCGGCGTCCGGGCGGACACGACAACCTGCAGCCCCACCCGAACCAGAGGCTGGCGCGTATCCGCCATGAGCGCCGCCAACGCATTCGCCTCCGCGACCTTCGAAAGGCGCCCAGCGTCTTCAACGTGATCGTTTCGGTAAGCATCCGCATGAGCGACACGCCGAGCCGCCAAGAAGCCCGATTGGATGGGCCCCTGGGACGGGACGTGCTGATGCACGCTCAATCGAAACGCACACCCCAGCTGGAGAAAGGCCTCCATCAACGTGAAGTGGGTCGACTCCGGAAGCCCGCTCAGCATGAGGACCTGATGGTACTGCTGGCCGAGCTTCAACCATTCGTCCGTGTAGGCTACGCGGGAGCCGAACAGCTGCTCACGCAACGTTCGGCGAAAGGGGAGCGGCTCGGCGGATGGCTGAAACCCTGGTTGCCGCGTGGGGTTGAGCGCCTGCCAGTACAGATCCAAGACCTCAGACTTCCCGAGCGCGCGGACGCCAATATCGGCCCGAAGGAGAAGCGCCTTCACAGCCTTGGCTGCCGCATCCAAGGTCGCCCGGGATGCCACCGGGGGCGGTCCCCACATCCATCGCCGCCCCTGTGCAGACTCCGTCGTACCCACGGCAAGGACCACACGAATTCGACGAAGGTCGCTGTCCTTCAAGAAGGACAAGCGACACGCCCGCTGATGCTCCAAGATCGGGTCGGTCCCCTCTCTCCGCGGACACTGCGCCCACACGTCGCCGTAGTCCCCGTGGACGTCCACCCACCAATGAAGCGTGATGCCCTCCGGAAGATCTCTTCGAGCGCCCTCGTACAGAACCTCCGCGGCACGCAGAAGCACGTCACTGGCCAGATGCTCAGAATCCAAGCAGTGAACCTCGAACAGCCGAGAGGATGCGCCGTGCGTCGTCACGACGGCACCATCCGGATCGACCGCCAGGAGCGGGAGCCGAGAAGCCGGGCTGGACGGTCCATGCTTCGACCGGCGCCTCATGCGCCCAAGCCCGGATGCTCTGGCGTCGGTTCAAGTGAAAGCGTACGTGGACGGCCGCCCGGACGACAAAACGACACAACCACATAGTCCAACCGGTTCCCGTCGAGCCGGCGCCAGGCAACGAGCAAGCCCACCGCGGCGACCGCCGCCGCGACGCCGACCAAGACATGGAGGTATGCACCCGTTAGCCCGACAGCAGCCCCCACCGCGGCTTCAAACGGCCGAAACGGCAAGAAGCCATGCGCCCCCGACGCGATCACGCGGAACACCCGATGGCGGGGCAGCTCGGTCTCTACGCGCCGATCCATCTCACGATCTCCTTCGCCGTAAAGATGATGATCGCACCGAGCGCCCAGTACATTGCGTACCGCCATGCCTGCGGGTCGCCCTGAATGAACCGAAAGCCCAAAAAGCCCAGCCCGACCAACACGCCGACGGCAAGAACCCGCTCTAGCGTCTTCGCGACTTCCTTGGCCTTCCGCTCGAACGTCTGCAGCCCGCTTTGGGCTTGCGCCGGCGCTGGCGTCGCGACCATAGCGAACCCGCTTACTACACCAACGCCAGCGCTACTAAGCGTCCATCGAATCACTGTTGCCCGGAACCAAGAAAGCAATCTGCAACCTCCACGTCTCATCGACCCGCCTGCGTCCGCCGCGACTCGCGGAGCGACAAAAGTGGGACACAACGAGAACCAGCACAGACCGTGCCAGCCCGACCGACAGCAGCCACCGCACCCATCGGAGGCCAATGACCGTACGGCATACGTTCAATCGAACGGATACCCGACGGTACTCAGTAGATGACATCAATCCCATCGATTCGAATCCAAGTCGTATCGATATTAATCGACACCGAACAATCGAAACGAACGAGTAGGGACTTCATCTAGCTTTACAGCGGGCGAAAACCATTGCGATTCCGGACCACGAGAACCCGTCAGACACGCTGCTTCCTGCCGCTCAGCAAGGCGAGACCGAAAACCATTGCGGACTTGGGCACCATCCGAGCCATCGCTGCCACACCCGTTCATCCCGTTGGTCCGCTGCGAGCCTGGGTATCGCTTTTAGTCGATGCTACCGGAGCAGTTCCCCCGACCACCGCCAATTTGGCGGTCAACCATCCCCTGGAGATGACACCGTCTATCGAAACTTACGCGATCTGGACCGCCAATTTGGCGGTCCACCGATCCCCACCACCGCCAATTTGGCGGCCGATAACCCCTAGACCGCCAATTTGGCGGTCAACGGATTCCGCAGTCACTGCCACCGTTTAGCCTGTCACTTTGATGTACTTCACCGCCAAATTGGCGGTCCTATATAGAAGAAGAAGAAAGAAGATCTTCTTCTCCTCTGATTCAGCTACCACGTGGCCCGGAACTTGAAGCACCGGCGCGGCGTGCTGACGACGCCCGCCGCAAGCCCCGTTGCCGAGCTGTTCGCAGATCGCCATCAAACAGCGCCACGGCCGGTGATCACGACCCAGCCGCGCTCGTCCCCATCAAGCCACACCGGCCAGAAGACGAACGCGGTGTCTCGTGTCCCTTGCTGCTCGCGTCAGGAGCCGTCTGTGTGACGCAGGAGGACTTTCGCCTTGAACCTTTCTTCTGGAACGACCGCAACCGAACCATCCGTCCGTGGGCGCAGATAGGGATCTCCTTGTACTTCTGGCAACGATGGGTCCCGCTCCTCGGACCCCAGTACACCGTCATCGTGCTCGACCTTCGGATACGCGCAACCCAGCACGCCAACGACACGGTCGTTGTCTCTCACGCCGACCTCGCGGCCACGACCGGCCTCTCCCGTCGCACGATTGAACGCCTCCTCGCCCCGGATCGCTTCACCCAAGACGAATCCATATCGCGGTTCCTCACTAAGGGCCTTTTGGCGAAAGGCGCGCCCATCTACAGCCCGTCGCCTCGGACGAAGACCGTGTACCGCGTTGCCATGGACGACCCCCTCCATCCCGCCGACGATCCTCGGACCCCGACAGCTGCAGCCGAAGACGAAGCGGCTGATATGAGCGCCGACGAACGGCGCCTCCTACGGGCGCTTCAAGACGCCATCCCGACGCTCTATGCGTCCGCTGCGCTCAAGCTCATCCATAGCTGCGGCCAAGCCGTGGTGGAGCAGCAGCTCGACTGGTTTCCCCATCGAGACTCGTCTTGGGCCACCAACGATGCCGCCGCGTTCGTCGCCTACTGCCGAGACAGTCGGCCCATGCCGACCCGGCTGAAGGGGGAAGCCGCCTACGAACGTTCTCTCCAGGCGGCCGAAGCGGCCGTCCTTGACCAGATTCAGCAAGAGCAGCAGCAACTGCCCCTCGGCCGAAACGGGCTCACGGAAAGCCTTCTTGCCAAGCTTCCGCCGGGTCCTCGGCTGGCGCTCCGCGGCCGATTTCAGGTCGACGAGGCGGACTCGGGAAAGCTGCACGTGACCTGCTCCGCTCCCGGCTACCTGACCCTTCTCAAGGCCTATCGGGCCGCCTTCGTTGAGGCGGGCCGCCGATACACCGGTCAAGACGTCACGCTCGTCTACATCGTCGCTGGAGCTCAGCCACCGCCCACCAACGGAAGCGCATCGCCATGACATACGTGATCACCCTCGCCAACTTGAAGGGCGGCGCCGGCAAGACCACTACCGCGGTCAATCTGGCCGCAGGGCTCGCACGGCAGCGTCTGCGAACCCTACTCGTCGACGCGGACCCGCAGGCCAACGCGACGCTCCACCTCAGCATCAATCCGGACGAGATCGAGTGTTCCCTCTCGACCGTCCTGCAGCGCGACGCGCGGATGGATGCGGCTGTCTGCTCGCTCCACGACAACCTCGACGTCCTCCCCGCGAGCATCGATCTCGACCCGCTGGAGTACCGTCTGGTGACGGACCCCGCAGCAGCACTGCTGTTTCAGCGCCAGCTGCGGGACACACCCCACGACGTCGTCGTCATCGATACGCGGCCAAGTATCGGCTTTCTGACCTCCAGTGCCCTCCTCGCCGCCGACCTTGTCCTCATTCCGCTGCCCCCAGAGTACTTCGCTGCGAACAGCTTTCTACGCACCATCGATCGCCTCACGGAGATGGCCGACGCCGCTGGCCGCGCACCGACTACCCGAGTCGTCTTCACGATGCTCGACCGACGCGGTCGCTTTCACGCGAAGACACAGCGTGAGCTTCAACCCGTCGTCGATGCCCGCGGCAGCCCTCTCGACCTCCGCGCTTTCGCGACGGTCATTCGCACCAACACCGACCTCAAACGCGCAGCGGCGTTCGGGGTCGATATCTTCCGCTTTGCGCCGAACAGTCGCGGCGCCGCGGACTATGGAGAACTGACACATGAGCTTACCGAAACCGCCGGATTCTGACGGCGCGCCAACTGCGCGTCTCGCCGGCATTCGCCACGCGCCCTCGCGGTCGCCCGCGAGCGATCTCGATATCGTCGCTCAGGCGCTCCAGCATCCCGCCGCGCAGGCCGAAACGGCCTTTCTGGATCCCAAGTCCATCAAGCCTCACCCGCAGCTTGAACAACGCACCGTCTACGCGGGTGTCGAGGAGCTCGCCCAAAGCATCGCCGAACTCGGCCAACAGCAGCCGGTCGGCGTCTGGCGGAAAGACGATGGTGACTTCCTCATCTGGGGCTACAGCCGACTTCGAGCCCTCTTGCACAGCCTCAACGCCGGCAAGCAGATCTATGCACGAATCTATCGCCGCATTGATCTCGACACCGCTCATCGTCTCGCGGTGGCCGAGAACTTCCAGCGATCCCAGCTTTCGCCGCTCGACAAGGCGCGCCTTGTCGCCGCGTCGACCGAGCGTGGATGGAGTCAGACGCTCATCGCCCGCGTCACGCAGATGGACCGAAAGACCGTTCGTCGACTGGAACGCCTGCATGAAGCCGCGCGGAAGAGCGCCGCGCTACAGCGCGCCGCTGCGCTGCCGGACTTTCCGCTCTCGGCCGCCGACGCCTTCGTCGACCTTGAAGCTTGGGTCCTCGAGGACGACACCCTGAACCCCGTTCTCGATGAGGTCATCGCGGGAACGATGACCACCCAGAATCTGAAGCGAACCCTACGGACGTTGCTCGGGGCGAAGCCAGAGACCGAAGACGCGCGCCAACGGCGCGCGCAGCCGTATCGCGTCTACGCCAACGGCGCGTTCCGACTTCGCCCGATCAACATCGCCGCGAACGCCAGTGCCGAAGACTACGCCCAGCGCGTCAAGACGCTGCGCGACGCGATCCGGCGCCTGCAACAGCTCCAACGCGATGCTCAACGACAAACTGGGCATCGCAGCCCATCCGTAGAAACCCCAGATGCAGAAGACAGCCTGAAATCTGATGAAGATCACAGATTCCCGCTCCGCGGGGCCCTACTGGAGGACACACCTGATGCAACGTGACTTGCTGGTTCTGAGCCGCGGAATCACTGGCGAATCGATCGTCACCTCCGCGTGTCGAAGCGTCAGTCCCGCCAGACAGCTGAAGAGACGGTGCAATGACACATCGGCGCGATGAATCGTACGTCGTGTCGGTCCGGATCTCGGGACCGGCGCACCGCGCGCTGGTCGAACGTGCCGCCGTCTCGGGTCGACCGCGTGGAACGGAGGCCCGGCTCGCCCTCGAGCACGCCCTGCTACAGCATGAGCCCGTCGACTTTGACACCGCCGAGCCTCATCTCGTTCGCGAGGACTTCTTGACACAGGAAGTCTTGGTCCAGGTGCTCTACGCCCTTCTTTTGCAGTCGGGGCGAACGTCGGCCGAGGCCATCGCGCAGACTAAGAACGCCATCCACCGCGCGCGAAGTGAAGCCGAGCGTCGCATCGGCGCGTTGCTTTTGACCGCACCGACCGACCTTCGGCCATGGCCGACCGAGGCCAGCCTCCGGCTCCCGGATGAGCCATGACCCTGCGCAGCCATCATCTTGCCGCGACCTTTACGCGAGGCTGGGAGACACTTGGGCATTTCCTGGCCATGCTGCGGGCATCGGTGCGTCGCCACCTTGTGGTGTCGGTCGCGTGCGGTCTTGTTGGAGGGTCGGCCTGGTGGCTCTCCGACTTCGCCCGGTCATCGACGCTATCGGCGCTCGGGCAACGTGTACTTGTTGAAGCACAGAGCACTCTGCTCCCATCGCTGACGGAGCCGAAACAGGCTCACGGGTCACCGAACAGTGGACCGCGGAACGTCGCCCTCGGTGGCCGGTCGCTGAGCTTCATTACCCGACAGTGGGCCACCTGCGTCCTCCTCGCTGTCGGCGTTGTCTGGGTCCTGTTGGCGATCTTCGTCGTTCGCTACGGCCAGAGTCAGCTCGGAACATCGCACCAGCGCGGTGCGTGGCTTCGCGATCCGACCGCGGAAGCCCGGGCTCGGTGGCGGCTGCGACTGCTGGTCGTCTGGTGCCTGGCGATGGCGGCGAGCATCGTCGTAACGCTCCGCCCCGACGGCTTTCGATGGCTCGGTCCGTACATGCGTGCCACCGCCATCGACGAACGCTGGCCGGGCGCCTGGTGGGTTCGGGACACGCATTGGCCCAACTTCGTTTGGATCGATGGCGAGTCAGCGGCCTTTGCGCGGGCTGACCAGGTCGTTGAACGTCTTCGAACAGAGGTGTTCGCGACCGATCTCAAAGGTATCGTATTCACCGTAATCCGGAACGGCATCGCGTTCGGCACCATCGGGACCGCAGCACTCATCTTCACGACACGCCTGCTTGATCGCAGGAGTGACCGCGCCTATAGAGTCGCCGGCATTCAGCTCGCGCCGGGCAAGGAGTGCTATCACTTCCTCTTCACCGGCTCGCCGGGCAGCGGCAAGTCGACGGCCATCAAGGATCTTTTGGCGCAGGTGCGTAGAAAAGGCGCGCCCGCCATCGTCTACGATCTCAGCGGCGAGTACGTTGAGTTGTTCTATCGAGACGGCGTCGACTGCCTCCTCAACCCCTTCGATGCCCGAACCGCCCACTGGTGGCCATGGGCCGATGCCCAAACGCCAACCGAGTACCTCGCCATCGCCAAGAGCCTCTTCCCGCCGGAGGGACGCGAACCGTTTTGGTCGGCCGCCAGCACTCTGCTCTTCGCATCGGTGCTGGAGCAGCTCGATCGCGCGAGTCAACGCTCCAACGCCCAGCTGCTCCAGCGTTTGACCCAGACCTCGCTTCGCGACCTGCACGCCACCCTTCGGGGCACGGCCGCCGCGCGCCTCTTGGACGACAAAGCCGGCGCCATGCCCGCGAATCTATTGGCCACCGTCAGCAGTAAGGTCGCCGCGTGGCACGTCCTCCAAGATCCCGTAGGCGAGCCCTTCTCCATCCGACGATTCGTCGAACAAGCCGGCAGGGGCGAGAATCGCTGGCTGTTCTTGTCCACCCGGGAGCAGGACGCCGAGATACTCCGACCGCTTCTCAGCCTTTGGGCCGACATCGCCGCGACCGCACTCCTCTCGCTGCCGACGCACTCGGCACATCGCGTCTGGACCGTCTTGGACGAGGTCGCGTCGCTTCAACGGCTCCCCGCCCTGCCCGCCATTCTCGAACGTGGACGCAAACACGGCGCTGCTGTTGTTCTCGGCCTCCAAGCCATGCCCCAGCTTCGCGAAGCCTACGGACACGAGCTCGCCGCCGCGCTTATGGCCCAGCCGCAGACGTGGCTGGTCCTGCGAAGCGTCGAACCCACCACGGCCCGATGGCTGGAGTCAGCGCTTGGCCATACCGAGGTCGCCGAGGCCCATGCGGCCTTACAGTACGGCGCCCACGCCGAGCGCGATGGCGTCTCCCTTTCTGAACAGCAGCTCACCAAGCCGATCGTCCTCGCCAGCGAGATCGCCTCGCTGCCCGACTTCCATGGGTTTCTCACCCTGCCCGGCTCGGCGGATATCTATCGCGTGCGCTACCATCGGCAACGTAGCCCATCGATCGCGCGCCCATTCGTGGCGAGGCGCTGACGGATGCTCTCCATCGCCAAGCTGAAGGATGCTGGTGCCGCATCCACCTACTACGAGCACGACGACTACTACCATGGGTCGGGGCAACAAGCGCCGTCGAGCTGGTGGGGGGACGGTGCCCGCCGACTCGGCCTCGTCGGCGACGTCAACCGAGAGGTCTTTGCCGAACTACTGGCCGGCCAGCTCCCGTCCGGAGCGCAACTTGAACATGGCGCGACCGGCCGGCTCGCCGGACACGACCTGACGTTCTCCGCACCCAAGTCCGCGTCGTTGCTCGCGCTGCTGGGCCAGCGCCACGACGTCATCGACGCGCACCACCGCGCCGTCGACGAAGCGCTCGCGTGGGTACAACGCCACGCGGCCGTGGCCCGCACCACCGTCGGCGGCCAGACCCTCCACGAGCGAACGGACAATCTCGTCGTTGCGCGCTTTCGCCACAACACCAGTCGAGAGCTCGATCCGCAGCTGCACACCCACGCTGTCGTCCTGAACGTCACGCAGCGGGCCGATGGCGCTTGGCGCGCCACGGTCAGCAATCCGCTCTTCGAAGCCAAAATGTTGGCCGGTGCCCTGTATCGCGCGCAGCTCGCGCACGAGCTTCGCCAGCTCGGGTACACGATCGACCGAACCCACGGCGACGGCCGCTTCGAGGTTCGAGGGTTCTCGGACGATCAGCTCGCTGCGTTCTCCAAGCGCAGGGACCAGATCGAAGCAGCGCTTGCTCGCGAAGGCGAAGACGGCGCCGTAGCCGCTGCACGACTCGCTCTAGTAAGCCGGTCCGCGAAACGCGAGGTCGATCGCGCCGTCCTTCAGAAGACCTGGTACGAGGAGGCGGAGGCTCACGAGCTCGAAATGCCAAAGGCGCTCCAAAGACAGGCCTCGTCGTTCGACGTCGAGCATGCCGCGGCAGCAGGCGCGGTCCGCCATGCGCTTCACCATCTGGGCGAGCGATCGGCCGTCCATCGTGGATCGGATGTCCTGGCCTACGCCGTCGCGACCGCGACGGGACGCGCGAGTCCGGCGGCTGTCATCGAA
>JANQQN010000225.1 GCA_028289325.1 Myxococcota bacterium | reverse complement strand
CCGCTCGCGCGCGCCAGGCCCGGGGGTTCGAAACGCGGAGACCGGGCGCACCGACACCGCGTTGGCGGTGGACCGGCGCGAACGGCGGAGCATCGACGTATCCGCCCAAGACGGGCCGGCCACGGTCGAAGAGCCGGCGCCGGCCTCTCTGCAGTCCCAGCTGGAGGCCCAGCGAGCGGAGGGGGGCGTGCCCGCTCGCGTGGGGCGTTATCACATCCGGTCCGCCCTCGCGCAGGTCCGCGGGATGTGGGTGTTGACGGGTTGGGACCCGAACTTGTCGCGACCGGTTCGCATTCACCTGCTGGACCCTCGACGGGGCTGGGACCCCCATCTGACCTCGGAGCAGCGAGTGTCGCGGTTCAAGGTTGCCGGCCGGCGATGGTCCGGGCTGCGCCACTCGACGTTGCCGTCCCTGCTCGACGGCGGGCGCGACGGCTCGCTGTACTTCCTGGTGTTCGAGAGTCCAACCGGGACCCTGCTGACCGAACTCCTCGCAGATCCCGGGGGCCTGTCGATGGCTCGGATCCGGGGCGTCCTGACCGACGTCACCGAGGGGCTGCTCTATCTGCACACGAATGGGCTGGTGCTCGGTCACGTGCGTGCGGCCAGCATCTGCGTGGGCCAAGAGGGGGCGAGGTTCGTCGATATGGCCCACCTCGGGGAGTCCGGCGAGGTCGGGGCGCCGCCGCGCCCGCTGCTCGCGCAGGCGCCCGAGAGCGTGGCGGGGGCGCCGTACGACCATCGCTCCGAGCAGTTCGCGCTCGGGGCGCTGCTGTACCAGCTCCTGGTGGGCCAGCGGCCGTTCGAAGGGGTCGACGATAAAGCGCTGTCCATCGCCATCCGGCATCGAGGGATTCGGTCCCCGAAGGACCACAATCCCAACGTCGACGGCACGCTGTCCCACTGCTGCATGCGGATGCTGTCCCCGTCTCCCGAAGGCCGATACCCGAGCCTCAGGGAGGTCCTCGGTGCGCTCAAGGCGCCTCGCATTCCCGCCCAGGACACCGAGCCCGACGCGCCGGTGTCCGCCGAGCCCGCATCCCGCTCGAGGTCCGTGGTGGTCATCGAGCCGGCCCTTCCGTCGGAAACGACGGAGTCGATCCTCCGCAAAGGGGGGATTTCGGCCGCGGCATTCAGGACTTGGGCCGAGGCCGAGCGCCACCTCGACGGTCTCCATCCCAGCCTGCTGGTGATCTCCAGCGCCTCAGGCACGGTCACCCCGCCCGAGCGGTCGACCGCGGAGTGGCGAATGGTGCCCCCCGCCGCGTCCCGGCTCCTGGGGCCGCCCCTGGCCACGGACGGGCTGGTCGAGCGGCTGGCGGCCCTCGCCGGCCGGGCGCTCGGCGTCGGCCCGGCGCCCGCGGGTCCCCCCGAGGGCTGGCCGAGTCGGCTGGCCCGGCAGGTTTGTCTTCGACTCGGCCTGGGCCACGACACCGCGATGCGGGTCGCGGTCGCGATGGCCTTCCGTCAGATGCAGCACCGACTGCGGGTCTCGGCGAACGATATCAGCGACCTCGTGCCCGTAGAGGCGCGCCGATTGTTCCGATTCCGTCCCCAGCCGGGACTCCCGGGGCCCCCCGCCGCGCAAACCCTATGGGCAGTGGAAATGTTCTTCGCGGAGATGATGCCCGTCGCCGGGGCCAGCCGTCGGCCGGCCAGGGTTCTCCAGTCCCTCCGGAGCCACGTTGGGACCGAGCTCGACACCGGCGTTATGGAAGCCCTCGTGGCCCAGCTTCGAGAGCTGTATCCGGAGCTGGATTTGCCGGTCGCGGGCCAGGTGGTCCCTCGGCTACTGCTCGCCGGGTTAACGAATCGGTTGGAGCTCGCCGACGCCCTGGAGCGGGAAGGCTTTGCGGTGGACACCGCCCACGATGGTCATGAAGTGTGGTCCCTTATGCGCGCCAAGCCATACCGAACGGTCGTGGTGGTCGCGGACCTTCCAGGACGAGACGGCCTGTCCCTGCTTAAACTTACCCGTAATCACCCTGAGACGCGCAGCGTTGCGATGCTGCTGTTGATCGATGATGCCCCGGCGAGCCTCCAGGAGGCCGTCGACGCGGCGCCTCCCGCCGAGCTGATGGCTCTCGATAGTCCACTGGAGGCGCTGCGGGTCCGTATCGTGCGTCTGATGCGAGACGGCCCAAGCTGACGGCCATTTGCAAAACGCCTCCGATCGGCGAGAGTCTGAACGCGGAGAAGCGATGGGCGAGCACGAACGCGACTGGGAGGGTGCCCCCGAGGAGCAGGAAGACCCACAGGCCGAGGGCGGACTCGAGCCGCAGGTATCCGACTCCGACTACTTTCGGCCACACCTGCCGAAGGACGTCTTCGGCTCCCAGGTTCCTGCCGCCGCCGATGGGGCCGACGAACCGGCTACAGTGACCGCCGACGAACCGCCAACTCATCCGACAGATCCCGACCCGACCCCACCGGCGTCCCTGCCTCCGAACGCATTCCGGACGCTCGATTTGCCGAAGCCCGACTTCCAGACGCGTCGAGAGATCGAGTCCGCGATCGTGCAGCTGCAGCGGACCCGCCCCGTGCCGGTGCCCGATGAGCAGATTCCCGTCCGGTCGCCGCCGGACCCCGCGCACAGCCCACCGGCGATTCCGGTGCCGCCGCTGGTGTCCGACGACGACGAAGAGGAATGGACGGAGTGGGAGCCGACGATCGACCTGCCTCCGTCGGCCGAATCGACCGGCGCTGCGAGGCTGTCCGAAGATGAAGATGGCGAGACGAGCCCCAGCCGAGCCGGTGTCGGTCAACCGAGGACGACGGACTACCTCGTACTTCATCCGTTTCCCCTGCGCGGGCTGGCTTGCGTCTTGAACTTCGCGTTGGTGCTGGCCTCGCCGTGGCTGGCCGCGACCTTGCTCGCAGAGACGGTGTATTACCCGGCGCTCGATATCGTGGCGGAGGTTTGGTTCCCGTGGTTCGGGATGTTGCCCGCGGGTATCGCGCTGTGGCTCGCGCTCTGGATCACCGTCGCGCGGCGCCGTCACTGGCGCTACGAGGCGGGCTACATGCTGATCGCCTGGGTGGCGGCCGGTGTTGCGGTGACCGGGGCGGCCTTATCCGTCTACGAGGAGCCCAGCCTCCGGGGCCGTTATCTTCTGTTGGTGTGGGGCGGGCTGATGAGTCTCATGCCCCTCTTGTTCAGCCTCCATGTGAATATGGATCCGGCGTGGGTGGTTGGGCGACGACGGTACTGGTCGGGCGCGGCGTTCGCTTTCGGTCCTACCTTGCTGACCATTGGGGTCCTCGCGTCCGCGGTGGCCGCGGTCCACGGCGCCCATCGTGAGTGGCGGCAGTTCATGGACCCCGCCGACGAAGCGTTCTGCGCGAACCTCTTCGATGAAGGCGGATTTCGACCGGGAACGTTGGCCATGGTGGTCCTCGGGCAGCGCCGAGACAGCGGGCTCGCGGGGCGGGCGGCGACGTGCGTGCAGCGGCTGATCGGTCAGCCCTGGAACGACGACCGGCTGCGCCGGGTCACCGCGTTGACCAAAGCCGCGGCCCGGTCGACATCGGACTCTCTCGGCGCGCCGTGGTCGGCCATCCAACGTAACCGCAAGCTCGAGGACGAATGGACCCGCCGCCGCGCTCAGCTAGAAACGATGAGCGCGTATCTCGCCGATCTGCCGTTGGCGACCCAGAAGACCTTCGAGTCTCGCCTGCGGTCGAAGGGACCGACCCGGGTCGAGTGCGCGAACCCTTTTCGGGCGTCCGAGTCGGCGCTGTGGCGGGCCGGCGGCCATCCGGAGTGTGGGCGGGCGTTATCCCGGTCGGCGCGGATCAAGCAGGCGATGAGCTGGATGAAGTTCCTGGGCACCAAAGAGGCGTTCACGGACCCCCGTCTGAGCGACCTGCGAGGGGAACAGGCGCGCGATTTTCGCTCGTTGCTGAGCGAGGTCAGCCATACGGCGAAAGGCCGCGAAACCCGGACCCAAGACGTCACGCTGATCGCGCCGGTCAAAGACCGGCTGGACCGACTGATGATCGTTCGGGTGGCGCCCGAGCCCGACGGCCAGAAGGTGTATCTGGTGACATATCCCCAAGAGGCGTTCGGGGTCGAGCTGCTGGAGCTGGTACGAGACGAATGGGGAAGCGGTTCGCGGCTGCGGTGCACGCCGCGGGCGGAGTATCGCTCGGGGCCGGGTCAATACCGCGTCTACGCGCTCAAAGACCAGGACGACGGCTATGTCATCGTCCGCAAATGGGTGCGGGGCAAGCAGCGTCGCGAATACTATCAGCTGACCCTCAGCAAGAAGCCTTGCTGACGGACGAGAGGCGAGCGGATCGTCATGAACAACCAAGATCCGGAGACCGTAGACCGAGAGCCGGCGGCTGCCGACTCGTCGTCGTGGCCCGAGTTCAACTGGCCGGATGGGGCGGCGGCGGGGTCGAAGCCCTTCTCGCCCCGAATCGCCCTCGTTGGGCCTAAAGGCTCGGGCAAGACGCTGTACCGGCTGTATCTCAGCCGCGCGGACATGGCGGTGCCCACCCGCCTCGCTCGCGCCCTTCGGTGCGACTACCTGCCCTGGAACCGAGACCTGCTGCCGTTCGAGCTGCAAGCGGTCCGGTCCGGCGAGCGCGAGATCAAAGTCGCGCGAGACATCGACGAGTGGCGCATCGAGCACCACCCGTGGCGGGGGTCGGCGTGGCGGTTCTTTCCGAAGATCAAGGCCACCACCAACACCATCATCCACTCCGTGCCGCTCCCGCGGGAGAACGGCGCCGCGAGCGAGGACGCGATCTGGGTCATGGACTTCGCCGGCGAGCACTGGCATCGACACCGGCGTGTGTCGTCGGACTGGGACTGGGTGCAAACCTACGACCATGACCGACACTTGCTTCGTCAGTGTCGGGTGGTGCTGCTGATGGTGCCGTTTTGGCTGCTGATTCCGTCGGCCGTACGGACGTGGCCCGGATTCCTACCCTCGGAGGAGCGCCAGGAGAGCGCACACCGGGTCAAGTGGCTACTCGATACCTTCGAGGAGTGGTACAAGGTCATCGCGGAATTGCTGCAGGAGCGGGACGTCAACCTGATCATCGCCCTCACGATGTTCGGCCGCGACTGGCGGCACTGGTTCCGCGATAGTTTGGATCCCAAATATCGCGACCTGCAGGAGTGTTTTGCCGAGGTTCGGGCCCTCCTCAAAGACCCGGTGCTCAACGGTCGGCTGGAGCCAGGCTGGCTGCGCAGCCAGCTGGACATCTATCGCTTCCGCGCCCTTACGGCGAGGATTCACGCCGCGTGCCGGGACCTGGTTCGGACCAGCCTCAGCGTCGACGACGACTCCCTGGAGTCCACCGGGCTCGGCATTCGCCTGCACGAGATGGCCGAGAGCGCGGGCCCAGCCCGGGTCCGTTACCTGGCGATGAATCTGGTCAGCGAACGAGACCGATTGGTGCGGGGGCTCGGGGGCGGCCACGAGTACAAGCTTCGCGAGGAATTGGCTGGCGTGTTTCTGCCGAACGTTTATCTTTCGAGCTTCCTCGACGAGCTGCGCGAGGCGACTGTCCGCTGAGCCGTGACCTGGACCCACTACACATTCGGCCGCACCCTCTCCGACCCGGCGCCGAGATTCCGACCCGAGGCCCCCGCGTGCGCGCCAGCCCGGTCGCTCGCAGATCTCCTGGAGGAGTCCACCGGACTCGCCCGCATCGGTGCTTCGGCCGCGTGCTGGGACGGATCCACCGTCGCCGTGGTCCAGGTGCACATCGCGGGGACCGACGTCGAGGGTCGACCGAAAAGCGAGGTGCGGATCCGGGAGCGTCCCGCGAGCGCGGATGCGTTCGCGGGCTGCTGCATCGCGTTATCCCACAAGCGCCCGATCGACTCGGAGGCCGAGTGGGAGCACGCGACGTTGGAAATCGCAGACCGCGGTCACGAACGGCTGGCCGGCCGGACGCTGTCCGCGCTCTCCGAGCTGTGGACCCCGGTCAGCAACACCGCTTCGCTGACCACGTTGACGGGTGCCACCCGCAGCGGGCCCCTCGCCACGCTCACCGCGCCGAAGGTCGGGGCGCGGGAAGAAGCGGCCGACGCCTGTCTCATCATCCGGGCTGTTCTCGCGTTGTCCGGACTGCCCGCACCGGTGGTGGTCGCGAACAGCCCGCGCTCTTTCGCCGATGTATGGAGTTCGGACAACTGGTGGACCGTCCTCGTCGCCAACGATGCACCGGAGGCCACCGGCCCCTCCAATTTCGCTCACGTTCAGCGCTTTTTGGAGACCAACCCGCGTGGGTTTAGCGAGCTCGAGTTCTACGGTGAAAAGCTCCTCGAGCCGCCTTCTCTCGAGCGGCTGCAGCGCGCGGTGTTCATATCGACGGCCATCGAAGAGTCCGCTCGCCGAGGCGACGACGGGGGGCCGACGTACGTCGACCTGCCCCGCCTGATCGACCTGCAGCGTCGGACCGAGTCCCGGGCCCCAGCGCGAGTATGGGAAGTCATCCGGGCCCAGATGCATACCGTGGTCGCGTCCGACCGATTCGCGCCGGCGCCCACTACCCCAACCCAGGTCCAGGGCTTCGTCGGCGACACCCAGGCTGTGGTCCTCGAGCTGGGGACGAGCAGTCTCGAGACGCTGGTCCGGGTGCGGGATCTGCTCGGCGAGCGGGTCGCGGAGCAAGTGAGGGTGGCCATCGAGGAGCGCATGCCCATCGACGAGGCGATCATGAGCGCCTCGAAGACCGTCGCCCAGCAGTCGAACCACGTCGTGAAGCTCCGGCTGTCCAAGGAGCCGGACGCGGTGCTGCGGGAGCTGCGCGAACTGCCCCCGAACGCGGCTCGTCGAGCGGAGCTCTCCGCCCTGGTCTGCGATCTGCTGAAGGCCAACGCGCCCCTCGACGTTTATGTCGTGGCCAAGCGTACGCCGAAAGACCGGGTGGCGAAAGGGCTCACCAAGCTCGCGCCCCGCTGGAGCGGACCTCCGGAGGCGCTGCACCAGCCGGTGTCGAAGATCGACGCCGAATGGCTGGTCAACCACGGGGAGACCATTCTCATGTCCGCGCGCCGGGTAGGAGCCGAGACGTTTGCGTTTTGGATCCCGATCCTCGTCGAGGCCCTCCTCCGGAGCCAGCGTCCGCCCTCCCGGCTGATGGAGGCGCTGCTGCGCACGAACCAGGTCGCGATCGATGACGCTGCGGCCCTCATCCGCCACGGCACGGACGCGACGGACTTCGTCCGCCAGCGGGCGCTCGAGCTGTGGACGTCCGGCCATCAGCTGCCGGGGCTGGAGCCGTGGCTGCCGCGTCCGACGAAGCCGATGCTCGACAGCGCTTGGGACCGCCTGCCCGAGCCGACCGACGATCGAGTGCCGGTCGCCGAGCAGCTGCACGACCCCCTCGCGACGTACCTGTGGAGCTACGCGGCGCGGATGCGCCACGGTCGACCGGCCGAAGCCTGGGCGGAGAAGGCGGCGGAGCGGGTCCAGACCAGCGCCGACGTGATGGCGGTGCGCGCGCTGCTTCACCACGGCTCGACGTGGCTGCCGTTCGCGCGCGACGTTTGGATCGCGGGCTATGGCCGGCTCCTGGAAGGGGTGCCGTTCGATGCCAGCCACATCGAGTACATCGCTCGCGACGTCGGGCCACAGACCGACGCGGATGAGGTCAAGCTGCTCGCGAAGGGCACTCCAACCGCGCTCGCGGACATTGCGACCGAGCGGCTGATCCCGTGGCTGAGGGCGAACCGCTGGACTCGTGACCCCGCGACGGCGGTGGAGGCGGTGATCGGCGCCTGGCAGTCCAACGATGAGGGCAATCGGCGGGCGGTCCAACGGTATGCGTGGTCGATGGTCGCGACCCGGAGCCCCCAACCGCGCCCGGTATGGTTGCAAGCCGCGTGGTCCGGATGGAAAGACCAAGCGTCCGACGATCAGCCAACGGTACACTTTCTCAAGAGCTTCCCCGCCTACCTGCAGGTCGAGCTCGTGAACCTCGGCCGCGCGAACCTCTCGGAGGTGGATGTCATGACGAAGACCTCTTTGCCGCTCATCAACGTGTTTCAGCTGCGCGACGGCGGTAGCTTCGAAGCGGCGGTACTGTACGAGGTGCCGGTCGCGTCGACGTGGTCGCTGGTCGCAGCCCTCCCGACGGGGGTCTCGCTGCCGGATGCGATCGTGACGTCCCACGGTGACCAGCAAGAAGCGTTGCAAGCGGCGGCGACCGCGCTCGACGAGCTGGCGATGCCGTTTTGCCTCGGGGTGTGGAACCACACCGCGCTCGCCTGGAAAGAAGGACGACACGCGTGGGTCGCTTCCGACGGTCGGGTGGTGTGCCTGAACACGGACCGAGAGCCCGTGTGGTACGAGTCGATGCACGCGGGGTTCGGCAACGATCACGCGCATCGCATGCTCGCGGTGGCCATCGCCAGCGACGCGCCCGATGAGATGCTGGAGACCGCGCCTCGGGCCCGGGTGGTGCGGGGATCCGGGGGCGGGGGATCGAAGCTGGCCCTCAGCGCCCTCGGGAGTCGGTTCGGACTGATCGCCGCCACCGCGTTGGTATCGATATTCGCCACCGCGGCCGCATTTCATCTGACCGGCGACGATGCGGTGCCGATCGCCGCCGTGCCCGCGGTCGCGGAACCGCCGCCCGCTGAAGGCGCGCCCGCCAACGGGACGCCCGCCCCCCGGCCGCAAGCGGCGGCGGCGACCGCGTGCCCGTTCGAGGTCGGCGCGATGTGCGGGCTGCTCAAAGACCGCTACCCCGGCGCCGCGCGGTACTGCCAGCACCTCCAGCAGGCCGACCGCCCGTTCGCGGCGATGGTCGCGAACCCGTCGAAAGGGCCGCGGTGCTTGAAGCAGAGTCGGGCGCCGAAGAGCACCGCCCGGCAGTTCGACCAGCGCTATCGAAAAGACGTGCGGGCGTTTCGGTCGATGCTCGGTGAGTTGTCGGCCACCGCGTGCGCGGCGCGGGTCCGCGAGGGATGTGGGGCCGGTTCGTGCCCCAGCGTCGAGCGGCCGCTGCGGGAGGCGTTGCTCAACCTGTTGGCGAAGCGGTTCGCCCGGCTGCTCCACAACCGCACCGCGGACCGCGCGGTGCCGGATCTCGCGGCGCCGATGCCGCATGAGCTGCGCGACACCAAGAGCGACTCGGCGACGGTGTGGCTGGGCCTCGCGCTGCCCGCGAGCTGCGCGTGGAAGACGCTCGCTGCCTCCAACAAGCGGTTAGCGCAATCCGAGCGACAGATCGCGCGCGACTTCTCTCGGCTGAAAGACAAGCTGCCTTCCCACGATGTGATGCTGAGCCGGCTTCGGGAGCTCTAAGGTCGGTCACGGAACGCGGCGATGGCGGAGAATCGGAAGTTGAATCTCCACGTGGGCGCCGCCGTCGTTGTACACCCGTACCTCGCCGCCGTGCGCGGCCACGATCCGGGCCACCGGGTCAGGGGACGTTGCCGTTGAGGCATCGGGCCGGCGGCGCGGTGGGCCGCGGTTGGCCGGCGGCCACCCACACCGTCCCGCCCTGGAAGACCAGCTCGATTTCGCTTCGGTCGTAGACCTGATCGCTGCAGTCGATGCGAAACCACATCGTGCTCGTTTCGAGTCGAAGCTCCCGCAGGGTCTGGAGGATGTCTCGGTTTCGGGTGGTCACGGGAATCCACCGCGCGTCAAACCGCTTCACGGCCACCCCGGGGTGAGGGGGACGACCGTTCTGCGGACCGGGGCCAACGCCGCGGGGGATCGCGAGACCGGCCCACACCGCGATGCCCACGAACACCGGAGCCAAGAACGACAGCGACGTCTGATTTCGGCGCCTCATCGCCGGCTGCCCTCGAACTCGACGATTCGACGGAGCAGTTCGCGACCGTCGGGGCGTCGCAGCAACCGCGCGGCCCGCGAGCCGCCGGAGACGGCGGGGACCCCGTCGACCCAGACGTTGACGACGTACCCTCGGACCGGCTCCCCGAGCGGAGGAAGCCGACGGCAGCCCAAACGCTCGTCGAGCAGAGATCCGTTCGAGCAGCGCACCAGGAGCAGGACGAAGTTCGCGACGGGGACCTCGAGCGACTCGGTGTTGCCCTCGACGTCGATCTGAAAGGTGATGTCTCGAACGCTGGAGCCGGTCTTGCCGTACGCGCCCCACGCGAAGCCCTCGGGGTCGATCCGCTGGAGCATATCGAGGACGCCCGGGGCTCGTTTGGTCCCCTTGAGCGCCCATCGGAGCGCGCGAGCGGTTCCCCGAGGGCCGGAGAAGGTCCCGGCCATTCCTTTTAGCACTCGCTCGCGAACGTAACGAAACCGGATCGGCGACCGATGGGCGATCGACGCGTCGGCGGCCGTGGGCAGGAAACGCACGTTGCGAGGATCCTCGTTGTCGGCCTCCGGGGCCTGATGGAGAAAGCGGCCTTGCACCCGGCGGCCGGACGCGAGCCTGGCGAAGGCCACGCCGAGCTGCACGTTGGACCACCGATTCGTGCCACCGCCCTTGAGGAAGCTCTCGTAGTCGGGCACGCACTTGGACATGCTCCGGACCTTGAGGTTGACCTTGGCGGGGCTCACCGAGCTCAAGGTCTCGCTGTAGCGGGGCTCGCAGCCGAAGCCGCTGTCGTTGGTGCGATCTTCGAGGGCCTCGGACAACGGGCTCCAGTACGAGCGTTCGTATCGGTAATAACCTCGCGTCTCCGGATCCTTGAGGACGGCGCCGAACATCTTGGCGTACAGGCTCAGCGCGCCGTTCGTCGAGCGCTCGAGAACATCGTTCAGCCGGCTCGGGCACGTCTGCTTGCCGTAGGTCGGCTCGCGCTTCAGCGCCATCGCCCCGAGCTCGAACATGTACGCGTTGCAGCTTTCGCCCAAGAACCGTTCGAAGGTTACTCCGCGGCCGTGGGCGGGGGGGGACTCAGCGTAACGTCCGATCGGGACCCCCAGCACCCGCGTGATGCGGCCTCGCTTATGACCGGGCGTCGAGCCGCGGCACCGCATGACGTGATCGAGCGGGTCCTTGCCTCGCGACCCGCGCTGCCAGGTCATGCCGACCGCGGTCGCGAACAGCGGTTTGACCACGCTGCCGATCTGGTGGGCGACGAGGGCTTGGTTGGCCTGCAGCCGTTCCCGGCGCCGCTCGACGTTGATCACCGCCGCCCGCATGAGGGCGGGCGGCAACCGGCTGCGGCGGGAGGCGCGAATGCTGTCGACGTGATCGTCGAGGGCGCGCTCGGTGGGATAGGTGGCTGCGGCCAGGATCTCCCCGGTGGTGATGTCGACGACGCTCACCGCGCCCCGAGGCGGCGTTCGAGGATAGCGGCGGCCTCGCCAGGTCGCCGACCAGTACGCGTTCGCCCCGCGGCAGTGACGCCGCTTTGGCTGGTCGTCGCAGCGCTCGGGGTGAAGGTAACGGTGAAGCGCTTCGTGCGCGCTGACCTGCAGCGACTCCTCGATCGACAGTCGTAACTCTCGTCGCTGGAGTCCCGATAGCCACTGGCGGTGCTCCTCGAATGAAAACGCCGGATGTCGCATGAGCCGGTTGGCGTCGAGTCCGGTGTGCTGCTTCCAAACGAACGTGTTGAGCGCGTCGACCAGCGGGCGAGCGAGGCTGTCGATCGCCCCCCGGGTGGACATCGTGCGGCGCGCGCCCTGCTGCGCTTGATCGATCTCGGAGACGATGCCCGAGCTGTTTTGCTCCAGGTAGAAGACCTCTTTGCCCCACGGGCCCTCGGCCACGATCCAGTCGCCGGGGCGGACGAGGCGCTGGGCGCCGGAACCGGGCACGGTGACCCCATTGAGCCGGAGTCGACCCAGCGCGTCTGCGGCCTGGGTCAAGACGACGTTGACTTCGCCCTCGCCGGGTACGGCATGCAGCCGGAAGACCATCCGGCCCCGCTCGAACTCCCAGGTGAATAGGTGTCCGGTGCGGGGGACCGAGCCGCGAGTCGCGTCGCCGAGGGGCAGTCGGATGCGGTGGGTCGCGTCGGAGCGGGTCACCCGGGGTGGATCGAGAATGAAGACGTGGCCACCCTGGCTGATCAGGCGAGGGCGCACGGCGCTGGCGCGAAACGAGATCGAGCCGAGCCAGCTCTGTCGCTCGCTGAAGGGGAGTCTGCGCGAACGAAAGCCCGACTGGATCGCCGCCCGGTCGTCGCGCTCGCGCCGGAAACGCTCCGGATGGCTGAGATCCGCGTCGAGGAAACTGCGGCGCCGAAAGAGACGTTGACCGGCGCTGGGATCCGTCGCCGCCTCGAAGACCGGCTCCGCTTCCGCCTCCGACGTGTCGACGGCTTTGAACCGCAGCACGTCCGCCAGGCCGCGGTTGACGAGATCGTAATACCCGACCGGCTCGAAGGTCGGCGGTTGGGGGGCGGTCACGATAGTGCGATGGCGCAGGGCCGTGCGCGCGATCAGGACCGCGCACGCCACCAGCAATACGTAGGCGTAATAGCGGGGCCTCATCGGGTCTCCTCGGCCGACGGAAGGCTGAGCGCGAGCATGAACAGCAGGGTCGGCAGGACGACGTCCATGCCCGACTGCACCACCAAGAACGGCACGTTCTGCCCCGAGAAGAGGAGCAGGCCGATGTTGCCCGCGCACATGAACCAGGTCATCCACGCGAGGGAGAACAGGGCGATGAGCCCCGGCCAAACGTGCTCGAACGGCAAGGCCCGTCGATCGGAGGTCAACCCCGCGTGGCCGAGCGCGATCCACAGCAGCAGGAGGTACAAGCCCATGAGACCCAGGATCCCGGCCGTGCCGCCCTCGCTCGCCCCCAGCACGCTCGATACGCCGTCCGACAGGAGCGCGCGAAGCTCATGCCGGCCGTACTCCCGGACCGGCGCCGACAGATAGCCGCTGCCCCACATCGAGGTCTCTTTGCCCGCGGCGTAGCGGCGCATGATCGCCAACGACTCCGCGACCCGGGTGCTGACGCGGGTGCCGATCCGGGTCGCGGCGCCGGGGACGAGGAACTCCCGCAGACGAACCTCGGTGTTCGACAGGTCGAACAATGGGGCGTAGCGCTCGAGATCCAGGGCGCCGTCCTTTCCTTTCGGGCTCACCGGACACAACAGGTTCTTGCCCCCGTCGGTCTGACTGAGTAGCGACCACCGGGAGGGGCCATCCCGCACCGGCGGTAGCGACGCCTCGGTGATCCGGGCCCACGTCCACAGGGCGGCGGTACCGAGGGCCGCGACCAGAGCCACGCCGAGCACCACCCGGCTGGCCGGGGTCTGCCGAAGGCCTCGGGCGGACAGGAAAAGACCGATGGCCACGACGGGAACGCAGACCACGACGCCGGCCCCTTTGTCCGTCCACTGGGCCAGAAAAAGCGCGGCCGCCACCCCGATGGTGGCGATCATGGCCCGGCGGGGCTGATCCTGCAGCCGCCCCAGAACCACGCCCGTCAGCAGCAGCGCGGAGGGCAGGAACCACAGCAGAACGCGCACCCCGCCGAGCGACTCTCGCCCGTACACTGCGAGAAGCCCCCGAACGAGCAGCAGCAAGGCCAGCGCGAACCAGAGCCCGCGGGCGGGCAGGACGGTGTCGTCGTCGGTCTGCAGGCGCGCGATGGGGATCGCCTGGCGCAGACGGATGACCGTGGCCCGCAGCCCGCACAGCGCCCCGTTGAGCACTCCGGAGGCGATGAAAGTGATCGCGGCCAGGCCGAGGAGCCAGCCGGTGGTCAGCAGCCGATCCGGCGGGGATACCACGTCGAGGCGCGCGCACAGCAGCAGCACCGCGGCCCCGACCACCGCCGCCCGTAGTCCGGCCAGCCACCGCGCGTCGAGCGGCCACAGAGAGGAACGATACGCCCGCGGCTCGGGTATCTTCGCGGCGGGCCAAGCGATGGCGGCCAGCAACGCCGGCACGATCATGATCGCGGAGATCGCGAGATCCATGGCTTCCTGGTCGTGGGGGAAGAGGGCGACGACCTTGTAGGCGAACAGGAGCCGCACCGTCAGCAGCAGCAGCGCCGCGCCCACCACCGCCGCCGGGTACAGTGGGAGCGTGTCCCCTCGGCGCGACCGCAGGCCGATGATGAACAGCAGCTGCAGGGACGCGGCGGCCAGTAGGGCCCATAACCAGCGCGGGCTAGGAAAGTACGTGGCGTCGATCAGGTGGCGCTCGCTGTCCCCCGAGCCGAGGGCGGCGATGACGCCGATGGGGTACGCGCGCTCGTTCGCCCGCCCTTTGGCCACCAGGCACGGGACGCCCAAGGGTCCGCAGTCGGGACCGTTCTCGATGCGCAGCACTTCGCTGATCGGTTCTCCGCCCACCAGCCGCACGGGAAAAGACAGCACGGGCACGCCGCTGGGACGAAACCGGGTGTTCGCGGTATACGCGGCGGCCAGGGGGCGGTCCTCGCAGCGCTCCCGGGGCGCGGTCGCCTCCGGCCCCCGGGGCGGATTGCTGCAGGAAAGGCTGACCGACGGCGCTGCCGTCGGGGGCACGGTGATCCGAACGTGGTCGGTGAGGGTGACCGCCAACTCGGTCTCCGGCAGGTACACGCGAAGCCGCTTGCAGAGCCTGCGCCCCGAGTAATCGGTCTCTTCGGGGGTCCCCGCGTATCCGCACAGCGGCTCGTCAACGGATGGCTCGTCGTAGATGCGCTCCTGAAGGAAACGACGGTCCTTCCACATCATCTTGATGCGAATCGGGGGCCCGGAGGACGTTCGCTCGGTGATCGCCTCCGTGGGGCGCTGCTCCGCGAAGCTGGTGGCCACCAGATCTTTGGGATCCAGCAGAGCAAAAAAGAGGCGCTCATCCTTATAAAGGAAGAAACTACGGATGTCGTCCTCCGCCGGACGGTCGCCGCCGACCTCGTGAATCCACAGGCTCGTATCGGCGGTCACCCGATGGGGGACGCAACGATCGGGGGCATAGTGGTAAAGATCCAGCAGCGAGAAGGTTCGAGTGGAGTCCTGCATCTCCCCGCCGAACCATCCCGACAGCGCGCAAGGACCGAGGTACCAGCGACCCTGCCGCTTTCGCACCGTGACCTTTCGGGTCTCGCACCGACTGTTACCGGGACAAACGGTGATCGTGTCGCCGGAGGTCAGCTCGTAGACCCGATTGAACGGGAAGGGTCGGTCCGGCGTTTCGAGGCCCACGAAGACGTCGAGCGGCTCTTCCGGATAGTCCAGCCGCACGGAGAATCCGGGCTGGTCGCCGGTGGTCGACGAGCGGACCAAAACCCGGTCGACATGGACGGCGACGGGCGTGGTGAAGCCGCGGACGCGATCCATGCCGATGGCCGGCAGGTCGTTGTCGACGGCCGCGTCATCGTCCGCGAGGCGGAAGTCCGCGCCGTCTCGGTTGACCACCTCGAAGCCGCGAAGGCGCACTCGGAGGATCTCCAGGCCGTCGTCGACGGACTGCAGGGCGACCAACATGAAGATCCACGCGGGAGACAGGGCGACGAACAGGGCGAACCCGCGAGATACGTGGCGGCGACGCCAACCGAGGAGCGCAATGAGTGCGGCGGCTGATACCCAGGCGAGTCCCATCCGTATCCCGCGTGCGGAAACCGTAGCATCGCCATACCGGCCACGAAAGCAAACCAATACGACGCGGCGTTACGCTTCGGCACGGCTGATCCGTTTCGCGTGGTTGTTCGCGGTGGGCGCGGGGTCCGCGACGATGGGATGCCAGCGGCCGGTGGTGTTTCGCGGGCTGGCTCCGGAGGCCGCCTCGCGCGAACCACTCGCGTCGTCGGTTCCCAAAAGCGAGGTGATCGCGTTGATTCGCCATCACGCCCGGGCGGCGGTGGCGGCATCCACCGCCGGCCAGCGAGGCCAGGCGCGGGCCCACTGGGAGGCTCAGCGATCGCTGCAGGCCGCCATCGACGGCGGGCCGATCGACCCCGGCGTCGACCCGAAGGCGCTGGCGAGCCTGACCGCGCTGCTCGCCTCGCCCGAGGTCGAGCCCGCGGTCCAAAAGGGGACAGCCCGCACCACGGCCACCGCGACGGCGGCGACCACCGAACCGAATTCGCCCGCCGCCGCCGTTTCGCCGGCCGTCGGTTCCCCGGCGTGGTTGAAGGCCCGCGTCCGGGAGATCCTGGTCGAGTTCGGCGAGGACCGCGAAGTGGCGTTGCCCGCGACTTTCGTTCAGGACGTTCGCCGCGCGGTGGACGGGTTCACCAAGGGCCCCCGCCAGCTGGGGTTCGTGCAGGCGCTCCATCGAATGGACAAGTATCTGCCCACCATCCACGGCATCTTCTCCGCTCGGCGGCTGCCGGAGAGCTTCTATTACCTCGCGCTGGTCGAAAGCGCGTTCGATCCCGACGCTCGTTCTCGGGCCGGCGCGGTCGGGTTGTGGCAGTTCATGCCCGCGACCGCGCGCCACTACGGCTTGACCGTCCGGCGGGGCCGGGATGAGCGTCGGGATCCGATAAAGTCGACCCGGGCCGCCCGCGAGTACCTGCTCGACCTCATCTTGGAGTTCGGCGACGGTCACTCGATGCTGCTCGCGATCGCCGCCTACAACGCGGGTGCGGGGCGGGTGCGGAACCGTTTGCGCAAGCTGAGCGACTATCGAGACCGGAGCTTTTGGGCCCTGGCCGAGCGCAAGCTGTTGCCCCTGGAAACCCG
This sequence comes from Myxococcota bacterium, assembly GCA_028289325.1. GTDB lineage: Bacteria > Myxococcota > Kuafuiibacteriia > Kuafuiibacteriales > Kuafuiibacteriaceae > JANQQN01. Next base: position 24,924 of record JANQQN010000225.1, on the reverse strand, counting down.
TCGCTTCGTGCCCACGGTGATCGCGGCGGCTATCGTAGGCCGAAATCGTCGTCATTTTCGCCTCGGCGCCCCGGGCCCATCGGGCCCGGTGGCGACCGTCGAGCTTCGCCGGCCCCTCTCGATCCTTTACCTCCTTCGCGCCTCGAAGCTCCCCGAGTCTTCTCTGTTGGCGCTGAACCCCGATCTCGAGCCGGCGGCCGGCGTGACGCCGGCCGGCGCGCCGTATCGACTGGTCCTGCCGGCGGCGGTCGCGAAACGGCTCGAGAGCGACCCGGTGCTCCGGCGGGTTCGCCGATCGCCGTCCGAGGGCCCGACCGCGGGTCGCCGGCTCGCGTATCGAGTTCGGGCCGGGGACACGTGGTGGGGGATTGCGCGCTGGGCCGGGGTCACGCAGGCCAAATTGCGAAGAGACAATCCTCGCGCGGCGCGAGCCGGCCTGCGGCCGGGCCAGCTCGTCTACGTCCACGGAGCGCCGGATACGCTGCGGCAGGTGTACCACGCGGTCGCGCCTGGCGAGACCCTGGCCCAGATCGCGGCCCGATACGGGGTCGACGAGGCGGATCTGCAGCAGTGGAACGGGCTGCGGCGCAAGGCGGGCGCCCGCGGCCAGCGGCTCGTGGTGTACACGACGAGGCCGCTCCCCTCGGGCCCGGCCCTACCCGCCGCGAGATGAGCGCCTTCGACGCCCGGCGCACGATGAGAACCGAAAGGGGCGGCGGTTGGCGCGGGGCCGGCTCGCCTTGCCTCGGGCGGTATAACTTGCTTCGGTTCGCGCCGTGGCCACGCTGGATGCGTTGAACGGGGACCTCGAGCGTGCGCTTCAGGTGAGCGACTATGACTCCGTGGCGTCGGTGCGTCGCACCATCGCGCAGCTTTATCCGGAGACCCCGGCCGGAGCGGAGGCCAGCTACAAGCTCGGTCTCGACGCCCTGTTTCGACACCGCAACCTCGACGCCGCCGCCGAGCATTTTCGGGCCACGACGCGAGCCAAGGTGCCCGAGTGGGGGGTGCCGGCGCGAGTGAGCCTGGGTCTGGTGCTGCTGCGGCAAGGCAAGCCTCAGCAGGCGGTCTTCGAGCTGCGGCGGGTGGCGAGCATCGAACCGCCGACCCCGCAGACGGCGCAGGCCGCGGGCCTCGTGGTCGTGGCCTTGCTCGACAACGGCAAGGCCTCGGAGGCCGAGCGGGCCCGTCACCAGCACCGTCGGATTCTCGAGCGCCTCTGCAAGCAGGGGGACGGGGTCGATGCGGCCCTGGGCCGCTTCATGATGGCCATGGAGAAGAAGTTCGATGGCGATCGCGCCGGCGCGAAGGCGGCCTTCCAGGATGCGCTCAGCGGCGGGTCGCTGCCTCCGGAGTATCGCGAGCAGGCGGAACGGGCGCTCGCGGATCTCTGAGGTGGGGCCCGTCGAAGCCCGCGGCCGGGAATTGAATGACCCACCGTGTCGACAGGACCCGCGCGGGCGACCGGCGGGCGCAACATAATACAACCAACCATCCGCCGGCCGCGGTGGTGGCCCTCCGGCCCGACCCGAGCCGGCGCCCGAGGGGGCGAATCGCGGTGCCGTTCAAGTTGACGGATCCGACTGGACGCTCCATGGTCGGGTGACGCGTGCCGTCGGCGCGCGAGGAGGAGAACGTGGTCCAAAACAAGGAACCGATGGTGCTCGAGAGCGTCTATCGCCACGCAAAAGAGCGACCCGATGCGCTATACATGACTCAACCACTGGGCGACGGGCGCGTCGATCAGTTCAGCTGGGCTCGCACCGTAGACGAGGCCAAACGGATGGCCGCCTACCTGCGAAGTCTGAATCTGCCTCCGAAGAGCCAGATCGCCATCGTGTCCAAGAACTGCGCCCACTTCATGCTCGCGGATCTCGCGATCTGGATGGCCGGACACGTCTCCGTGGCCCTGTATCCGACGCTCAACGCGGAGACCGTCAGCTACATCCTCGAGCATAGCGAGTCGAAGCTGTTGTTCGTGGGCAAGCTCGACATCTGGGACGAGCTCAAGCCCGGGGTCCCCGACGACCTGCCGTGCGTCGCGTTTCCCCTGGCGCCGCCGACGGACTACCCGTCGTGGAACGACATCATTCAGGACCACGCGCCCATCGACGACGAGCCGTCCCGGGATCCCGAGGAGATGGCGCTCATCATGTATACCTCGGGCAGCACGGGGAAGCCGAAGGGCGTGATGCACAGCTTCGGAGGGATCACCACCGCCGGGTGGCGGATGGCCGAGGCCCTCACCACCACTCGCGAAGACCGCGTCTTATCCTATCTCCCGCTCGCCCACGCCATCGAGCGCTGGATCGTGGAGACCCAGTCGTTCCTGGTCGGCTTCTCCATCTTCTTTGCGGAGAGCGTCGACACGTTCGTCGAGGACATCAAGCGGGCTCGGCCCACGCTGTTCGTCTCGGTGCCTCGGTTGTGGCTGAAGTTCCAGCTCGGCGTACTGCAGAAGATTCCGGAGAAGAAGCTCGAGCTGTACATGAAGATCCCGGTCCTGTCGGGGATCATCAAGAAGAAGATCCTCACGAACCTGGGGCTCGAGCAGGTGCGGTTCGCGGGCAGCGGCTCGGCGCCGATCCCCGCCGAGCTGATCAACTGGTACCGCCGCCTGGGGCTCGAGCTTCTCGAGGGGTACGGGATGAGCGAGAACTTCGCTCTGTCGCATATGTCCCAGCCGGGAAACAGTCGGGTCGGCTACGTCGGTAACCCCTATCGGGGGGTCGAGCATCGGATCAGCGATGAAGGCGAGATCCAGGTGAAGAGCCCGGGCGACATGATGGGCTACTTCAAAGAGCCGGAGATGTCGGCGGAGTCGTTCACCGACGACGGTTTCTTGAAGACGGGAGATCGCGGTGAGATCGACGAGCAAGGTCGGTTGAAGATCACGGGACGGGTCAAGGAGCTGTTCAAGACCAGCAAGGGCAAGTACGTGGCGCCGGCGCCGATCGAGAACATCATCAACGCCGACACGCTCATCGAGCTGTCCTGCGTGGCTGGCAATGGGTATCCGCAGGCGTTCGCGGTCGTGCAGCTGGCCGAAGATCTGGTCCCCAAGCTCGGCGATCCGTCGGTGCGCAAAGAAGTGAACGACGGGCTCGAGGCGCTGCTGAAGAAGGTGAATGGGGCGGTCGTTCAGCACGAGCGCCTGCAGTTCCTGGTCGTGCCCAACGACCGATGGGACATCTCGAACGGGATGTTGACCCCCTCCCTCAAGATCCGCCGTTCGGCGATCGAGGCGGCGTACGAGGCCTCGGTCGACGAGTGGTACGGTTCGGGAAAGAAGGTCGTCTGGCAGAGCTGATGCTGTCGGCTCATGGGTCCGCGCGGGCCGTCAGGTCCGCGTGGACGATCTCGCCGAACTCGGCCCCCGTGAGATAGAAGTGATCGCTGCGGGGGGCGCGCACCAGCGCCCGCCGCGTCGCCGGCATCTCCGCCGCCGGCATGACCGCTCGGGTGGCGGTCCACGCGTCGTCGGTATCGAGTCCGACAAAGATCAGGACACCGGTATCCGTGTAGAGCAGGGCGACGCGACCATCGCGGGTGGTCGCCCCGGCCGCCAAGGGACCGACGCCGCTCGGCAGGTCGATCCGTCGCGGTGATCCGTTACTCTCGAACACCTCGACCACGTCGTCACACGCGACGACGATCCGGTCCGACCCCAGTGGTCCCGCGCGGGGCCGAGCGAGGACTTTGGGCCGTCCGCAGCCGATCGGTCGCTGAACGTCGATCGTCTCGCCGGCCAGCCGGCCGTAGACGAAGTCGTCGTCGGCCGCGGTGCCGATGAAGTGAGGCCCATCGAGCGCGCTCACGGTCTGGAGCTCGGCGGTGAAGGCGGGGACGGGCGCCTGGCCGATGGCGGGCCAGATCCAGGGCGCCCCATCGCGCCCGACGAGCCACACGAAGTTGTTCACCACGACGGTGACCCGACTGAACTGCAGACCCCGTCGGTCCAGGACCGCAAGCTCGCTGAGGCCCGTATTTTCGAAGACCACCGTCTCGTCCTCCAGGGCCACGACGCCGCGCCCGGGGGGGATGACCGCGACGTCGTAGGGACAATCGTCGAAGGGCTCGAACGATTGCAGAACCTGACCCGTCGTTCCCGCGAGCTGGGCGACGGCCGCCCCGTCGCACCGCGAACCACCGCACGAGAAGGCGGCGATCAGGCGGTCGAATCCTTCCGCGGGCTCGGCGGCGTCGCCCGCCACGAGCCGGGGATCCGTACACCCCGTCAAGGTGGTTTGCACCGTCGAGTAGGCGACCGTGGGCGCGGAGAAAACGGCGGTGGTCGACGTTACGCTGCATCGGCTGACCTCGACCGGACCCGCCTCGCTGGTGAGGACCACGATCTCGTCGTCCGACCACGACGCGATCTCCACTGGGCGGCCGTCGATGGATACGCCATAGCGCTGGTCCTCGTTGCTCGACCGCTGGCCGAAGCCGTCGCCGGTGATGGTGACCGGGGTGTCGCCCAGCAGCGTGTCGCGCGCAGGTTCGATCGAAAGGATCTGGGGGCGGCCGTCGGCGACGAGGGGGACCGAGATGTCGATCGCTCGGCCCGGCCGCGCCGTGAATACGGTTTGCCCGCGCAGCGCAAAGCCGTCGCCGGTCGCGTTCACCGACAGTTCGACCGGCGTGTCGGGGTCGACCGAGACCGAAGCGGGTTCGCCACAGGCGATGGTCTGGGCTGGTCCGCCGTCGATACGAAAGCTGACCGACTGCACGCAGAAGGCCGCGCATTGGGCGGGGTCGATGAACGTCAGCTCGAGGGTCGCCTCGGCGCCGCAGCCGAACGCGAGCCACGCCAGGGCACCGATCGGCCCGTGAAGCCATCGGAACGATCGCCGTCCGGAGGCGCGCGGGGATCGATACACGGCCGCCCATACATACAAACCCAGAGGGGGGAGATGCGAGCAGAATTTCTGTCCCGATGAAGACATTCGCGCTGAGCCGTCGGCTATGCTCGGCCCGTGGCCGACCGGCTGTCGATCGTCCGACGACTCGCGGTGGGCGGAACCGCGGAGATCGTTCTCGCTCGTGACGGCACCGGTCCCGTCATCGTCGTAAAGCGGCTGCTGCCGGAGGCGTCGGCCGCGATGCAGCGCCGCCTCGACCGGGAGGCGGAGATCCTGAGCGCGGTGGCTTCGCCGCATCTCGTGAAGCTGCTCGGACGCTCGCACCGGGCCCTGCATCTCGAATACGTCGAGGGCCTGGACGCCGGCGCGCTCATTCTCAGGCTGGCCAAACGAGGCGAGGCCCTGGAGCCGAACGCGGTGGCCGCGGTCGGCCTGGGCCTCGCGCGGGCCCTCGTCGCTCTGCACGAGCAGGGATGGGTCCACGCCGACGTGGCGCCGGGGAACGTACTCATCGCCCGGGACGGCACGGTCAAGGTGTGCGACCTGGGCGTGACCCGCCGCCTCGGTGATCCCGGTCCACCGGCCCCGGAAGGGACGCTGGCCTACCAGCCGCCCGAGCAGCTGGGGCTGGCGGGGATCGACGGCGCGGCGGACGTCTACGCGGCGGCCCTCATTCTGTACGAGCTGAGCACCGGCACGCTGGCCCGACCCGCGGGGCCCCTGGGGCTCGCCGAGCTGTGCGCGGCCCGGCGCGAGCCGCCCGCACCCCCCTCCGCGGTGCGCATGGGGTTGCCCCCGGCCTTCGACGAGCTGCTGATGGACGCGCTCGATCCGACGCCGCTGCGTCGGCCGTCGGCCGCCGAATGGTGCCGGCGCTTCGAGGCGTGGCCGTCGGACGCCGCACCGCTGGCGTCGCGGGTGAAGCGCGCGTTGGCGCCGATCCCGCCCGCCCGCACCAACGCCCCCGCGGGCGGCGAGCGTTCGCAGGCCTCGGAAGAGGCCGACGAAACCGGATCGCTGACCCCGGTGCCGGCTCTCCGTCGGCCGGTGCCGGCGGAGGCGACGACGCCGGCCGGACGGGCGTGGGCGAGGCCGGCGCCCGACCGAAACGCGGGACCGGTCGAGGAGCGTCCCTATGACCAGATCTCCGTCGATACCTACGCGGGTCGACCTTCGCGGCCGGCATATCGTTCGCCGATATGGGTCACGGCGGCGATGTTGGTCCTCATCGCCACCACGCTGACCGCGTACGTTCAGTCGCGGCCCCGGCGGGCCCCCGTCCTCGAGCGGCCTCGGGTCGAAGCGGTGCCCGCGGCCGCGATGGCCCGCCTGCCGCCGTCGCCGCTGGACGCCGCGTCGGCCCCGCCATCATCGACCCCCACCGCGTCGCTCGGTTCGGCTTCGTCATCGGTGTCCTCGCCCACCTCAACCGAGGGACAAGCCCCCGCGCCGCGCCCGCGACCCCCGAAGCGGCCTGCACCACGACCGCGGCGACGGGTGCCGCTCGCAAAGCCGCCTCCCGCCGGGCCTCGGCTCGAGATCCGGGCCGAGGGCTCGATCATCGTTCGCGGTCACGGGATGGATGGCCCCGCGCCGCAGACCAGCGAACCGCTATCCGAGGCCGCGAGTCTGTTTCGACTGAGCGCGGCGGGCCTCTCGGTTCGGCTGCGTGTCCACCGGGCGCCCGACCGCGCCACGGTGCTGACCGTCGCTGCGCCGCCGGGGACCTATCACCGGGTGACGTGTGGCGCTGGACCCCGGCGCTGGACGCCCCTGGTCGGTCTTCGCTTTCGGCGCTCGGTGGGCTGCGAGGTCGAAGGAACCGACGGCACCGCCGTCCGATTCACGCTCGTGGTGCGGTCGGACTGACCGCGGCTCGGGCCGAACGCCTGTGGTAGAGTGTGGCGATGGCGAGGGGCCTGGCCGTTGTCGCGATGCTGGTGCTGTGTGGCGCGGCGCCGGCGGCCGAGCTGGCTCGGGCCCGAGATGCGCTGGAGGCCTACGACTACCTGACCGCGCAGCGCGCGCTGACCGCGGTGCGGGCCCAGCTGGCCGAGCTGTCCACCCCGGAAGCGAACGAGGCGCTGCGGCTGAGCGCGGTGGTTGCGCTGTCTCTCGACCGCCCCCACGAAGCGAGAGACTTCCTGCGCGCTCTTCTCGATCGGTGGCCGGATTTCTCGCCTCGGGAAGGAGAGTGGCCGCCGCCGTGGAGGGCGGTGCTCGACGCGGTTCGGGCCGAGCGTGACCGACAGCCGCCGGTGGTCGAGCTCGATGCCCCCGATGTGGTGTCCGCGGGGGGCCCGGTCGTCGTGCGCGCGTCGGTGACCGACCCGGCGGGGATCCGCGACGTGAAATTGATGTTGACGGCGCCCGAAGTCGAGGTGCCGATGGTAGTGTCGAAAGATGGATTGACGTACTCGGCGACGGTATCCGCCGCTCGTGTGAACCCGCCGCAGCTCGTGTTTTGGGTCGCCGCTTACGATCTTCGAGGCAACGGCCCCGGGGCGTACGGGCCCCCGAATCGTCCGGCGACGATCCGAGTAACGCCGGCTGCGATGGCCATCGCTCCGACGTCGGTAGAACCTGGCGACGACTCCGTCTTCGATCGCTGGTGGTTTTGGACCCTGGCCGCGGTGGTCGTGGCCGGTGCCGGCGTGTCGGCCGCGGTCCTGGCCGCCCGCCCCAGCGACGACGCGAGCGTGCGAGCGCGGATAGAGTTTCCCTGAGGGCCCCGATGTCCGTCACGCTGCGCCTGGTGTTGGAGGTTGGCGGTGGCCACGATCGGCAGTTCCTGCTCAGCGGGGATGATGCGATCATCGGCCGCGCCGAGCAGGGGGACATCGTCATCCCCCACGACACGGTCTCCGGCCGCCACGGCATTTTTCGGGCGAACGCCCTCGGGTACACGTACACCGACCTCGGGAGCCGCAACGGTTCCGCCATCCAGCGCGACGACCAACGGGTCGTCGCGCTGCCGGCGGGAGATGAAGTCGCGATCGAACCGGGAGACGTGGTGTTGCTGGGTTCGGCCGAGCATCCCGCCCGGATCCGGGTGGAGGCGGGGCGTGCGCCCATGGCGCCCGTTCGTTCGATCGAGCGGACGCTGGTCGCGACGTCATCGCTGGCGGATCTGCTGTCGGAGTCGCCGACCCACATGGTGGGCCTCGCCGCGCGGTGCATCGCGGCCGAGACGCCCGACGTGTTGGCCGCGGCGGCGCTCGAGTTCCTTAGCGCGACCCTGACTTCGGCCACCGGTCACGCGGTGGTGCTGGTCGGTGGCGGCTTTTCGGTCGAGCGCGGGGACCCGATGCCCCCTGACCTCGCCAGCGAAGCGAAGATTCGGCGCGATGTGGCCCGTTTCGAAGGACACGCGTACGGCTCGGCGGTCATCGCGCCCCTCATCGCCCGCGGCGTGTGGCACGGGGTGCTCGCCGCCTGGTCACCGCCGACAGCTCCGGGCTCACTGACCCGGAGCATGGTGATGCCTCTCGATGTCGCGGCGCCCCTGCTTGCCCTCAGCGTTTCTGCGCTCGTCGTCCGCACCGAGCAGGCCGAAGCGCTGCGGGCCCTGGAGCCCGACGCCGAAGACGAGCGAGACCCGATCGGCAGCTCGGCCGAGTTTCTGACCGCCCTCGACCTCGCCCGACGCCTCGCCCGGTCCGACGTCGCGATTCTTCTCAGTGGAGAGACAGGGTGCGGCAAAGAGGTCTTTGCGCGAACCATTCATGCGACCAGCGCCCGGGCCGGGCGCCCGTTCGTCGCCATCAACTGTGGGGCGATCCCGCCGTCGTTGCTGGAGGCCGAGCTGTTCGGCCACGTGGAGGGTGCGTTCACGGGGGCGGCCAAAGGTCGGGCCGGCGTGTTCGAACAGGCCGACGGAGGAACGCTGTTTCTCGACGAGCTCGGGGAGATGCCTCTCGCGATGCAGGCGGGCATTCTGCGGGCGCTGGAGAGCGGGGAGATCCGGCGGGTCGGCGACACCAAGACCCGTACCGTCGATGTGCGTCTGGTTTCGGCGACCCATCGCGACCTGGGGCAGATGGTCGATGCAAAGTCGTTTCGAGCGGATCTGATGTATCGACTCGACGCGGCGAAGATCCGGATCCCTGCCTTGCGAGAACGCGGAGACGACGTCATCCAGCTTGCCCATGCGTTCCTCGGTATCGAGGCCCGCAAGGCGCGAAAGCGGGTTCTCGGGTTCGCGCCCGAGGCGTTGATCTCGCTGGCGGAGTATTCTTTTCCCGGCAATGTTCGCGAGCTCAAGAACGAGGTCGCACGCGCGGTGGCTCTCACCCCCGACGGCTCTCATCTCGTACCGACCGCGTTTTCCGACAAGATCGCGCCGAAGGTCGCCGGCGTCGAGGCGCCGCCCGAGCAGGGCGATCGTCCGCGCACCCTGAAGCAAAGCGTGGCCGTCGCTGAGCGCCACGCCGTCGAGCTCGCGCTGGTTCGGTCCGAGGGCAACGTCAGCCAGGCCGCGCGCGATCTGGGGCTGACCCGCCCCGGCCTTTACAAAGTCCTCGAACGCCTCGGTCTGCGGCTGCCCAGCCGTGGCCGGGGGTCAGCATAGTCGGTGCTGACCCCAGCCTTGTCGTATCGGCCGCAGTGCGAGACGGTACCGCGGTGTCCTACGTGTGGCCGAGTCTCTCCCGATCCGCGAGACGGCGTTGAACGGCGGCGACATGCGACCGGAGGCCGGCTGCGCGCTGATGGCCCGGTGGGCATCGACGGGCGAGCGACGTCGGATCCAGGCGCGCCTGCAGATAAAGGGCGCGGGTTCCTTCGCCGGCGAGGACCTGCGGGGCTTCGATTTTCGGGGTCTCCCTCTCGCGGACGTCGACTTCGAGCGCTGCTCGCTGGATTTCGCGCGCTTCGATGGCTGTCAGCTGGCCCGGGCGACCCTGCATCGGGCCAGCTTGCGGTTTGTATCCATGCGCAGCGCCGACCTCACCGGGGCGTCGCTGCGCGGCGCGGACATGGTGGGCGGAAACTGGGCCGGTGCCCGCCTTATCGACACGCGGCTGGAAGGGGCGGACTTGCGGGGGGCGGTGTTCAGCGGCGCAGACCTGACCGGCGCCCAGCTCGTGGGCGCCACCACCGAAGGCGCGGACTTCGAGAACGTCAACTGGACCGCCGCCGTGGGTCAGGTCCGGCACGGTCGGCCGTGCGGATGTCTCACTCGGTTCGAACGCGAGTATCTGGCCTGCCTACGCCCTCACGCGACCGTGGTGACGCGAATCGCGCACGCGGTGGACCGTTGCCCAGCCGCGCCCTCGCTGACCCTCTTCTACCTCGCCAGCGTCGATTGGCGGCTGCACGCCGTGGCGGCGGTGATGATCGCGGCGGGGGCATTCAGCGGGTCGGCGGCCCATCTTGTCCGCGCATGGCGACTGGGGGTCGACGAGAGCTGGGCCAGCCCTCAGCTGCTGGCCGCGCTGTATCTCGTCGACCCTGACTTCACTCGCCATGCTCGCCACCTGGTCGTCGACAAGGCGGTGCAGGCCGCCGAAGGGTTGGTCGCCGCCGATTCGCGAGGGCTAGCCAACAGCTACCTCGAACGCCTGCGGCGAGCGATGCCCAGCGATCGGCATCAACGATGGGTGCGGTAGTCAGCGACACGCCTGCCAGCGCACGTAACCGATACGAGCGCCGCGGCTCGCGGCGTACCGCCCCCCGCCTTGGTGGGCTTGGCGCATCGTCCACGAGCGAAGCTGGCAGTACGGCTCGCCTTCGACCTTCACCAGAACATATCCGCTTCGGTATCGGTGAGTGGGGATGCCCAGCCGGTTCTGAACGACCTTCCAGTCCGCCCGATGCCGAACCTTGAGCAACTTACCTTGCTTTCCGTACAGCCGGTCGATGCTCGACTTGACGACGCGGCAGTGGGGACCGGCGCACGGACGCCCCGGGAGGGTCCACGTGGCGGCCAAGGTCTCGACCGAACGTTTGAGGGTCGGGGTCGCATTCAGCTGCGCCCATCGGGTGGCGCCTTCCCGCCGGACCCAGCCGTCTCGTTGCTTGAGGGACTCGACGGATCCCTCCGCCTGCTCCGCGTCTCGTTTTTGGCGAGCGCGGTGGGCGTCGGCGGCGGCGAGCAGGGTATCGGCTTGGGCGACGGCGGCGCACCAGTCGCCTTCCTTTGACGTGGCCACGTTCAGATAGACACCGCACGCCCGTCCGATGTCCGCGTACTCGGACCGCGCACAGATGGCCGCGAACTTGCGGGCCGTGGGTTCCAGCTCTTTCGCGGTGACCCGAAGCTGAGTGTTACCGCGGGCGAGGGCGGCCAAGACCTTGAGCCGGTTGCGGTCGTCTCCGGTCAGCTGTTCTCGAAACGATCGGCAGGTCTGAAAGTACGCTTGACGGCGCTGCTGCGCGTTCGCCTCGTCGGCCTTGGCCTTGGTTCGAGCGGCGGCCGCGGTGGCCTTGTAGACCCGGAGGAGCCGGTTGGCGTACGCCACCCGCGCTTCGAGCTTCTCGAGCAGCGGACCCGCCTTCGGCCGGGCTCGACCGGCGGCGGACAGCTGCTGGGCGCTGCGGACGGCGCCTTTGACGTCTCGCAAAAGGCGATCGACGAAGCGCTCGACTTCGTGAAGATCGGCATCGGCGGCAATACGCTCGCCGTCGAAGAGCGTGGGTTTGGGCGCTGAGCGCGCCAAAGCGCGCTCGATCGCGGCCAGGCGCTCGGTGTCTTTGCGCTCCAGGTAGCTTTCGGCGTGAGCGAGGGTCGGGGCGACCAGCGCCGTGAGGAGGATGGCCATCGAAGTGGTGTTCATGCCGCGACCTCACTGCAACCGGCGTGCCCTGTCGTCGAAGACCGCTGATCCATGGTCTTCGCGCCCGAACCGTCTCCGCGCCGAGACAGGGCCAGACCGCGTCTACAAACCGGCGGTGACAGCGGTAGGTGTTCAGAACCATTGACCGTTCGTGGGTATGAGGTCCCGGGCCAGACCGGCCTCGGCGCAACGGGTTATCAACCGGCGTTTACACCTTTGGCCCCTGATCGCTGGCACGCCCCGTGCTCCTCGGCGTCCGTATGTCGAACCGACTTGCGGCCTCCGCGCGGGATGTGAACGCCGAGCCGGAGGCGTCGAGGACGTCGGCGCCGCCGGGCGGTTACGCGCGGGTCGTCCCCCTGCCTCGGTCGCCGACCGTGCCGCCGAGGCCCCCGCCGCCCGCCGCCCATCCTGCCCGACGGGGGGCATTGTGGGCATGGAGCGAACAGATGAAGGGCGTGTTTCGGCGTCTGGATCGGGTCGCCCCCACCGGTCTGCCCGTGCTCGTGGAGGGGCCGACGGGCACCGGCAAGGAGCTCGTGGCCCAAGAGATTCACGAAGGTTCCGGCCGTCACGCCCAGCCGTTCGTGGCTCTCAACTGCGGCGCGCTGACCGAAGGGCTCATCGAGAGCGAGCTGTTCGGTCATGTCAAGGGGGCCTTCACGGGGGCGACCGACGACAAGCGCGGGGCTTTCGAGGCGTGTGACGGCGGCACGCTCTTTCTGGACGAGATCGGTGAGCTTCCTTTGGCGCTGCAGCCTCGCTTGCTGCGGGTGTTGGAAACGATGACCGTGCGCCGGGTCGGTGCGACCAAGGAGATACCGGTCGACGTGCGAATCGTTGCTGCTACCCATCGAGACCTCGCGGCGATGGTCGAACAAGGCTGCTTTCGGCAAGACCTCTTTCACCGGCTCGTGGTGTTGACGGTTCGGGTCGCTCCGCTCGCCCATCGCCTTGACGATGTCGTCGGATTGGCCCGCCTGTTCTGCGAACGGCCGTTGACCTCGCGAGCGGAGGCGAAGCTCCTCGCCCACGGCTGGCCAGGCAATGTCCGCGAACTAAAGAACGCGATGCTCCGCGCCGAGGTCATGACCGACGGTCCGACGATCGACGCCGAAGACATCGAGCTGTTCGACGCTCAACGTTCCGACCCACCGGTAAGTTCGCTTGCAAGGGAAGTCCAGGCCGCGGTCCCTGAGGTGGGCCTGGTCGACGCAGAGGCTTTGCGCGTCGACCCCGAGGTGCAGCGCAGGCACTATGTTCGTCTTCTGCGCGAGTGTGGCAACAACCGCGCGGAAGCCGCCCGTCGCTTGGGGGTTGCAAAGAGCACGTTTCACGCTCAGCTGAAACGCTTGGGGATCCCGTTGAAGTTCGGTCCGGTGCGCACTGGCTGACCGGTTGCGTCATGGGGCCGGGACCATTTTTTCCGCCGACGCCCGAGCCTCCCACCTTGCCTTTGCCGAGCACCTGAGGGAGTCCCGGAGTCTATGGTGCGCATCGAGCGACCCCATGGAGGGCAGCCATGACCCGCGTGGGTGTATTCGGGTGGGGCGTCGTGGCCCCGAAGTCCCCCAACGTGGCCGCCTTTCGCGAGAACCTGCGGTCGAACGACTCTTGGCTGACGTCGTTCGATGGATTCGGACGCAGCAACTTCCTGGCGGGGATACCGCAGTTCGACTTCGAAGATTATCGCGAGTGGATCAAGGACCGATTCCCGCCCCGCAAGTTCACGCAGCTCGACGAAAAGATGGGGCTGCCGGTGAAGTACGCGCTCGGCGCGTTCATCCAGGCGATGATGGACCGGCCGCAGCTGGAGACTATTCTTCGCGAACTGGGGACCCACGCTCACGTCTACATCGGGACGGGGCTCGGCGACCTGCCGACCATCCATGACCAAACGCTGCGTCACTATCACGGGATGCGGGAGTGGAATCGTTACTGGGCCGACCCGGATCGCAATCAGGCCCTGCGTTCGTACTTGGAAGAACCGGAGGCGTTCCGCGCGGAGCATCCGGATCTGCCGCTGGATCCGACGACGGTGCCCGTGGGCGCGCGGACGCAGGCCGAGGACCGATGGTGGGCGTACTGGGCCCGCCATTCGGAGGTCCTGGCCCAGTACCTGGAGAGCGCGGCCGAGGTCGAGCGCCTCGAGGTCGAGGGGCCGGTGGAAACGGGCAAGGGCCGGGCGATCAAACAGAAGCGCGCGCAGCTGGCCGCGATTCAGAAGGCGTTCGACGCGCCAGACCCGCCGTGGACCCAGATCTCCGCCAACCTGCTTTGGAACATTCCCAACACCTCGGCCTCCCAGATCTCCATGCTGGGCAAGATCATCGGGATGACCTTCGCCCCGGTCGCGGCGTGCTCGTCGTTTGGCTACACCCTGAAGCTAGCGATGAACGCCATTCGTCTCGGGGAGGCGAAGGCGGTGGTGATCGGGGCGACGGACCCGTCGCCTCACCCGCTGTCGGTGGGCGCGTTCTACGACGCGCGGGTCTTGTCCCACGACGGTGGCGTCTCGAAGCCTCTCACCGGCCTTCGCGGCACGCACATCGCCGGGGGTTCGATCATCTGGATCCTCGGCGACCACGAGTACTTCACGGCCCGAGGCCTGAAGCCGCTGGGGCTCGAGCCCGCCGGCGTCGGCATTACCGCCGACGCCGACCACATCATCACCCCCTCCAAGGAAGGACCGCAGCTGGCGATCCGCAATGCGCTGGCCAGCGCGGGCATGCGGGCCGAAGACGTCGTGGCCTGGGATCTGCACGCCACCGCGACCCCCGGCGACTATCTCGAGGTCGAGAACATCCGCGACCTCCTACCCGAGTCCGTCTACATTACCGCCCGCAAGGGCATCTTCGGCCACGGCCAGAGCGTCGGCGGGGGTTGGGAGCTCATGGCCCAATACATGGGCTACGAAGACGGGATCATTCCGCCCACGCCGCTGCGGTCCGAAGAGCTCAACCCGCAGATTCGCCGGCTTCACGAACGGTTCGTGTTCGACGAGGCGGTGCCGTTGCCAAAGGGTCCGGTGGGCAAGCTGTCGATGGGGGTAGGGGGGATCAACGCCTGCGTGATCTCCAAGCCGTGGGAAGACTGAGCCTTGTATACTCCGGCCCGACCGGCGCTACTCGCTACAGCTTCACCACGCCGTACAAGATCAGAAACAGAGCCCCGACGGCGGAGAAGAATGCGAAGGTTCGCAGGTTGCGCAGGACCAGCCCGGCCGCGATGCCCATGATCGTCAAGGTTCCCCACAAGAACAGCAGGGGGCCCCAGGTTCGAGGCTGCCGGTCGCCGACCATGTACAAGACGCCAGAGATCCACAGGACCGTGGCCACCACGAGGCTGGTCGGATCCTCTCGCAACCTCCGTTGCGGAGGGGTCGGCTGGACCTCGACGAGCGGGATGAGCGCTTCACTTCCGCAGACGTTGCAGTAGTTGGCGTCGTCGTGGTCGTAGACCGCACCGCAGCTCTCGCATAGACGCGCCATGGGTCAGTCCCCGTCCATATCGACCTCGGTTCGCTCCCTCTTCACGGGTGGACCGAGCTGTTCAGCCGTCGGGTTGATCGGCGAGGAAGGTCGACAAGGCGTCTTGCCAAGTGGGCATGGGCGGGAGCCCCAGCAGGCGCAAGGCTCGGTTCTCGAGCCGGCTATTCGCCGGGCGAGGAGCGGGTCGAGGATACTCGCTCGTCTCGCACGCGTTCACCCCGCGGTCGAATCCCTTGGCGGCAAAGATGGCGAGGGTGAAGTCGTACCACGTCGTCTCCCCCTCGCAGGTCAGGTGCATCGTGCCCACGGCGGGAACTTCGAGGAGCCGGCGGACGTGGGCGGCGACGGCATCGGTACTGGTGGGGTTGCCGTGTTGGTCGTTGACCACCCGGAGCGGATCGCCGTCTTGGGGACCCAGGCGAAGCATCGTATGCACGAACGAGGGACCGCCCCCGCCGTATAGCCACGCGATTCGGAGAATGAGGTGGTCGGGGCAATGGGCGCGGATCGCTTCCTCCCCCGCGAGCTTGCTCTGTCCGTACACCGTTCGCGGGCCGGGCGGATCCCACTCGTGGTAGGGCCGCGAACCGCCGCCGCTGAACACGTAGTCGGTCGAGAACGCCAAAAGGCGGGCGCCGGCGGCGTGGGCGGCGATCGCGACGTGGGCCGACCCGAGCGCGTTGACCGAAAAGGCGCTGTCGGTCTCGGTCTCGCAGCGGTCGACGGCGGTCATCGCCGCGCAGTGGATGACCGCGTCGGGGCGGGCGTCCGCGATGGCGTCGCGGGTTTGGCGAGGGTCGCGCAGGTCGAAGTCTTCGATGTCGACGGGCAGCACGTCGTGCGCCGAGAGATGTCGAACGAGGGTCCGGCCCAGCATCCCTTTGCCGCCGGTGATCAGAATCTTCACCGGCGCAGAGTACGGTGAGCCCCGACCAGCGTCCAGCGGGATGGCTTTCGCATCGCGGCTCGCGGTAAGTTTCCCGGGTGACGATGATCTATGCCCGGTCCGGGCGCTCTGCTCGCGCCCGCCAGCTTGTCGAGTCTCTTCAGGGCCGCTTCGTCGATCGGTTGCAAGGGGTCAGCCGCGACCTCGGACACCCGGTGGCGTTCAATCCGGTTCGCTGGCTACGCGACGAGGGACGCCACGGAGGTGGTGTTCGCTTCGTGGCGGCCGACACCCCGGTCTTCAATCGGGGTTCGGTCAACGTGTCGCAGGTCCACTACGACGATCTGCCCGACAAGCGACTGTCCTCGGCGACCGCGCTATCGTCGATCATCCATCCCCAAAATCCCCACGGATCCTCGGTTCACATGCACATCAGCTGGACCGAGATGCGGAGCGGGGAGGGGTACTGGCGAGTCATGGCGGATCTCAACCCGTCGCTCGTAGAATCGGCAGACGGGGATCGTTTCGCGAAGGCGCTTCGCGCCGCTGCCCCCGACGTCTATCCGCACGCGGCGGCCCAAGGCGATCGGTACTTCACCATTGCTGTTCTTGGTCGCACCCGCGGGGTGACCCACTTCTATCTCGAGCGCTATACGACCGGAGACTACGACGCCGATGAAGCGCTGGCCAACGCGGTGGGATTAGCCTCGATCGACACCTATACCGATCTGCTGAAAGACGCGCTCATCGCCCATCCGGAACCGACCCCCGCCGAGCGAGAACGTCAGCTCGAGTACCATACCGTTTATCTATTCCAGGTATTGACCCTCGACCGAGGAACAACATCGGGCCTGCTGGTGCACGACCAAAACGACGTCGGAATCCTCGGCTCCCTTCCCGCTCAGGTCGATCGACAGCGGTTGGCGTCATGGAAGCCGTCGATGCCCGCGCCGCAAGATGAGCTGCTGGCGGCGCTCGTCGACGCGCTTGCCGACGAGCGTCCGAGCCCCGTCGACGAGGCGACCAAACGTCGATTGGCCCAGGTCGTTCGCGCTCATTATCGGCGGCACCCGGCCGCGCTCGATCTGCAGGCGGCCGGGGGCGTCGTCCCTCCGACGGTGGCCAACCACGCCGAGGTCCCCGCCGAGCGCTGAGGGGGCGGCGCGTTACGCTTCGTCCCGCCAGCGAGAGATTCGCTCGAGGAGGCGCGGGTCGCCGAGACTCTCCGCGAGCGGTACGAGGGCCGCCCGATCCGCGCCGCGGTACTCGAGCTCGTCGAGGCTCTCGGTCAACGGGACATCCGTGCGCAAAGTGGCCAGCGTCCGGTAGAGGAGCGCTTCGTCTCGGGCCTGGGCCAGGTTGTCGGCGAGGGTCGCCGCGCCTCGGACCTTCACCGTCCAGTCTCGAGCGAGGGTCGGCACGTTCTCGATGTGAGCGTAGGCCGAGAGGACCTCGGCGGTCGTTTTCGCGCCCCAACGCGGGATGCCGGGAATGCCGTCCGCGCTGTCGCCGACGAGCGCGAGGTAGTCGGGTATGGAGGCGGGGGGAATGCCAAACTTTTCGACGACCGCCGCTTCGTCGAGGGTCTTCTTTCGTCGTCGATCCACGCTCACGATCCGCTGACTTCGGACACACTGCATGATGTCCTTGTCCGGCGAGCAAAGCAGGACTTGTTTCACTCGGGCGTCGTCTCCGTACAAGACGGCGCCGGTAGCGATCGCGTCGTCGGCCTCGAAGTCGACCATGGACCACACCACGAACCCGAGGGCCGCGGTCATTTGCTCCGCGAGCGGAAACTGGTTCCACAGGTCCGGGTCGATGCCGTCCCCGGTTTTATAGCCATCGAACAGCTCATTTCGAAACGACTCGATGACGGTGTCGAACGCGACCGCAATGTGGGTTGCGCCCTCACTCTCGACCAAAGCCAGCAAGGATCGGGCGAGGTATCGCACTGCGCCCACTTCGACGCCGGAAGGTGACTTGCTTCCCGGCGGTCCGTAGTAAGAACGAAACAGCTCGTACGTTCCGTCGACCAGATGAACATTCACGGCGCCCATTATTGCTATACCTGAAGAGTGACCAATCGGATCGACCGCTTTATCGAAGCGATGTTCCGCAAGTCCGCAGATACGCTGCTCTTCGGCACCGGGACGCCGGTTCGGCTGCGCATCGGGAGCCAGGAGCGGGTCATTCTCGACAAGGACGTTCGCACCGAGCAGATCGTCAAGCTCCTGCGACCGATCGCGCCCACCTCGATGCCTATCGGCGAGGAGGGCGAAACGCGATTCCAGTACGAAGCGCCGATGGGTCGCGTGCAGGTCAAGGCGACGATCCGCGGGGACCGGATGACCGCGGTCGTATTGCCCATCCGACCGGGCGTCGACGACGTGGCGGAAGTCGTGAGGCATCAGCACGCGCCCGTGGAAGACGACGCGCCCCTCGATCTGATGTCCAACTTCGTCGAGTCGGCGGTCGATCTGGCCGCGGCGGCGCAGGAAGCCCCCCCGGTCATCGCGATGTCCGCGGAGCCGCCCGACGAGGGACGGCGAGCGAGGCGAGGCGGGACGCCCCCGCCGTCGCCGCCGCCGCCGCCGCGCCCGGCTCGCGCCCCCGAGCCCGCAGCGTCGATTCGGACGTCATCGGTGGCGGGAGAGCCGGAGATCAACGCGGTGCTGCGAGACTTGGTCGCTCGAGGCGGCTCCGATCTCCACCTGACGAGCGGCGAGCGGCCACGGATCCGCAAAGACGGCGACATTGCCGCCATGGAGGCCTGGAACGAACCGCTCACCAGCGACCAGATCCACCGCTGGATGCAGGAGGTCGCTCACGATCAGGCGAGGGCTGCGTTCGAAGAAGCCAACGACGCCGACTTTGCGCACGAGATCGCCGACGTGGCCCGGTTCAGAATGAACTGGTTTCGGGATCGCAATGGTGTCGGCGCGGTCATGCGCACCATCCCCAGCAAGGTGCTGACCGCGGATCAACTCGGGCTTTCGCCGGCCATCCGAAAACTCTGCGAGCTCCCCAAGGGACTGGTGGTGGTCACTGGCCCCACCGGGTCCGGCAAAAGTACCACGCTCGCGGCGATGATCGACCTGATCAACAAGACCCGATCGGATCACATCATCACCATCGAAGACCCGGTGGAGTTTGTGCACAAGAGCATCCGCTGCCTGGTGAACCAGCGGGAAGTCCACAGCCACACGAAATCGTTCTCGGCCGCGCTGCGCGCGGCGCTGCGAGAAGACCCGGACATCGTGCTCGTCGGCGAGCTGCGCGACCTAGAAACGGTACACATCGCGATCGAAACCGCAGAGACCGGGCACCTGGTGTTCGGAACCCTTCATACGAACACCGCCGCCTCGACCGTGGATCGAATGATCGATCAATTTCCCACCGACCATCAGGCGCAGATCCGCGTGATGCTGTCCGAGTCGCTGCGGGGGGTGGTGGCCCAGACCCTGTGCAAGAAGAAAGGCGGGGGGCGGGTGGCGTGCATGGAGATCCTGATTGCCAACAACGCGATCTCCAACCTGATCCGCGAAGGCAAGACCTTCCAGATTGCCTCCATCATGCAGACCAACCGGGGCATCGGCATGCAGACGCAAACCGACCATATGCTCCGGCTGGTACAGGAGGACACGGTCGACCCCAAAGAGGCCTATCGAAAGGCCGTAGACCCTACCCTCATGAAGCAGGTTCTCGAGCGGGCGGGGTTCCAGGTCGAGGACGCCACCGCCTGATCGGCATCTCGTTCAGATTTCTGGTCTTATCTCAGCAAATCTGCGCCCCGAGATTGCATCAATGTTAAACAGTGATCTCTCGTGGTACGCGTGACCCGCGAGTCGAACGGGCGGCGGCGGATTTGGACACGTCCTCGCTGAGCGACGACCGGCGACCTTGACTACAGATTCGACAACATTTCCAAGGGCATGCCGAGACGCGAAGCCCCCTCGAACCGCTTAGGGGCGCCGGTCGGTGACTCCTGCAGAAGCTTGAGTCGTATTTGCCCTACTAGAAGCGGCTGTCGGTCCTGGGTAGGCCGCGCTTCAAACGCCACAATTCACAGTTTATTCACGGCTGTGGATGCCGGTCTGTAAGTTGTTTGTTTCACTGGAGAGTCGCCAAGAAGAGGACATTGAAAAGCGGCCTTGCGCCACACCTTCGTCACACCGTCGACCAGCGTCCGATCCCGCTCGAGGTCGCAACTTGTTCCACCGGTAGCCGTAGTGTTCCTGAAAGTTGTTGCTGTGGGCGCCATCACCCCTAAGAGAAAACACCAGTGAGGCGATAAGCGGTGGAAATTTGAATGAATTTGGAACCTCAAATCGGCGATGAGAAAAATCTAGCGGGGGTCCTCGCGCGCAGATCCATGAAAACGAGCGCGGTTTGAGAATCAAGTCGAATTAGCGCTTTTTGTATTTAAGTTTCGTTCCACTGATCCGAGCCGCGGATGGTTTCGACGCCTAACCGTCTTGCTCTGTCCACGAACCGAAGCCGATCCCCGCCAGTGTTTCGCGCGAGCGCCCGCAGGTTCCGGTTCCACCTGTGAATTGTCGTTGAGTTGTGGAAAATGGTCTGAGGGTTTTCTCTAGGAAAGTCGGATCCACGCCAAGCAGCCGACCAGAAAGGCGACGAACGAAAGCGAAGCGCCGTACTTGAGGCGCATGACCCGTTCGTACTCTCCGGTGGCCCCGGTGAGGCGCCGGAGCTGGAGCGCGTTGAGGACGAAGCCGCCGAGACCGACCGCGCCGAACGCGATGGCCAGGGCGGGGCGCACGGTGCTCAAACACAGCGCGGCGATGGCGAGACCGGCAGGGTAAGCGAGAACAAACCACCGCTGGACTCCGGCCAGTCCGTAGGCGGTGGCGAACGTCGTGTCGCCCCGGGCGGCGTCCTCTTCGATCTGAAAGACCTGGGAAACGGGGTAAAGGCTCAGCAGCAGCAACGCGACCCCCACCGCGGCGAGGCTGATCATCGGGCTCAGTCCGGGACCGCCGGCGGCCAGATACCCCATGAGGAACGTGTTGGTGCCCGTTCCGACGCCCACCGCGACCAAGGACAGCCACGGATGGCCTTTCCACCGGATCGGTGGCCAGCTGTAGGCGACGGACAGGAGCATGGTGACCCCGTACAGAGCGACGTAGCTGGGCCCCAGGGGCCACGCGATGACCAGTCCGATGAGCTGGACGACCAGGGAGGCCGGATGCATCCATGCGGTCATCGGGGGCGGCGCTTTGAGGCCGCCGATCGGTCCTTCATCCTTATCCCAGTAGCTGTTGTAGGCAGTGACCCCGCCATTCAGGAACACGTGCACGTTCAGGAATTGGATGACGAACACCCGCCAGTCGATGTCCGGACTGTACAGACCCCCGAGCAGGTAACCGCCGGGCAGGATGAGGAGCTGGTAGTGCAGCCGCAGGTGGGTCAGGAAGTTCAGAATCTCGGTTAGCATTTCGGCGCGGGCGATCGCCCCCACCGCACGCCATGCACGGGTGAGCGGTCCCCGGGCAAGAACCTCGGCACTTGGTGCGCGAAAACACTCGGGTCCCCGGTGGTCATCAGGCGATGGGGGCCGGCCGGCTGCTGGGCGAACATCCCGGCCGCCGAGAGCGCTTCGCCGATGTCGTCGGCGACCGCTTCCGCGGGGTCAATGAAGATGACGGGCTCCCGCGCGGCGGTGTTCAGTGCGTCGAGCAGGTAGGGGTAGTGGGTACAGCCCAGAACCACCACGTCGCAGCCGGCGGCTTCGATCGGCGCCAGGTACTCCGTCGCGGCGGCAACGGCGTCGTCGCTGTTGGTCTCGCCGGCCTCCACGAGGGGCACGAGCTTGGGACATGGGACTTCCACTACCGTGAGGTCGGGGTCTCGGTCTCGCAGGGCGGCGGTGTAGGCGCCCGAGGCGACGGTTCCCGCGGTGGCGAGGACGCCGACTCGTCGCGCGCGACTGGCCTCCTCGGCCCGCCGAGCACCGGGTCGGACCATGCCGAATATCCGCGTTGGGCCGTATACCGCGGCGAGCTCCGGCCATGCGGTGGCAGAGGAGATATTGCAGGCCATCACCACCGCTTTCACCGGTGCCGCGGCGAGCATGGCGGTGATGCCGCGGGCAAAGCTTCGGATCTCGTCCAGGGGTCGGCCCCCGTACGGAACGTGCCCCTGGTCGCCGAGATAGAGGACTCGCTCCTTCGGCCATCGCTGGGCGAGGGCGGACACGACGGTGAGGCCACCAACGCCGGAGTCGAACATGCCTATGGGGCGATCTGGATCGTCGCTCAGCGGTGGCCACCGCACCGACTGCAGGACCGGCCGAGGCGTCAGGGAAGGCATCACCGCAGGATAACCGGAGCCCAGCGACCGGACATCCCTTTGTTGCCGGCCGACGGCGGACACCGGGCCGGCAGGATGCTCAGTGGCGGGATGAGACGCGCGCCCGAATCGTCGTCGCGCAGGGCGGCTTGACGCCCAACACACCCCGGGGGCGGCATCGATGGCCGTATCCTGCCTTTGGGGCGAGGGCGGCGGTTGTTTCGGTTCGGGCCAGCGTCCGACCTCGATGAGGGCGGCGTCAGCGCCGTCGAGGACCCCGACTCGAGGCGCCGCACTCGTGAGAGCGATTACAGGGAATCGGAAGTCTCCCTTTCACATTCAGTTCATGCGATACACGCCGGGCGGTGCGGCCAGCAGACCCACCGGCGCGCCCGACGCGCGCCGATGGCCGTGGTTGCACGCACACAGTCACCGGGCACCGACCCGGGACACTAATCCTGGGTTCGCGATGACGAATGAACTCGTGATGACTGAGAGGGAGACTTGAAAATGAAGCGGCTCGCATTTGTGATGGCTTTCGCTGCCCTTCCGTTGGCGGCTTGTGGTGGCAGCTCCGGCAAGGGCGCGGCCAATGACGCGGTCAAGGTCGACTACCCTGAGTGGGTGATGCGCGGCAGCGGCGCGTTTGGTGGTGAGAAGAACGTGTTTTACGCGGTCGGCGCGAAGTCGGGCGTGAAGAACCCGGCTCTGCTCCGGGCGGCGGCCGACAACCAGGCTCGCGCCGAGATGCAGAAGACCTTCGAAACCTACACCGCATCGCTGATGAAGGACTACGCGTCGAGCATCGCGACCGGTGACCTGAGCAACTCGTCCGAAGAGCAGATGGTGGAGCAGGCCGTGAAGACCTTCGCCGCCGGTACGCTCAACGGCGTTCAGATCGTCG
The DNA here is from genome assembly GCA_028289325.1 of Myxococcota bacterium. Classification (GTDB taxonomy): domain Bacteria; phylum Myxococcota; class Kuafuiibacteriia; order Kuafuiibacteriales; family Kuafuiibacteriaceae; genus JANQQN01. Next base: position 1,696 of record JANQQN010000225.1, on the reverse strand, counting down.
AGCACTGGATCCACCCGGTCGACGGCACCATGTATTCGCTGGCGCGGCTCGACCTCGACGGCTTCATGGACCAGCTGGAGAAGGCCAATGAGCTCAGCCAGAAGGTGAAGGAGCGCGTCCGTCGCTCGGCCGAGCGTTCGTTCGCCGAGCTCGAGCGCGAGGAGGCCAAGCGCCAGGGCGGCGAGTGATCGTCTAGTTCCGTTAGATAGAGAAGGGGGCAGGCCATGGTCGACGCGTACACGCGAGGACGCTCGAAGACGTTAGCGACCGAGTCGTGGCCGATGGGTGACCGCCGGTCACGCGCGCGACCGCCTGCCGCCTTCGTTGTTTGGGCGCTCACGTTCGCCGCGATCGCGGTGAGCGTGAGTGCATGCGGCGGCGGCCGCGCTGGTCCACCGAAGGTGGTCATGGTTCCGCCGCCACCCCCCGCGTCGGAGCGCCCGACGCCGGCGCCGGCTTGGGTTCAGGCCGTTCCCCAGCCCAAAGGGCAGCTGTGCGCCACGGGGGCGGTCGACCCGACCTATTATCGACAGGATGGCCGAACGATGGCCGCTGAGGCCGCGCGCAACGAGCTCGCGCGCTCCATACAGGTCACCATCACGAGTATAATGGTCGACGTTGAAACTTCTCGAGGTGGGAGCGTCAATCAGTACATCGTGAGCGAAGTGACGAGCTTCGTCGAAAATGGCGTCGTCCAGGGCGCGGAGATCGTCTCCTACTGGTATGACCCGCTGGGGACCGTGTCTCGGCGAGGGATGACGTATGCGCTCGCCTGCATTCGGACGGATGTCTCCCTGGAGAACCTGACCGCCAGTCTGAAAGAGGCGTATCCAGACCAGGAAGACCAGCAAAAGGTGCAGGCCATCCGAGACCGAGCACAAAACATGTTCGACGAGCTCGAACAATTGGAAGAAAAGAAGGCGGGCGGCGTGTAGCTCGCCGCGCAACCGAGGTTTGAGTCATGTTGCATAGGAATCTGGCAGCTGCCCTGTCTATGGCCGTCGCGGCGGCCGCGTTCGCACCGGTTCTGGCCGAAGCGGCGCCTCAACCCCTGAGCCCGCGGCAGATCTACAAGCGGTACGCGAAGTCGGTGGTGCTGGTGTTCGCGACCGACGGCTCGGCGCAGGGGAGCGCGGGGACCGGCTCCATCATCTCTGACGACGGTCAGGTCATCACCAACGCCCACGTCGTGCTCAAGAACGGCCGGCCGTACAAACGGCTGTTCGTCTACATGAAGCCCGACAAGCTGACCGGGTCGATGAACCGGGACCTCAAGCACCGCTATGAAGTCATTCTCATGGACCACGATCCGAAGCTCGATCTCGCGCTGCTGCGCATGAAGAGCCCCCCGAACGACCTGCTGCCCATCGACTTCGCCGACCCTGGCGACGTGGAGATCGGGGAGCCGGTCGTGGCGATCGGGAACCCCGAGACCGGCGGGTTATGGACGCTGACCACGGGCTCGGTGTCCGCGGTGATCGCCAACTTCAACAACACCCGGGGTAAAGACGTTTTTCAGACCGATGCCAGCGTCAACCGCGGCAACTCGGGCGGACCTCTGCTGAACGTCTTCGGACACATGGTGGGCATCAACACGAGCATCTCGCGCCGAGCCGCCGATGGTCTCGCGATCACCGATATCAACTTCAGCCTGAAGAGCTCGGTGGCCGTTAACTGGTTGCGGCGCCGCCGACTG
>JANQQN010000209.1 GCA_028289325.1 Myxococcota bacterium | reverse complement strand
CTTCGAGCCGCACTCGCTCCGTGTGCGATTCCACGCGATCGAGCCTACGGCGGACGGCTCGGAACCTCCGTCGCGTCTTGCGCGAACGAGGGCTGTATTTGGTCTCGATCCCTGGTGATTCCGGACAGATAGCGCTTGATCGCGTCTTGCGTCGCTCGATGTTGAATTCGAGCCAGAAGCACAATGATTACAAAGGCTTGGACACCCATCGCGTCTTGCGCGAGCTCAAGGGGGATTTCGCGGAGGCCGGGCGGCGGGCCCCGCAGCGGCCCGCGCTCCGTTGCGAGCCGATCGGCCTGCGCCCGGACCCGTCGCTCGGTCCAGTAGTCGGGGTGGCGGGCTGTCCAGCCTGCCTGAGTCCGCCGCTTCTGCTCCCGCCGGCACGACGGCTCCCCGCACGTGCGCTGCCGGTCACCTACACGGGCGGTGGGTGTGAACCATCGCCCGCAAACCGAGCACGGCTTGCTCCGTCGCCTCCTCCCGCCATCCTTCACGGCCCCATTGCGCACCAACACTGTCTTGAGGGCGAAGAGCGGGACGCATGACACCACTGCAAGATGAACTGCGCGTGATCGTCAGCCGTGCGTGGGGGACAAAACCGCGATCTTGATCGCGGTAGCTCACCACTCGGTGGGGGACCAAACCGCGATCAGGTGGCGACTTCTAAACCGCGCTCAACAAGGCGTGGACGCGGACAGGCTTCTTGACGCCGTCCAACTCGATCGGCGCAAGATGGCAGACGTCGCCGTGCCATATGGCATGCGAATGCTCCGATTGCCAGCGCAGCCGGACATGGTCACCGTCGGCATCTCGGCGACTTCGACGGGGCAAGCCATGCTCGGCGTAGATCCGCCGAAGCGTCGTTGGCGTCAGCACCTTGGCCGCGATGAGGCCGAGCCGCACCACCGTGCTGAGGATCAGCCGGGCCGAGGCGGACGGGTGCTCCCGTCGAATATCCAACAGCAACTGGAGCTGCGCCTGATTCAGACGGCGGCCTCGTCCTCGGTCGCGGCGGGGTTTCGGCTGCAACGCCACCAGCCCACCCTCTCGGTAGGCGTACAGCCACCGCTCGAGCGTAGGTATCGAGAACGTCCGTGTCGCCTGTGCGCCTGGGGGCCGGAACCGTTTCTTGCTAAGCGCCTCGAGCTCGATGCGCAATTGGCCGTGGTCGATCTCGCAGCACGCGAGCATACCGACGATCGCGGCCCGAAATTGGGCGACCACTTCGGCGTGGTCCTTCGGTTTCAAATCATCCATGGGATCTCCTTCCGTCGCGACGCTCATCGCCACGACGCAGGAGAGCCTGCAGACCGCTCACCGAACACGGCAGTGGACCGCGATGGTGGACATCCAGCCCCTAACGATTACAGGCACGTAGCCATCATCGCGCCGTCCATGGCCGATACCTGGATGATGGCATCGTGACAAAGAGAGCGGACGCTGAGCGCACGGGCGTAGGTGGCCGCCACCTGTCGTCTTGGCGTGCCCGAAGGCGGGCGAAGCAGTCGCCCGAGGAGCCCGCGACCGACGTCGTCGATCCATCGAGTGAGCGTCCGCCATCGGCCGTCGGCATCGAATCCGTGATGCCGGTCAGGATTGACGGCCTGCCGCACCCGCGAATGCGACAGCCCGTCGACGCCGTACAGGACCAGCGCCAGCGCGATGGCCGAAGCGAGATACTGGCGCCGCGACAACAGACCGCGAGGCGCGACGACTACGACGGCTCGACATCCCCGGCAGCGGTACCGGCGGCAGAAGACACTCCAGGACCGTGGGGTCTCGCCCCATACGATGACACCGCGGACGCTGCGGCGACGGACCCCGTGGCCGACGAGTTGGATCCGATCGTCCAGCGCATGTCCCACGCTCCCGCAGCACGGACAATGCGGCGGCCGAACCCGATCGATATCGGGCGGGCCGAGTGTCCAGAGCTTGAAGTCGAGCGCCGAAAAGTGAATCCTGACCGAGCTTCGGTCTTCTTGACTTTGCAGGTTGGTGGCCCGGAGCACGACGGGGCTGCGGTGCAACGCAGCCTCGTCACTCCTCTCCTTCCACCGGCTCAACTACATCAACCAGGTGAAACCACAAGAAATCGACCGGCGATGGCTAAATCCATCCGTTCTGCACGGATCCATCAAAAAGCCGGATCGAAAATAGGTCCTGAGCCATCAGCAAGCGCGAGCGCTAACAGGGGCCCACGGCGCTCTGGACGAAGTGAAACGAATCGTGGCCCAGATCCGGGCGCGTTGGCCCAAAGTGACGGTCGTTCTCCGCGGTGACTCCGGCTTCGTCCGCGACGAGATCATGGCCTGGTGCGAGCAAAACCGCATCGACTTCGTCTTCGGGCTCGCCAAGAACGACCGACTGAAGGCGGAGATCGCGGACGACATGATGCGTGTTCAAGAAGAGTTCGAGCGGACAGGGCAGCCCGCACGAATCTTCAGGGAGTTCCGCTACAAACGCTGAAGTCCTGGACGCAACACCGGCGCGTGATCGCCAAAGCCGAGCACATCTCCGGCAAGGCGAACCCGCGCTTCATCGTGACTTCACTGAGCTCCGGCAAGCCGAGGGCCTTGTACGAGAAGCTCTACTGCGCCCGCGGCGACATGGAGAATCGAATCAAAGAGCAGCAACTCGACATGTTTGCCGACCGCACCAGCACTGGTACGATGCGGGCCAACCCGTTGCGCCTGTACTTCGCCTCCGTGGCCTACGTCCTCGTCAGCGCCTTCCGTCGAATCGCGCTACGCAACACCGAGCTAGCCCGAGCCCAGGCCGGGACGATCCGAACACGCCTACTCAAGATCGGCGGCGTGGTCCGCATCAGCGCGCGGCGAATCGACCTCTCGCTCAGCACCACTTTCCCATTGCAGTCGGTCTTGGCCGAGGCCCTTCTTTCCAGACGCCGCGAACGTGTCGCCAAGGCTCACGGTCGTGGTGGTCTTGCCGACACCCCCCTTCATATTTGCTAGCGCGATAGCGTGTCCCATAGGCAATCCAGTAAGCACGCTTGCAGGGCTCGGCCGACGAACGCAACCCTACTGGACCATTGTGCAACCATCGTTGGCACGCTTGTGCGAAAACTCTCGCGATTGTAGGCAACCGCGCGAACTCGGGTGTGCGAATACGTCGAGACTATCTCATGCACATGGACGGAGAGTTGACCTGGATAACCCAAGAAAGGGGCGTTGTCGATCAGCCGCCGAGCGCGCGGGCGTGATGAGCGATGTGGTCCCCGATGAACGAGGCGATGAAGTAGTAGCTGTGGTCGTAGCCGGGCTGGCGTCGGAGGGTGAGCGGGTGGCCGACCGCCGCGCACGCCTCTTCGAGGAGCTCCGGCCGGAGCTCTTGGCTCAAGAAGCTGTCTGCTTCGCCCTGGTCGATGAACAGTTCCATCTTGGGTCCGGCAAGATTGCGGACCAGCGCCGCGGCATCCCACGCCGCCCACGCGGCCTGGTCCGGTCCCAGGTAGGCACCGAACGCCTTTTGGCCCCACGGCACCTGTGTCGGGGCCACGATCGGCGAAAACGCCGACACCGACCGGTAGCGCCCGGGGTTCTTGAGGGCGATGACCAGGGCCCCGTGGCCGCCCATCGAGTGGCCGGTGATCGATCGCGCGTCGGTCACTGGAAAGGCGGCCTGCACGAGGTCGGGAAGCTCGCTGACGACATAGTCGAACATCCGGTAGTGGGTCGACCACGGCGCCTGCGTGGCGTTGACGTAGAAGCCCGCGCCTTGGCCCAGGTCGTAGGCCGGATCGTCGGCAACGTCAGCGCCTCGGGGGCTGGTGTCGGGGACCACGATCACCACGCCGTGTTCGTCGGCGTATCGCTGCGCGCCGGCCTTGGTGATGAAGTTCTGCTCGGTGCAGGTCAGGCCGCTCAAGAAGTAGAGGACCGGACACTTGTCGTGGCTCGCCTTCGACGGCAGGTAGACCCCCAACTTCATGTCGCAGCCGAGCGCGGACGAGGTGTGCTGCCACACTTCCTGGCGACCACCGAAGCAGAGCTTGGTTTCGATTCGCTCCATGGCGCGACAACCTCTCAGAAGTCGATGACCGTTCGGATCGACTTGCCCTCGTGCATCAGGTCGAAGGCCTCGTTGATTCGGTCGAGAGGGAGGGTATGGGTGATGAACGCATCGAGATCGATCTCGCCATTCATCGCTTGTTGCACCATGCCCGGCAGCTCGGTGCGACCTCGAACGCCCCCGAACGCGGTGCCTCGCCAAACGCGACCGGTCACCAGCTGGAAGGGGCGAGTCTGGATCTCTTGCCCCGCACCGGCGACGCCGATGATGATGCTCTCGCCCCAGCCCTTGTGACAGCACTCGAGGGCCGACCTCATGACGTCGACGTTGCCGATGCACTCGAAGCTGTAGTCGACCCCGCCGTCGGTCATGTTCACGAGGACCTCCTGGATCGGCGCCGAGTGGTCCTTGGGGTTGACGACGTCGGTCGCCCCGAGCTGCTTGGCCTTGTCGAACTTATCCGGGTTGATATCGACGCCGATGATTCGACTCGCGCCGGCCTGCTGGGCGCCCATGATCACCGCCAGGCCGATGCCCCCGAGACCGAACACCGCGACCGTATCGCCCTTTTGAACCTTCGCCGTGTTGTGAACCGCGCCGATGCCGGTGGTCACGCCGCAGCCAAGCAGACAGACCTTCTGTGAGGGGGCCGCAGGATCGATCTTGGCCACGGAGACCTCGGCCACCACCGTGTACTCACTGAAGGTGCTGGTGCCCATGTAGTGGTACAGCGGCTGCCCCTGGAACGTGAACCGCGACGTCCCGTCGGGCATCACGCCCTTCCCTTGCGTCGCCCGCACCGACTGGCAGAGGTTCGTCTTACCCGACGCACAAAACTTACACGCGCGACACTCGGCCGTGTACAGCGGGATGACGTGGTCGCCGGGGGCAACGCTGGTCACTCCGGGGCCGACCTCGACCACCTCGCCCGCGCCTTCGTGTCCGAGCACGGCGGGAAAGAGCCCTTCCGGATCCTCCCCACTGAGGGTGAAGGCATCGGTATGACAGACCCCGGTGTTGTGAATCTTGACCAGCACCTCTCCCTGCTTGGGCGGAGCGACGTCGATCTCCACGATCTCCAGAGGCTTTCCAGCGGCGAAGGCGACGGCGGCACGGCTCTTCATAGATCTGGATTATGAGGGGTCGAGGCCGACGTCAAGCGCAGGCCCACGCCTTGCAGTCGGTGGCGGCGATGACTGATTCAGCGTTTTTTGGCCCCGATAAGGGGCCCTCGTCGGACATTTCGAACGAACGATCGGACGCCTCGGACGAAACGAACTATTGTCGACTCGTCGAACTCGGGCTCGACTGCGACGATGCCGCGCTACGCACCCTCGTCGACGCGATGCGTCCTGTCGTCCGTACGCGGGTGCTGCGGGCGCTCCGTCGGCGCCAGGGGTCAGCACGCGGCCGAGACGTGCGCCAGGACGCCGACGATTTGGTGCAGGACGTATTCGCGGCGCTGTTCGCGAAGGGCGGCAAAGCGCTGCGCGCTTGGGACGCCGGCCGGGGCCTGTCGTTTTTGGGGTTCGTCGGACTATTGGCCGAGCGCGAGGTGGGCATGCGCTTGAGGACTACAAAGCGGCACCCGTGGACCGAGGATCCGACCGCCGACGACGTTCTCGACGGTGCTCTGGGGTCGATGTCGACCTTCGAAACTTACCTCGAAGCGCGAGACGCCCTGGCTCGAATCCTCGAGCAGCTGATGCGGTGGATGACCCCCGAGGGCCGGCGTTACTTCCAGCTGCTGTACGTCGACGGACAGTCGGTGCAGCAGGCCGCGGTCGACGCCGGCACATCGGCGGACGCGGTGTATGCCTGGCGCAGCCGCCTCATGAAGAAGGCGCGAGCCCTGCGCGCGGCATCCGGGCTACCCGAGCCAACATTCCATTTGAATGTTGGCGCGAGCGTAGGGTGAGGCCGGCCCCTGCACCTCGCGGAAACCGAGCCGCGCGTACAGCGTTATGGCCGGCTTCAGCTTGGTGTTGCTCTCCAGATACACGCGCTTAGCGCCCATCGTTCGCGCTCGCGCCAACACCGCCTCCACCAGTCGCCGCCCGATGCCCAGGCCTTGCGCGTGATCCGCGACCGCCATCTTCGCCAGCTCCACGGTCTCGCCGTCGACGGGAATGATCGCCACCGTACCCAGGGTCTCATCGCTGCTGGTGGCCATCAGGATCGCGCCGCCGCGGTCCAAAATGCTGGTCCGAGGACGCCCCAGTGACTCCCGATCTTTGGTCTCCACCCGAAAGTAGCGTTCGATCCACGCATAGTTCAGCCCCGCGAACGCATTGGCGTCGGCGTCGACAAAGTCTCGAATGGTCACGGTTCGGGCCAGTCGCTGCCGCCTCGATTCAACAACCCGGTCAAAGAAGCTCTGCTCGGACAAGGCCTGCTCCGCGTCCGCGATGGCGGACCACAGGTTGTGCTCCGACTGCGCGAGCATCGATTCGGCGGCGTCAGTGACGTCGCGCAGCTGATGCTTCATCCGCGCCACGCGATCCCGCCCCGCTTGCGTGAGGCCAAGCTTCCGAGCTCGACCATCGTCGGGACACCCGACGGCGTCGATGAGGCCCGCCGCGGACATCGCCTTGACCACCTGGCTCACCGCGGCGTGCGACTGCCCGACGATTCGAGCCAGCTCCGTCACCGTTCGCCGTTCGCCTCGTCCGAGGGTGTACAGGACGGGAAACCATCGCGGATCGGCGTCGACACCGTACAGCTCGTACACCCGCGCCGCCTCCTCAGCCAGTCGCGCGGACAACACCCGAAGTCGCGTTCCAAGAGCTAACGGCCCGACAAGATTGTAGAATTCCGCATCACCCAAGATACGTAACTACTTACATAAAGGACCGAGCATCGTCAATCGGGGGGCCGCGAACCGGCGCAAGGGGGCCGTGCGAAAGCCCGCCGGCCCCACGCGCGTAACGAATCCGATCGTTTTGAGGGAAAGGTAACCGTCAGGCGGTGGTGAACAGCTCATTGGCCCGCCGCATGTGGGCGGCGACATCCACGCCGTGGGGGCAGGCGCGATTGGCACCCGAGAAGTCGACATTCGAGAGCTGCTTCGCCGCTTCGGGCATGCCGTCGAAGAGCGCCTGCGCCTTGTCCGGTTCTCCGTACACGTCGTGGTACATGAGGAACCGCATCGTGTTGCCGATCTGTACCGGCGCCTGCACGGCGGGGCTGCACAGATGGTCGCAGCCATCGCAAGCCAAGCTGCGGGTCGCCGCCGCGTACCGATCGAGCGCATCCCACTCGGCTTTCGTAAGCTTGGTAGTATCGAGCGCGGCTTGAATGTTCTGCCGCAGCTGCTCGAAGTTCTTCATCGCGGAAACGGCGGCGGTGATCCGCTCGTCTTCCCACACCGCCTTCAGTACCGCCTGATGCTTGGTCCACTTGCCGGTCTTTTCGAACTTCTTCCACTGGTCGGCGAAGCTCGCCTCCGACCCTTGGGTCTTCATGGCGATGAGCCCCACCCCGGCCTTCGCGCATCGGTCCATGGCCTGGTTCAGCTCTTTGTTCCCGTAGCGCCGGAAGTTGTACCGGAACATGACCGCCTCTACCCACGGTCGGTCGGCGGCGGCGTTGAGCAGCTCGACGACGTTGCCGTGGTGACAGGAGAAGCCGATGTGTCGGATCTTGCCCTCCTTCTTGAGGCGCTCGGCGGTCTTCTCCATATCGCGACTCAGATACTCGGCGTCCTGCAGGGCATGCAGGAAGTACAGGTCGACGTAGTCCGTCTTCATCTTCTTCAGGCCGACGTTCAGCGTCTCCACCAAACCCGACGGGTCATGTCGGTCGCTCTTCGAAGTGATCCACACGTCTTTGCGGGCGATGCGGGCCCGCTCCATGAAGTTGCCGACCGCGATCTCGGTGTTGCCGCCGTTGTAGCAATCCGCGGCGTCGATATAGTTGCAGCCGAAACGGAACGCTTCCGCGAGCTTCGGGTCGAAGCGGGTATCGAGGGGGACGGCCGCCCCGAACAGGAGAATCGGGATGTCTTTTTTGGTCTTTCCGAGCGTCTTGCGGGGGATCTGCGGCAAGCTCTTGTTCGACCCGGCCGCGTACACCTCACCCGGATTGAGCGTCGCTCCGGCGAGCGCGGCGCCGCCGCCGATGGTCAGAAAGGTTCGCCTGTTCAGGGTTGGGCTGTCCGACATGTCTGAAAAAAAGCCTGACACAAGACCTGGTCCCCTGCCTAGGTTCTCACCCCTGTAACCTTTGTAAAGGATACGACGACGCCGGTCGGACATCTTCGCGAAAACAAGATCCCCTCGGCCGCCGGTCCGCGCTTATCTCGCAACCAACGTCCGCGCGACGCGGAACCCGACCCGAGCGCTCTTGGTGTCTCGTGGCAGCCCGAGGCGAGTCGATGATCGGAGATAAATGACCTCGTTCATCCACGAACCGCCGCGGGCTGGCGCCTTCGTTTCGTCGCCGCGACGCCAGGGTGCGCTGTCGTCGGGCGCACCATCGTAATGGTCGTTCCAACGGTCCGCACACCACTCCCAAACATTGCCGTGCATCTCGTACAGGCCCCAGGCGTTCGCCGGGAGGTCACCGACCTCGACCGTTTGCTGACGACTACCGCGCGGGGTCGAGCCCCCTGCGCCGTCGGTGGGGTCGTAGTTCGCGAGGTCGGGGTTGAGGCCGTAGGCCACGTTGTACGGGTCTAGACTGCCCGCCCGGCACGCGTACTCCCACTCGGCTTCGGACGGCAGACGCCAACCGGGGCCGACCGTGTCATTCAACCACTCGCAGTAGGCGCCAGCGTCGGCGTATGTGACGTTCAACACCGGCCGGCGACCTCGTCCAAAGCCGAGATCCCGAGGCCGGCGTCGGCCCGTTGCCTCGCAGAACGCGTCGTACTCGCCGAACGTAACCGCGTAGCGCCCCAGCCCGAAGGACTTCGCGAACGTGACTCGATGGCGCGGCATTTCCCAGGGCTCGGCATAGGGGTCGCCTTTGCTCGCGCCGATCCACCCCTCGCCGGCAGGAATGCGGACCAGCTCCGGTCCGCCGGATTTCAGCACTTCGGGCCGTTCCGCCGCCCGTTCAGCGCGCCCCCGGCGCCGCCGCCGTGGTTCGTCGGTTTCCCCCGCCACCCTCGACAAGGGAAGCCTCGCGCGCTCCGATGGTCAAGCGGGTCATCGCTGCAATACTCGCGCGACCCGGAACCCGATCGTGGGGCTGGCCGCGCCCCGTCGGTACCAGTCCCGGGTGGCGGCGCGCATGACGCTCCACGACGACTGCCACGACCCGCCTCGGATGACCGCTTTGTCACAGTCACCGTCGTGGGCGTCTTTCCACGCCTCCCCGCCGGCGGGCGCTCGGGCGTAGTCGCGGTGCCAGCAGTCTTCGACCCACTCCCACACGTTGCCGTGAACGTCGAACAGACCGAAGCCGTTCGCTTGAAAAGAGGCGACGGTCGCCGTGCGCACCCCGTCGTGCTCGGTGCCGCAGTTTCGGCAGCTGGCTCGGCCCAACCCCGCTTCCTTGCCCCACCAAAATGGGGTGTCGGTGGCCGACCGGGCCGCGTACTCCCACTCGGCTTCGGACAGTAATCGATAGCTGCGCCCCGTCACCTGGCTCAGCCACGCGACATACGTCTGCGCGTCGTTCCAGGATACGTTGATGACCGGCCGCAGGTCGGTCCCGAATCCGGCGTCGTCGGCGGGCGGGCACCGCCCGTGCTGGACGCAAGCGCCCCAGTCTTCGAAGGTGATCTCCCGCCGGGACACCGCGAAACGGTGAGGGATGGTCACCGGGTGCACGGGCATCGCGAAGGCCCATATCCCTTCTTTGTCGCCCATGAAGAACTGGCCTCGGGGAACGACGATCATCTCCGGACAGTCTCGCTTGCACTCTCGAAAGCGGTCGCCATCTCGCAGCGCCCGCTCCACGGCGGGGGTCAACACGTGGGGCGTGAACTGATCGGCGACGTACGAACGGCTCGATGAGGGCACAAGGGCGTGGGCCAAGCTCCCGTTGGCCCCGGATAGCTGGCCCCACCACCACCGGGCGTGCGGCCCTCCGACCGCGGTCACGGCGACCGCAGCCCCCAGCAGGGCCATCACCACGGCGACGACGGCGGTGCGCAGGGTCCACTGCGAAGCCGGCGAGCGCCGATCGAGCTCGGCGCAGGCGTCGAGGTACGCCCGCTCGACCGCGGTCAGCCCCCCGCCGAACCGCGGGTGGTCGCGCAGGGTTTCGGCCGCCCGCAGGCTGGGGCCACGATGGGATATCTGGTCGTCCTGGCCGGTGGTGGACCACCCCCACGCGGCGGCCCGAAGCCCGCGCAGCGCGCTTTTGCGCTCGAGCTCGGCATCCAGCCAGCGTCGCAGCCGGGGCCAGTGCGAGACGACCGCCTCGTGAACGAGCTCGAGCTGACCGTCTTCGTCGCGCCGAACCAGTCGAGCGCTTACGAAGCGTTCGAGCAGGGTTTGTTGCGCTTCATCGAAGCTCGACCAGGGCGCGGCGGGATACCGATGCTGGCCGCGCTCGCCGACGTCGACGAGCGCGGGGACGAAGGTCCGAGCTCCGAGATCGTCGAGCGAGGACGACGAGCCGTCATCGGCGTCCGGCCGCCCCGGCCCGAACAGCGCGCGATCCGCGATGCCCTCGAGCAAACTCGGCAGGACCCCCGTGCTCCGGTAGTCCTCGACCGAGATCGCGCCGTCGGCCGCGAACTTCCACCACAACCGCTGAAGCCCGAACGCCAGCAGCGGCAATGCGTCTTGCGCCGGCGCGTCGGCCTTCAGGGCCGAAACGAGGCCGTCATCGATCTCCAGACCGCACCGCCGGGCGGGGCCCACGATCGCGGGCCCCCACCGACCGACGGGCAAGGGTCGAACGTCGTGGGCCAATAGCTCCACCCCCGCAAAGCGCGGGTGAGCCTGAACGCTGTCCATCCGGTCGGCGCGGACCGCGATGAACACCCGAACGTCGCCGTGGCCGTCGACCGCCGCCCTCAGATAGTCGGCGAGGGCTTCCGCTTCCTCGCCCGAGCTTCCGGCGAGGGCCTCGGCCCGATCGATCGCGATCAGCACCGTCGCGTCGGGACGACGGGCCACCGCTCGCGCCCGCTGGGCCTCCGCCGCGAGCCGGGCCCCGACCGCCGCGCGGCCTTCGGGCGTCAGGCGACCGCTGTCCCGAGACGCCGCCGACCAAGCGGTGAGCAGATCGGCGCGGAGCTGGGCGACGGTCGTCTCCCCGCCGAATCCATCCAGGGTCCGGACCCACGCCTCGGCGAAACGGGTCAGGGGGTCGGTGCCCGGCCGAAAAGCCCGAAGCGGCAGCCAAGTGGCGGACTCTCGCCGCAGCCGAGGCAGGACGCCCGCCCGCAGCAGCGACGAAGCGCCGGCCCCCTGCACCCCCACCAGCGCGAGGACTCGTCGGTCTCGGCTGGCCCGCAGCGCCCGCAGCGCCCGCAGCGCCAACGCGATCTCCTGGTCTCGGCCGAAGTAGATCGACGCCGAGGCCCCGTCGTCATCGAAGCCCATCAACCCGGGAAACGGCGTCAGGGCCGACGCGGGATCGGGCTCGAAAGCGAGGGGATCGAGACCCGCGGCGTGGATCGCCTGGAGCAGGGCCTCGGCGTGGGCTGGATCGCGGCCCGGATCGAGCTCG
>JANQQN010000200.1 GCA_028289325.1 Myxococcota bacterium | reverse complement strand
CCGACTTTGGCCGCCCCGAAGGTCCATCGGGCATGGGCCTTGATACCAGATGTCGTGGCCTCAGGGCATCCGATCGAATCCCGGCGTAGGGCTAGACTGCAGCCGGCGCCCCACCCGGATCCGGCTGATACTGACCACGGTGCCTCGATAGCGCCCGCAACCACACTTCAGGGTCCGCACCAGCAGGGATCTCGACCCCATCGAAGCCACACCGACGCAGCAGCGGGAACTGATCGGCGATCAACGGCCCGCGAGCGACCAGCGACCCACGGTAGCCCAATCGAGTCCTCAGGGTCCTCGCCTGAGAGAACGGCCGGCCGTCGACCATCTTGCCGAAGTGGAGAACCACCCGCGGCGCCTCGAGCAGCAGGCGCCCGAGAGCCTCGATCTCGGCGGCGGCGTCCAGATGGACCCCACTACGAACGAGGAGTTCAGGTGACCACCGAGCGTGTTCTCGGCCAAAGCGATCGATGGACACCGTGAACACGCCGCGCTCGGGCAGCGGCGCGTCATCCCCCACGGGTATCCACTCGTTCGTCAGTCCTTCAAGCGTGAGCAGGGCCATGGTTGAACGCCTCCTTCATGCTGTCGATCCCGATCCGGCGGAGCGTGGTGACGAAGTCTTCGTTGGGGGCGCGCCGGGCCAGGTAGACCTCCAACAGGCGCTCGACCGCATCCGGCACGTCTTCCGGCGCCACCGCGGGCCCGACGATCTTGGCCAGGGCGGCGTCGTATCCGGCGTCGCCCCCGACCGCGATCTGATACGCCTCGGTGCCGCGCTTGTCGATCCCCAGGATGCCGATGTTGCCGACGTGGTGGTGTCCACACGCGTTGATGCAGCCCGAGATCTTGATCGACATCTCGCCGATCTCGTCCTCGCGACCTTCGAATCGCTCCGACAGCGCCTGCGCAATGGGGATGGCCCGAGCGTTGGCCAGGTTGCAATAATCGAGGCCGGGGCACGCGATGATGTCCGACAGCAGCCCGAGGTTGGCGGTGGCCAGCCCGTGGGCCTGCAGCCCTTGCCACAGCTTTGGCAGCGCGTTCGTAGCCACATGGGGCAAAACGAGGTTCTGCTGATGGGTAACACGAATCTCGCCGCCCGAGAATCGATCCGCGAGATCCGCCACCGCGTCCATTTGCGCCGCCGTCGCGTCGCCGGGGATGCCGCCGTGGGGCTTCAGCGAGACGACGGCGATCGTCCGTCCCGGAACCCGATGGGGCTGAGTATTGCGTCGATACCACTTGTCGAAGTCCGGCGAGAGCGAAGTCCACGCCTCGCCTTCGTTCACCGGGGCCGGACCTTCACCGAACGCCTCCGCTAAGCGCGCCCAGCGCTCGTCGGTCACCTCGAGCTCCGGCTGCTCCGCTTTCACCTGCTGCCACTCGCGCTCCACTTGGTCCGTAAACGCCGGCGCCCCCAGCGCCTGGACCAAGATCTTGATCCGCGCCTTGTACTTATTGTCGCGACGCCCGTGCAGATTGTAGACGCGAAGGATGGCGTCCAGGTAGCTGAGCAGATCTCGACGAGGCAGGAACGGCCGGATGAGCTCGGCGAGGATCGGCGTCCGGCCCTGTCCGCCGCCCACCCAGACCTGGTACCCGACCTCCGAACCCTGCCCGACGACACGAATCCCGATGTCGTGAACGGCGATGGCCGCTCGGTCCGTATCGGCGGCAGTCACGGCGATCTTGAACTTTCGGGGAAGGAACGAGAACTCCGGATGCAGGGTCGACCACTGCCGAATGAGCTCGCAGGTCATCCGCGGGTCTTCGATCTCATCGGCGGCCGCGCCGGCGTATGGATCGGAAGTCACGTTGCGAATGCAGTTGCCGCTGGTCTGGATGGCGTGCATTTCCACGGAAGCGAGCCGGGCGAGAATGTCCGGCACATCGACCAGCTTCGGCCAGTTGAACTGAATGTTCTGGCGGGTCGTGAAGTGCCCGTAACCTCGGTCGTAGTCTCGCGCGATGGAGGCCAAGGCCCGAAGCTGGGTAGACGACAGCGTTCCGTACGGAATCGCTACCCGCAGCATGTAGCCGTGCAGCTGAAGATACAGGCCGTTCATCAGCCGTAACGGACGAAACTGGTCTTCGCTGAGCTCGCCGGCCAGTCGACGATCGACCTGGTCGCGAAACTCGGCCACCCGATCTTGAACGACCTGATGGTCTGCTTCCTCGTAGCGGTACATCACGACGTCACCCGCTGAAGGTCGGGGCGAACGGTGGGACCGACGAGCCGGATACGCTCTCGGATCTTCACCGGCACGATGGCCCCTTCGCTGGCCGCGAGGGGAACCGCATACGCGTCGACGACGTGCAGCTGAGTCGACGGCTCTCGGGCCCATTCCAACGCCTGCGCCGCGTCATCGGCGGTCATCGGACGAGCCGCGTCCGGCGTTTCCACCCACTGGCGATCCGGGCCCAAGAACACCACGGCACCATCGCGCAGGCGCTGAGCGGTGACGATTCGATCGGTTTCGATGGTCATGATTGAGTCCTCATCTTTGAAGGTCGTACCAAAGCCTGCGACGACGCCGGCGCGTCGTTTCGAACGAGCGAATCTTCGTCGTCGACGGCCGCCGGAGGCTGAATGTGGTGAGCGAGGTCGACGTTGTCGCCGACGACCAGAGTGACCGGCGCGCCCCTGGGGTCGAAGTCCGTGGTCGATAGCGACGCGAGATCGCCCAGCCACAGGGTCTGTTCGGGGGTCCCGGCCCCCGCGACGATGGCGGCGGGGGTCGACCCCCGCCACCCCCCGCCAAGAAGGCGACGCACGATGTCGTCTCGACGCTTGAAGCCCATCAGAATCACCAGGGTCGTCACGTTCGGGGGGAGCGCGTCGACGAGCGGTCCATAGGCCGACGGCGCGTGACCCGAGAGCATCACGAAGCTCGAGGTCGACCGCCGGTGGGTAACCGGAATGCCCGCGAAGGCCGGCGCCGCGAGCGCGCTCGATAGACCGGGCACGATCTCGTACGGAACCCCGGCCGCAGCAAGCGTCAGCGCCTCCTCGCCCCCTCGTCCGAGGACGAACGGGTCGCCGGCCTTGAGCCTGACCACCCGCTTGCCCTCTTTGGCATATCGCACCAGCAGCCCCTCGATGGTCGACTGGCCGATCGAATGGCGGCCGGCACGCTTGCCGACGAAGAACCGCTGCGCGCCTTGGGCGATCTCCAGCAGGGATTCGTCGACGAGCGCGTCATACAGGACGAGGTCGGCGCGCTGGAGCCGATCGTAGGCACGAACCGTCAAGTGGTCTTTCACACCCGGCCCTGCGCCCACCAGGGATACGAAGCCCATCATGAGGAGGCCTCCTGGCGCTCGGCGTGCCAGCGGTTGATCGCTTCCAGCAGAAGCGGTCGGCGCTGGGCAAACGGCGTCTGGTCGGCCTTCCACTTCGGACGCATCCGCCGTCCGATCGCCAACCATTCATCGAGCTCTTCGGGGATCAGCCGCTCGAGGCCGCGACGAACCAGAGCGGTGAGGGCCGGCGAGGCGGCGTCGCTGGAGATAGCGAAGGTGAAGCCCGCCTTTCGGATCACGCCGCCCAGGTACGCGTCGGCGTAACGGAGATCGTCGACCGCGTTGACGAAGATCTGGCGCCCCGCCGCCGCCTCGGACACCTGGCGATTCACCTCCGGCGGGGCGGCGGCGACCACGTACCAGGCGCCATCGAGGTCTCGGGGCTCGAATCCTCGCTCGACGATCGAAATGCCCGGAAGGGCCCGGATGTCGGGCCGAACGTCGGGCGCGACGACGGTGACCACCGCCTCGGCATCAAGCAGCGCGGGAAGCTTCTCCAGGGCCATGGCCCCGGCCCCCACCACCACCACCCGTTTACCGCCGAGCTTCAAGAACACCGGAAACGCGGGCCCGGAAACGGTCATGGCTGGGCCTCACGCTTGAGGGTGACCGTTCCGTCCGCGGCGGTCTCGAAATGCAGCCCACACTCCCTCTTTTCGAATCCCGACCATCGGCCGGCTCGGGGATCTTCGCCCGCGGCCACGGCGCGGGTGCAGGGCGCGCATCCGATGCTCGGATAGCCTTCGTCGAACATCGGATTGTACGGCACGCGGTGCTGCTGCAAGTACGCCTTCACTTCGACCAGACTCCAGTCCGCGAGGGGATTGATCTTGGTGACCCCAAACCTCTCGTCTCGGCCGACCATCGGCGCGTCGGCGCGCTCGGGGGTCTGAGACCGCCGAATCCCGGTTATCCACGCCTCGGCGGACCCGAGGATCCGCTGCAGCGGTTCGACCTTCCTCATCCGGCAGCACTGGTCGGGGCGCGTCTGCCATAAAGACGCGCCCCACTGCTCGGCTTGTTGATCGACGCTCAACGCCGGTTGTGCGCCTTCGATCCGCACCGCGAGCTCGGCCTCCAGACGGCGCCAGGTCTCGTACGTCTGTGAAAACAGAAGACCTGTATCGAGAGTCACGATTCGCAGCGACAACCCTCCGCGGGCCACCATGTGCACGAGAACGCTGCCCTCGAGGTCAATAGCTGTGGTCAGGACGGCGCCAGTCCCGAACTCCTCGGACGCTCCACGAAGCAGATGTTCAGCCTGAGCAGCCTTATCTGTCAGAACGGTCATAATGCTGGACAACGTACAATATAACGTACAGTATCGCCATCAGAAAATGCTGAACTCGATTCCAGACGCGCTCGATGCGCTCACGAATCCACAAATCGGGCGGACAAGACCCGATCCGTTGCGTGGTGACCGATCGCGAGTCAACGCCGGGGCTCATCTGTCAAAGCGTACAATCTCCGCTCTGGATCGACTGGAGTCGGAGGGGATCCATATCCTGCGGGAGGTCGCGGCCGAGGCGCGGCGACCGGTGGTGCTGTTCTCCGGCGGCAAGGACTCGATCTGCGTGCTTCGCCTGGTCGAAAAGGCGTTTCGTCCCGCCCGAATCCCGTTCGCGCTGCTGCACGTGGACACCGGCCACAACTTTCCCGAGGTGCTGGCGTTCCGCGATCGCCGAGCCGGACAGCTGGGCGCCCGGCTGATCGTGGCCGAGGTTGAGCGGGCCATGAACGAAGGCCGAGTGCCCGTCCTGCCCCCATACGCGAGTCGAAACCAGCTCCAGATTCCTGTCCTCCTCGAGGCCCTGGGGGCCCACGGCTTCGATGTGGCCGTAGGCGGCGCCCGAAGAGACGAGGAGAAGGCGCGAGCGAAGGAACGGATCTTCTCGTTCCGCGA
This sequence comes from Myxococcota bacterium, assembly GCA_028289325.1. Taxonomy (GTDB): domain Bacteria; phylum Myxococcota; class Kuafuiibacteriia; order Kuafuiibacteriales; family Kuafuiibacteriaceae; genus JANQQN01. The sequence continues at coordinate 15,359 of JANQQN010000200.1, read as the reverse complement.
CGCCTTTGGCCAGTGGGATCCGCGAAAGCAAAGACCCGAGCCCTGGGACCTGTACAACACCGAGCTCGCCGACGGCGAGCAGCTGCGCGTGTTTCCGTTGTCGAACTGGACCGAGCTCGACGTCTGGGCGTACATCCGGCGCGAGCGCCTCGAGGTCCCGTCCATCTATTTCGCCCACGAGCGGCCGGTCGTCCGGCGCAATGACCAATGGCTCGCGGCCAGCGAGCTGCTGCCGCTGCGGCCGGGCGAAGCCCCCCAGACCAAACGAGTCCGCGTCCGCACGGTCGGCGACCTGCAGTGCACGGGGATGATCGAATCCTCCGCCGTCGACATCGATTCCGTGGTGGAGGAGGTCGCGGCGGCTCGAATCACCGAACGCGGCGCCCGCGCCGACGACAAGGTCTCTCAGACGGCGATGGAGGACCGAAAGCGAAAGGGGTACTTCTGATGGCTCAGGATCTCGACCAGGTCGAGCTGCTGCGGTTCGCGACCGCGGGCAGCGTCGACGACGGCAAAAGCACGCTCATCGGGCGCCTGCTCTACGATGCGAAAGGTCTGTTCGACGACCAGCTGGCCGCGCTCGAGGAAGACTTCGATCTCGCGCGGATCACCGACGGTCTTCGTGCCGAACGAGAGCAAGGCATCACCATCGACGTCGCCTATCGATACTTCGCGACCCCTCGGCGGCGCTTCATCATCGCCGACTGCCCCGGCCACACTGAATATACGCGTAATGCCCTCACCGGGATGTCTCACTCGGACGTCGCCGTGCTTCTCGTCGACGCACGAGCGGGTCTACAGGCCCAGACCCGACGTCACGCCTACCTCGCCGCGATGCTGGGGCTGTCGGGGGTGGTCGTCTGCGTCAACAAGATGGATCTCGTGGACTGGTCAGAGACCCGATTTCGCCAGGTGCGAGACGAGCTGGTCGATGCGCTGGCTCCGCTCGGCCTCTCGTCGCTGGCTGTCCTGCCCATCAGCGCCCTCGAAGGCGCCAACGTCACGTCACGAAGCCCTGGCCTCGATTGGTTCGACGGCCCGACGCTCCTCGAGTATCTCGAGACCTTCACGCCGGCCACCGTCGAGCAACACGGGGGGCGGCTGCCGGTGCAGATCGTCTTGCGCCCCGAAGATGGGGAAGGGCGAGCCTACGCGGGTCGCATCAGCGCCGGCCGCCTGGCCGTCGGCGACGAGGTGACGATCCTTCCTCGTGGAACCCGAACTCGAATCCGGAGCATCGAGACCTTCGACGGCCCGCTGGACGAGGCGTCGGCGCCACTGAGCGTCTCGATTCGCTTTCGTGACGAGGTCGACGTTTCGCGCGGTGACCTCGTCGCCACTGCCGCCGACGCGCCGGCCGCGCGAACGGAGCTCGACGTCACGTTGGCCAGTTTGGGGTCCACCCCGCTCGCCGTAGACAATCGTTGGCTGATGAAGATCGGGACCCAAAAGACGGTGGTGACTCTCCGCGCCCTGCACGACAAGCTCGACCTCGACCATCTCGAGCATCGCCCGGGGGTCGACGCCCTCCATCTCAACGACATCGGCCGGGCCACACTCCGCGCCCACGAGCCGGTGGTGACCGATGCCGAAGGGCGGTTCATCCTGATCGACCCCTGGACCAAAGAGACCGTCGCCGCCGGCCTCGTGGGAGGACCTTGAGATGGAAAGCCACTGGCGAACGACGGCCAAAACCCTTTCGTGGCGGTCCATCGCCGCGGTCATCACCGGCGGGCTGGCGTGGGCCGCGACCGGGAGCATCGAAGCCGGCATGGCCATGGGCACCGCCGATACGGTCATCAAGCTGTTCTTGTATTACGCCCACGAGCGCGCATGGGCCCGGATCCCCGCCGGCTATCGACCGTCGTCGGGCGAGGACACGAACACCGACCGAACGCCGGACACCCTGGCGATCAGTTGAAGCCGTGGATGCGAAGCTCGATCAGCTCCCGGGCGGTGGGGCGATCGGTCAGCTTCGCCTGAACTCTCCGCACCCAGTCCGGCGCCACCCCGTGGATCCGCATGTCGATGAGCTCCCTCGGCGTGGCCGAACCGTAGCCTAACTTCCCCATCTCTGAGATGAACGCCTCGTCCACCCCGTGGATGCGAAACTCGACGGCTCGGCGCACCGAGATGTCCTTCAGCCCCCGCCTTTTGAGCCCCGCCACGTAGTCCGGGGAGACGCCGTGGATGCGCATCTCGACGAGGTCTTTGGCCGTCGGATCCAGCCCCTCGGCCCGCATTCGACGGGCGAACTCCACGCTGACCCCGTGGATCCGCATTTCCACCAACCGCTTGGCGTCGAGGTTCGCGTAGTCGGCCTTGGCCATCCCCTTGATGAAGTCCACCGATACCCCGTGGATGCGCATTTCGACCAGCCGGCGGGCCGAGATGTTCGTGTATCCGGCCGCCTTCAGCTCTTCGATGTATTCGGGCGTGACCCCGTGAATGCGCATCTGCACCAGTCGTTTCGCGGACAAGCCTTTGTATCCGGCCGCGACCAGGGCGCGGACATAGGCCGGCGTGGCGCCGTGGATCCGCATCTCGACGTATCGACGAAGGCCCTCCTTAAACCCCAACTTCCTGAGCTCCCGAATGAAGTCGAGGGTCAGGTCCATGGCCGCCAGTTCCACCATCTTGCTGTCGGTGACCCGATCGAAGCCCAGCTTGCTCAACCCCTGTCGAAACGACTCGCTGGGAATAAAGGTGTACGTCCCCCCGCCCCGCTCGCCGTCGTAGAGCCCGACCAAATCGAAGGCCCCGGCCTCCCGCGACAGCCGCAAGCCGGTATCCGTCCGCTCCAGCGCGGACGACGCGAGCTTGAACCCGTGCTGCCAACCCGGTCGATGGCTGAGCTGCAGATAGGTCCGTTCGCCGTCACGCTGCGCCGTCCACGTCCCCGACAAGGAAGACGCGCCGTCGTTGGCGGCATAGACCGGTGAAACGCCGAGACCGGCGCAAACGCCGAGGATGGGCCACAGACGGCCGGATGTACGGAACGAGGTCATGGTGAGCTCCTGAGCTTAGAGTTGGCCGTGACGGGCGAGATCGATCAGCTCGTCGACGGTGGATGCGCGACCCGACTCGCGCGCTTGGGCGACTTCGTCGGCGTCGATGCCGTGACGAGCGAGGTCGATCGCCTGCTCGATCGTCAACTCGGCCAGGCCCGCGTCCCGGTAGGCGCGAAAGTCGCCGCCGTCGACGCCGTGGCGGGCCAGGTCGATGGCCTGCCGGGTGGTAAGATTCGGCAGGCCAGCCTGTCGGAGCGCCCGCAGATCGCCACCGTCGACGCCATGGCGGGCGAGATCGACGATCTCGTCGACGGTGCGGGCCGCGACGCCCGCTTTGCGGAGCGCTTGAATGTCGTCCGGGTCGACGCCGTACCGCCGCAAGCGAAGGATGTCTTCGAGGCTGAGGCCGGTGATGCCGACGCCATCGAAGGCTTGAAGATCGTCGCCGTCGACGCCGAAACGCGCGAGGCGCAGCATGTCTTCGGTCGATAGGTCGAAGCGCGACGCCCGGTACTCCGCGATGTCGTCACCGTCGATCCCCTGACGGGCCATTCTGATGATCTGGCGAACCTGGTTCTTCGGATCCTTCGTCTCTGTCAAGAGCGCCTTCAAAGCCTTCGCATCGTCCGCGTCGATGCCGTGCCGGGCGAGATCGAGCATGGTATCGAGGTCGAGGTCACCGAGACCGGCGCGGCGATAGTCGGCGATATCACCAGCGTCGACGCCCAGCCGACCGAGACGCAAGATCTGCTCAACCCGCGTGAAGCCCGCCCTGCGGTACGCTTCGATGTCGCCAGGGTCGATACCGACCCGAGCGAGCCGAAGGATCTGCGCTACGCGATCGAAACCCGCCTTGCGATACCCCTCGATGTCCCGCGCATCGACGCCGTAGGAGGCCAGTCGGCGGAGCGTCTCGTAGCTGGTGACCCCCAATCGCCGGAAGGCTTCGATGTCCTGCAGATCGAAGCCCAGGCGTCCGAGCCGCAGGAGCTGGGCGGTGGTCATTGCACCGTCGCCGGTGTCGTCGACGTCCAGATCCACGTAGAGATCCGGCCTCGGATCCGGGTCGGGATCGGGATCGGGGTCAGGGTCGGGACGCGGATCCGGATCTGCGTCGGCCACTGTCGCCGGCGAGGCGTCCGGCTCGGCCGTCTGCCCCGCACTCAGCGACACCGCGGCGGTGATTGGCAGCGCGATGGCCAAGGCGAGAATCATCGCCGTCGTACCGCTGAGGCCGCGCTCGTCCCGCGCCGTGGCACGGCCGGTGAGACGACGAATGCGGTCTAGCAGCGAGCCTCCGGTCGCGCTCAGGGCCGGCATCGGCGCCGCGCGCAGCACCTCGAGCTGGGCCAAGGCCCGCGCGTACGAGATCGGTCCTTTGCAGGCATCGGCCGCGACGTCATCGCAACAGTGTTCCCGCTCGATCCGGATCCGTTCCGACAGCCACCAAACGCAAGGGTGGTAGAAGAACAAGGTCTCCAAGGTGACCTGAAGCAGATTGACGAGGTAGTCGTGGCGCCGAACGTGCGCGAGCTCGTGGGCGATGATGTTCTCGAGCTGGGCCGGCGACATCCCGGTAAATGCGCTGGCGGGAATGACGATCGTGGGCCGCAGCCAACCGACCACGAACGGAACCTCGGCTCGAAGCGACTCGACGACAAAAACGGGCTGCCATACGCCGAGCTTGTCCCGAAGGCGAGCCACGACGGCTATCAATTCGCCGTCGACCGGGGTCGCGTCCCGCCGAATCCGGAACACGCTCACCGCCCCACCGACCAACACCGCTCCCTTTAAAAGAACACCCAGGATCCATACCAGGAACAGCCATGGCAACGCCGGCGCCAAAAGCTGCCGCGCGGTCGAGGTGTCGAACGTCGAAGTCAACTCCGACAGCTGGGGCCGATTGAACTCGATCACCACCGCCGGCGTGCCTCCCATGACCGGACCGAGCTCGATCCGCGAACGAGCGGTTTGCACGGCCGAGGGCGCCTGTTGCATCGAATCGATGACGCTCCAGATGGGCGCGCCGGTGGCCACCACAAGGCCGAAGCAAGCGACCAGATAGCGAATACCGGGGCCCGCATGTTTGAGGGCGGACAGGGCCACCGCGACGGCAAACGCGACGAGCGCGATCTGCCAAATGGAATGCAGGAGGGCCCAACCGATCGCGTCCGCGAGCTGATGGGCGACAGGGATGGTCATCGGTTGCACTACTGATCTCCTTCCGTCCGCTCGAGGTCGGCGAGAATCTGACGGATTTCCTGTAGCTCCTCGGGCGACGCCCGACGCGAGCTCAGCGCTTGTTGCACGAGTTGGCTCGCCGAGCCGTTGAACGCTCGGTCGAGTAGATGCCGTACCAACCCCCGCTGAACCTGCTGCTGGGGATGGCGCGCGCGATATACGTGGGCTCGCTGCGCCTCGTCACGATCGACGAGTCCCTTATCCATCATGATTTGCAGCTGCTTAAGGATTGTCGTATAGCCGGCGCCGGTCGCTTTCAGCGCTTCGTGCACTGCGCGCACCGTGCTCGGCCCTCGACGCCACAAAACCTGCAAAATTGCGAGCTCGCCGTCGGTAGGATGGTCGCTGGGAGGCCTAGCCACGGCTCGATATGAACTACGAATAAAATCGTAATGTCAACGAAGGAATTCGTAGACAGCCCTGGCGGCGACCTAAATCATTCGAATCACCGGGCAAAATCGGCTAAGAGGCGCCTGAGAAGAAGATCACATGCGCAGCCTGGTAAGAATTATGCTCTGCACCTTCGCCGCGTCGGCCTCCTGTGCGGCGAGCACCGGATCCCGTCGAAGCGATCCATCCGCGGACCGACCGGAACCGCCGATGTCCGCGAAGACATTCAAAGGACTCAAGCTCCGCAACATCGGACCCGCGCTGATGTCGGGCCGGATCGCAGACATCGCCATCCACCCCCAGGACTACAGCGTCTGGTACGTCGGGGTCGGCTCGGGCGGGGTCTGGAAGACGGTCAACGGGGGAACGACGTGGACGCCGGTCTTCGACAAGAAACCCGTCTACTCGATCGGTGCGGTGACCATCGACCCCTCGAATCCCAACGTCGTCTGGGTGGGGACCGGTGAGAACCACGGCGGCCGCCACCTCAGCTTCGGCGACGGGGTCTACAAGAGCGTAGACGGCGGCAAGAACTGGAAAAACGTCGGGCTGAAGAAGTCGGAGCACATCTGTGAAATCATCGTTCATCCCCAAGACTCGAACGTCGTCTACGTCGCCGCGGAAGGCCCGCTGTGGTCCAAGGGCGGTGAACGCGGCCTGTACAAGACCACCGACGGCGGCAAGACATGGAAACGGATCCTCAGCGCCGGCCCGTGGACGGGAGTCACCAGCCCCGTCATGGACCCGCGGGACCCCGACGTCATCTACGCGGCGACATGGCAGCGACACCGAACGATCGCCGCCTACATGGGCGGTGGCCCGGAAACCGCCATCCACAAGACCACCGACGGCGGCAAGACATGGACGAAACTGAAAGAGGGTCTGCCCAAGAAAGCCATGGGCAAGATCGGTCTCGCGATCTCGCCGATCAACCCCGACGTGGTCTACGCGACGATCACCCTCGAGCGACGCAAGGGCGCGTTCTACCGGTCTGCCGACCGAGGCGCAACGTGGGTAAAAGGCGAAGAAGCCGCCCCCGGCGGCACTGGCCCCCACTACTACCAGGAACTGTACGCAAGCCCTCATGACTTCGATCGGGTGTACTTCGCAGACAACCGTCTACGGGTCACCACGGACGGCGGAAAGACGCTCAAGTTCATCCAGAGCCAAACACGCCACGTCGACCACCACGCGATGGCGTTTCGCCCCGACGATCCGAACTACATCCTCGTCGGTACCGACGGCGGCCTCTACGAGAGCCTCGACAAGGGCGAGACCTGGCGGTTCATCGCCAACCTCCCCATCACCCAATTCTACAAGGTCGCCGTCGACGACGCCGAGCCGTTCTACAACGTGTTCGGAGGTACGCAAGACAACCTGACCCAGGGCGGGCCATCACGAACCGACAACATCCACGGCATCCGAAACGCGGATTGGTTCATCACCAACGGTGGCGACGGCCACCAGCCGGCAACGGAGCCCGGCAATCCGGACATCGTGTACTCCGAATCCCAGCAGGGCTATATGTTCCGCGTCGATCGCAAGAGCGGCGAGCGGGTGTTCATTCAGCCCCAGTCGCTGGCCGGCGAACCTCAGGAGCGCTTCAACTGGGACGCGCCGATCCTGGTCAGCCCCCACTCGCCAACCCGAATCTACATGGCATCGCAGCGAGTCTGGCGCAGCGACAACCGCGGTGACAGCTGGACCGCGATCTCCTCTGACCTCACGCGAAATCAAGACCGGATGCGGCTACCGATCATGGGCAAGCAGCAGAGCTGGGACGCCCCGTGGGACATCTACGCCATGTCGACGTTCAATACCATCACCTCGATCGCCGAGTCGCCGAAGCAAGACGGCTTGCTTTACATCGGCACCGACGATGGCCTCATCCAGGTCACCGAAAACGGGGGCAAGACCTGGCGCAAGATCGAGGTCAGCCGGCTGCCCAAAGTCCCGAAGCGGGCGTTCGTCAACGACATCAAGGCCGACCTCTTCGACGCCAACACCGTCTACGTCTCGCTCGACAACCACAAGGAAGGGGACTTCAAGCCCTACCTCTACAAGAGCACGGACCGAGGTCGTCGCTGGCGTTCGATCGCCGGCGACCTTCCGGACAACCATCTGGTGTGGCGGTTGGTGCAGGATCACGTCAACCCCAAGCTCCTGTTCGCGGGCACCGAGTTCGGCGTCTTCTTCACCGTCGACGGAGGCAAGGACTGGACGAAGCTGTCCGGCGGCGTGCCCACGATTTCGTTTCGCGACCTGGCCATTCAGCGTCGAGAGAACGACCTGGTGGGCGCGACCTTCGGCCGCGGGTTCTTCGTCCTCGACGACTACTCGGCCCTGCGTACCGTCTCCGCGAAAGCGCTGGAGTCCACGGCGCTCATGTTCCCGGTTCGCGACGCCTGGTGGTACATCCAGCGGCGACCGCTGTGGGGCAAAGGCCCTGCCAGCCAAGGCGACGCGTACTACACCGCGCCCAATCCGCCGTTCGGGGCGATGTTTACGTACTACCTGAAGGACGAGCTGCAGACGAAAGAGAAGAGACGGCAGGCGCGCGAGAAGAAGATCCTCAAGAAGAATCCCAACGCCAACACCGCGTTCCCGGGCTGGGAAACGGTCGAAGCCGAGCGCCGCGAAGCCAAGCCGGCGGTGTTGTTCGTCATCCGCGATGCCGACGGCAAGGTCGTCCGGCGGGTCTACGGGCCCACGAAGGCGGGGATGCAGCGGGCGAGCTGGGACCTCAGGTATCCGGCCACCCAGGCCATCGGCGTGCCGCGGCCGGTATGGGCGGCTCCCGACGATAAGCCCGAAGGTCATCTTGTGCCGCCCGGCCAGTACTCGGCCACGATGTATCTCCAGGTCGACGGACGAACCGAGCAGGTCGGCCAACCGATGTCGTTCGCGGTGAAGAAGATGGGAGACAACGCTTTGCCCGGAGCCAAACCCGCAGACACGGTGGCGTTCTGGCGGCGGGCGGCCGCGCTGACGGGCGCGGTGAGCGCAGCCAACGTCGCCATCACCGACGCCGAGAAGCAGGTCAAGGCGATCAAGACGGCATTGCGCCGGTCCATGGCCGCCCCCAAGCCCCTCTACGAGGCGGTAGAGGCGTTTCGCCTCCAGCTGGATGACATCAAGCGCGACCTGACCGGCAACCCGTCGAAGGGCGCGGTGGGCGAAAAGGGCCGGATGACCGTCGGCCATCGGCTGGGCGTGGCCCATGCGGGCACCCTGAGCTCGACCTACGGACCGACCCCCATGCACCGCGAGAACCTCGAGATCGCCGAGCGGGCGTTCGCCGAGATCCGGACGCGCCTCAACAAGCTGCTGGGGCCGGATCTGCGGGCGCTCGAGGAGAAGCTGCGCCAAGCGGGCGCGCCCTGGACCCGAGGCCAGCCGATCCCCGCCCCCTCCACGCCCTGAAGACGTCCGACTTGAGCCCTCACGAGCCCGGCCGCGGCCATCGGCGGCGGTCGGGACCGGCCCCCAAACTTTGGCGTCATTCTCGTCTCGCCGCAGTTTGGACCGGGCCGCCAAGACGACTACAGTCTCCGCTGAGATGAGGTCGAACCGTGGGTGGGCGGCAAACCGAGCCCGGTGGGCGCTCACATTGATCGCGGCAAGCTGCGGAGAGTCCGCCCCCGGCGGATCATCGAAGTTCGACGACCGACCGCCGACCACCGACCTGCAGGTGACCCTGACCACCGCGCTCGGCGGCGACGAGTGCGGTGCCGAATGCCTCGAGGGCTACCACACCTTCGCCGACCGCTACGCCGATCACGTGGTCCCCATCGACTTCTTTGATCGATACCTACGCCGCCCATGACCGACGTCGATATTCCCGCCCAGGCCGCGAAGCTCCGCGAGCTTCAAACGAACATCCTCCGAGAGCGCCCCGGACACCTGCCGCTGGTCATGTGCCCGGTCTGCGGACACACGCAGTTCATTCCCGTCGGCGAGCCCGACCGGCCGTGCGCCCGCGGGCATGCGGTCACGAACCCGCACTTTCGATCGGGCCCCGGCGGAGCGACGCCATCCGACAACGAGACCCTGCCCAGCCTGGGTGATGTATGGACCCGAGTGAGAGACCGGCCCACAGATACGCCGCGGGCCTCGCTCCTGCGGCTCACCGCGGTGCTGCTCCTATACTTCGCGGTGATCGGCGCGGTATTCGTTGGTCTGCGGTGGTTGAGCCGGTAGGCAACGAATCACTGCGGATCGCAGGGATGAGCTGGCGGGGCGTGTGGTTGGCCTGGATCGTTTTGGTGGCGGCATGCGGTGACCAACGCGAACCCGACTTCATGGAGAGCTACATTGAAGCGCTCTTCCTTGGCGCTGGCCCTTTTGCCCCGCGCGACCGAGAGTACGCTTGCGTCGGATCCCGAAGGCGCTGGGTGGGCTTCTCTCGAGGCTCCACGCTTCGCGTGTTGATCTCGTCGACGGTAGGCACGGCTGCCGACGGCGTTGACGCCCGGCAGCTCCTCATCGACGCGCTCGGCGACGTCGACCTCGTCACCTTCGGCGCGCTGTCGGTCGAGGTGGACATAATCGACGAAAGCGACCCGCGTCCCATGCCCGGTGAGATCACTGTCGCTCATCGATCTCATCCTATCCGAGACGGCTGCGGCACCGAGCGCGGCTGCTCGATGACCCAGTTCGACAGCCTTGGCCATATGCAATCGAGCCGAGTCATCATCAACGAAGAGATCATGCCGGCAGACGCGTACGTGCATGACGTGATCGGGCACGGCATTCTCGGTCTCTGCCATATCGATCAACGGGCGATTGGCGGCAATGATGTGTCACTCATGGCGGGAGGGCCGGGCGCGCGCTCAGGCCGGATACCCGACGCACTGAGCCCGATCGACCGAGAGGCCATTCAGCAGGTATGGGCGTCCGAGCTCTCCCCCGGCGCGGGCCGCGCAGATTTCGTGCGAGCAGAGCTCATCGCGCCATAGCTAGTACGCATTGGCCGGAATATCGATCCACTCGATATCGAGGACGACGCGTACGCGAGCGGAGCGTAAGCGAAGCGATCCCAGGTATCTGGACTTGATGGGCCCGCGCCAGTCTCGATGCACGACGTGCGGCGAGATTGGCGTCGAGCGCATCTAGTGCGGCGATCGCCGCGTAAACGCGGCTCGCCGTCCTAGGGCCGGTAGACCGCGACTTCGCCCACCGAAGAGATGCCCGTGCTGGCCCCAAACACCCGGAAACGAATCCAACCCGCGGTCTGGGTCACGCCGAAGGTCTGAATGGCGGAGATCGAGTCCCCGAAGCCCGCGTTGCCGCCGCAGAACTGACCGGCCGAGGTCCATTGAACGATACTTTGGGCCTCGCCGATCGTGGGCGGCGCGGCGGTAGAGAGCTCGACCACCACGCACGTGCCGAGCGCAGCGCCGTTACCCACCACCGCGCTGAGCAACCCCGCGTCGCTGATGAGCCCGCCGTTGACGAAGACGTAGATCTCGTCGGCGGCCGGGCTCAGGGTCACTGTGGTCGAGGGATCATCGTCGTTGACCGCGGGGTCCGTAATCTCGGTCGCGCTGGCGCCGCTGACCGCATAGATCTCGACGTCGTCGATCTGGTCTCGAGGAACGGTCGGAATCTGGCCCTGGCCACCGATGGTGAACGCCGCCCGCTGCCGGAAGTTCAGCCCATCGCCGGTCACGTAGGCATCGAACAGACCGTTGTTGGAGTAGAAGAAGAAGATGTTGAAGGAGGAGAACGTCACGCTGAGGGTGTCGCCGCTTTCGTCACAGGGGGGCGGGGTCGCACCGGTGCCCGCGCCGCCGTCCGAGCAGTTGTAGATGAGCCGGGGGGTTCCGGTCCCGAACACGTCGACCCGATAGATGTCGCTGCCGAGCCCGGGCCCGCGTTCGAGCGCGTTCCAGGAGAACTCGACCCCGCCGGTGGCGATCGCATTGGTCACGTCGACCGTCGCCCCCGCGTCCCACAGCTGCAGGTCACCGGCTGAGAACTGCCGGTTGGCCTGGCTGAGGGTCGCTTCGTACGTGAACACCCCCGCCTGGGGATCATCGGGATCCAAGACCACCAAGACCAGGAACGAGCCTTCCTGGTTGCCCATGGCGTCGGTATCACCGAGCTCGGCGATGATGTCTTGGCCCGTGAAGTCGAGCCGGAAGTCTCCATTTTCGTCGGTCGTCGTCGAGTCGACGAGGGCCAGCTCGAAGTTCAGCTCTTCCGAGCCACACACCCGCCAGTCCTGGGAGGTGCAGTTAAACAGATCGTCGACGCTGGGGACGAAGAGGCTGTTCGGCTGGAAGTACCGCAGCAGCCGCACCGTCGCGCCGGACAGGAGCGTGCCGTCGGTGTCGAGCGCGGTCCCGGTGGCCGAGAAGTCGGACGCCGGGTTCACCGTCGGGTTGTCCGTGCAGGCCATCGCGCCTGCCGCCAAGAGAAGGGGGAGTCCGTATAGTCTCTGTGTCTTCATCCTTGATTCCGTGGCGTCGACCGTCGCGCGCTGGCGCGGCGGCGGGGGCCGCGAGGGCGGAGTAACGCGGTTCTCGGCCCGACCGCAAGGGCCGTGACTAGCTGCACAGGCGAGCGGTCTGCTAGGGTCCCAGCCTTCGGGGGCCGACGGTTAACCGACCGTCGTTCCAGGAGACACGCATGAACGAATCGGAGGCTCTCATCACCAATGACGCGGTGGTTCTCGGGATACTACTGCTGATCCTCGCCGTCGTCTTTCGCACGTCCAGCAGTGACCACCCCGCCCTGAAGCGCTTCTACAGCATCGTTCCGATGCTCCTGCTCTGCTACTTCCTCCCCTCTTTGCTCACTACGTTCGGCATCGTCGACGGGGAGCATTCGAAGCTGTACTTCGTCGCGTCGCGGTACCTGCTGCCGGCCTGCCTCGTGCTGCTCACCTTGAGCGTCGATCTTCGCGAGATCGCCCGACTGGGCGCGAAACCGGTGATCATGTTTGTCGCCGGCACCGTCGGGGTCATCGTCGGCGGGCCGCTGGCCATCCTCATCACCTCCGCGTTTTGGCCGGAACTGGTCGGCGGTACGGGGCCCGACGCCGTGTGGCGCGGGATGACCACCGTCGCCGGCAGCTGGATCGGCGGCGGCGCCAACCAGGCGGCGATGTATGAGATCTTCAAGCCGTCGGATGCGCTGTACTCGGTGATGATCACCGTCGACGTCATCGTGGCCGAGGTCTGGATGGCGTTTCTGCTCATCGGCATCGGCAAACAGGCGGCCATCAACCGGGCCCTGCGCGCGGACTCGTCGGCCGTGGACCGCCTGCGGGATAAGATGGAGGCGTTCAGCCTCAGCATTACCCGAGTGCCGACCACGACCGACTTCATGGTCATCCTCGGCATCGGGTTCGGGGCGACCGCGGTGGCCCACGGCGGCGCCGACATCATCGCCCCCTACATTCAGGCCCACTTCCCCCAGCTCCAGCGATTCAGCCTCACCTCCAGCTTCTTCTGGCTGATCGTCATCTCCACCACGATCGGCGTGGGGCTCTCGTTCACTCCCCTGCGGTCGTACGAGGGGGCCGGGGCATCGAAGATCGGAACCGTGTTCATCTTCATCCTGGTCGCCACCATCGGCATGAAGATGGACGTGACCGCCGTTGGCCGTTACCCCGGTCTATTCATGGTGGGTGCGATCTGGATGATCATCCACGTGGCGATCCTGCTTTTGACCGCGGTCGTGATCCGCGCCCCGTACTTTTTCGTCGCCATCGGGAGCAAAGCGAACATCGGCGGCGCCGCGTCGGCCCCCGTTCTCGCGGCCGCGTTCCATCCCGCCCTGGCGCCGGTGGGGGTGCTGCTCGCGGTCCTCGGCTACGTGCTCGGCACGTACGGGGCGTGGCTGTGCGGGCTCATCATGCAGGCGGCCGCGCAGTGACCGATGAGATCAACGGCCCCGTCGCCGCCGGTGACCTGTTCGTTTTCTACGGACTTCTCAAAAAGGGGGCCTCGGGCATGCCCGACCACATCGACCTCGAGGCCGCCGGCGAGTTCCTCGACCCGTGCCGGTTTCGCGCCGCCCTGTACGACGTCGGCTTCTTCCCGGGAGCGGTGGCGGGGCCGGATCTATGCCACGGCGTACGCTACCGCATCGCTGACGTGGGCATCGTCTCTGCGCTCGACGAGTTCGAAGACGTAGTGCCCGACGACCGGGAAGGGTCGATGTACCTTCGCCGCCGCATCGATGTTTTGAATGACGCCGGCCAGCCGTCCGGAGAGCGGGCGTGGATCTACTGGTACAACCAGCCCGTCGACGGCCGCCCCTATGTCGAAGGCGGCGACTGGCCCCTGTCCGCGGGCCGCCCCCGACGGTAACCGAGCCCGCCGGTCACCGGTTGATGCGCTCGAAGTCCCGCCCGACCGCCGTTCCTCGCCGCCCCCGGTTTGACCGCCGGCGGCGACGATGATGCGCTCGAACGCCGATGGCCCGCGACTCCCGCTACGACGTCCTGTTCGAGCCGGTACCCATCGGGCCGGTCACCGCCCGCAACCGCTTCTACCAAGTGCCCCACTGCAACGGGATGGGCTACCAGGCCCCGAAGGCCCACGCCGCGATGCGAGGCATGAAGGCCGAAGGCGGCTGGGCGGTGGTCAGCACGGAAGAGGTCGAGATTCATCCGTCCGGAGACATCACCCCGTACATCGAAGGCCGCAACTGGGACGACCGAGACCTGCCCGCCCTCGAGATGATGACCGACGCCGTCCACGCCCACGGCGCCCTGGCCGCGATCGAGCTCGTGCACAACGGCCCGGCGTGCGCCAACCTCAACACTCGACTGCCGCCGATCGCGCCCTCCGCCCGACCGGTGTTCTGGCGGGCGCCGACCCAGGCGCGGGCGATGTCCAAGCGAGACATCGCCGAGTACCGGAAGTGGCACCGGCAAGCCGCATTGCGAGCCCGAAGCGCCGGCTTCGACATCGTGTACGTGTACGCCGGACACGGTCTGTCGTTGCCCATGCAGTTCCTCTCTCGGCGCCTCAATCATCGCACCGACGAGTACGGAGGCTCGCTCGACAACCGCGCCCGCCTGTTGCGAGAGGTCCTACAGGACACCAAGGACGCGGTCGGCGATACCTGCGCGGTGGCGGTCCGGTTCGCCGTCGACGAGCTCGACGGCGAAGACGGCATCACCGCCGACGGCGAAGGGCGCGCGGTGGTCGAGATGCTCGCCGAGCTGCCCGACCTGTGGGACGTGAACGTCGCCGATTGGTCCAACGACTCGCAGACCGCCCGCTTCGCCCAAGAAGGCTTCCAGGAGCCCTACACCGCCTTCGTCAAGAGGGTGACGTCGAAGCCGGTCGTCGGCGTCGGCCGTTTCACTTCCCCCGACACCATGGTGGACCAGATCAAGCGCGGCATGGTCGACTTCGTGGGGGCGGCCCGGCCGTCGATCGCCGACCCGTTCCTGCCTCGCAAGATCGAACGAGGCGAGATCGACCGGATTCGCGAGTGCATCGGCTGCAACATCTGCGTGAGCGGAGACATGACCAGCTCGCCGATCCGGTGCACCCAAAACCCGGCCATGGGCGAGGAGTGGCGCCGAGGATGGCACCCCGAGCGCGCGCCGGCCGCGAACCGCGCCCAACACGTCCTCGTCGTCGGCGCGGGACCGGCCGGCCTCGAAGCGGCCCGCGTCCTCGCTCTACGCGGACATCGGGTGACCCTCGCGGAAGCCGAGCGCGCGCTCGGCGGCCGGGTCACGCGAACGTC
>JANQQN010000198.1 GCA_028289325.1 Myxococcota bacterium | reverse complement strand
GACCTGGAGCCAACGTTCCCCCCCCACCCGGCCGTCGGCCCGCTACCAACACCGCATGCTCTACGCCCGACAGCGCAAGCAGATCGTTCTGTTTGGCGGGGTAGAAGGGTTCGTCAACCGCTCCGACAGCTGGGCGTGGACCGGCACCACTTGGATCAACACGACGCCGAACAATCCTGACGACCCGCCCCCCGACGTCCGCCGCAACCACGCCATGGCCTACAACGCTGCCACGAACGAAACGCTTCTGTACGCAGGGGCCATCGGCAACTTCCCGGTCTTCCTCGGTGGCGACACGTGGTTGTTCAACGGCTACCGGTGGCGGCTGGTCCAGAATCCCTCACCGCCCGGCGGCCGCAACAACGCCGCGATGGCCTACGACACCGCGCGGGCGCGGTCCGTGTTGTTCGGCAGCGCGACGTCGACCTACGAGCACTCCGGCTCGTCCTGGATCCTGCGGTTCCCGGTCACCTTTCCCCCCGCCTACGCATCGCCCGCCATGACCTACGATGTCGCCCGGGGTGTGGCCGTGCTGTTCGGGGGCCGCGTGCCCGGCGACCCGCCGAGCGACCGGACCTGGGAGTGGAATGGCGTAAACGCCACCGGGTGGCGCGCCCGCGCCCTCGCGCGGTCCCCATCCGCGCGATTCGACGCCGCTGTCGCCTTCGACGTCGCCCGAGGTCGGTCGGTGTTGTTCGGGGGCAATGACGCCACCAAGACGCTCGACGACACGTGGGAATGGGACGGCACGACCTGGCGCGAAGTGGCCGCCAACGGACCTCGACCCCCTGCCCGCCAAGGCCACACCATGGTCTACGACCCAACCCGGGAGCGGGTGGTCATGTTTGGCGGGCAGACGGGCATCGACGGCTTTCGCGACACCTGGGAATGGAACGGCGCTTCGTGGCGCGATATTACCCTCGACGGGGAGGCCCCGGAGGCCCGTTTCGATCACGCCATGGCGTTCGAAACACAGTTCGACCGTTCCATTCTATTCGGAGGAGGCTTGGCCGGCAACGCGGATAACGAAACGTGGATGCTGCCGGGCTCGGTTCGTCCGGGGGTGCTCGTCGCGTTCTCGTGGCCGGCCGCGGAGGCCCCAGACGACGGAATCCAGTCCATAGCAGTCACCGCCGGGGCCGGCGGAGACAGCAGCGCGCCGGGCGTCCGGCTATTGGGCTGGACCACCCGTCCCGGCCGGTGGCAGACCTTGGCGACCAACCAAGACGCCGGTAATGCACCCGGCGGCCTGACGTACACCACGTCCAACGATGTCGAACCGTCCCACCTCCTGTTCTCACGGGACCGGCAGATCTTCCTGTTGCTGAGCACCAACGGCATCGACCGCGGGTCGACGACGGCCAGACTGACGCTCGACTACATCGGCGCGACGGTATCGTATCGACTGGATAGTCCTTGATCGATCGCCCCGCGGTCACTCCACGAACGCGAACAGGAAAGGACGGCTCTTCGGGTCCGCGCGGGCGGCCTCGGTGATCCGGTAGAGATCACCAGCTACGTCTCGCACCAGAAAGTCCCCCGACGGCAGCGGCTGGGGCCACGCGTCGCGGGCGGTCTGAAAAGAGCGGCGGCCTCGCTCCGTCTGCACCACCCACGTCCGGATCTCGACTTCTTCTTCGACGTGAATGATCCGCCGAACGTCGAACAGGAACCCCGCCTCCGCCAGCGCGGTCTCCAGGGCCGCGCGCGACTCCGGTTCGAGCTCGGCCACGTCGACCACGAGCGATACTTCGGTGTCTTCTTCGTCGCGCAAGGAGATGTATCGATCCGGGAGGCTCCACGGAAAGCATCGGACGGCGCGGACGATCTTCGTCTCGGCGCCGCGCTGGGCGCGAAGGCTTCCGTCCGCGCCGAGCCGAAGCGTAAGCGGGGGCGGGACGGGGGTAAGCTCGACGCGTCGGTCTTCGCTGTTGGTCATGACCTCCTCCTTGGTCATCAAACCGCGCGCTGCAGCTCCCGCTGCATGTCGCACAGGCGCTTGTAGGTGCTTTGTGGATTGGCCAGCAGTTCCCGGTGGGTGCCTTGCTCGGTGATCTCGCCGTCTTCCACGACGAACAGCCGGTCGGCCCGGCGGAGGGTCGACAGCCGGTGCGCGATGGCCAGGACCGTTCGCCCGCCGATCAGGCGGTGCATGGCCTCCTCGATCTTGCGCTCCGTTTCGGTGTCCACCGCGCTCGTCGCTTCATCGAGGATGAGAATCCGCGGGTCGTGGAGAATGGCCCGCGCGATCGAAACCCGCTGCCGCTCCCCACCCGACAGCGTATGGCCTCGCTCCCCGACCACGGTGTCGTAGCCATGCGGCAGCCGGCAGATGAAGTCGTGGGCGTTGGCCGCTCGCGCGGCTTCGACGACCATATCCAACGTGGCCTCGGGCAGCCCGTAGCGGATGTTGTCCAGAACCGCGCCGTGAAACAGATACGGATCCTGGAGCACCATGCCCACTTGCCGACGATAGTGGCCTTGCTCCACCTCTCGTAGGTCGATGCCGTCGACCAGCACCCGGCCGCCGACCGGGTCGTAGAAGCGTGCCACCAGATTGGCGATGGTCGACTTGCCGCCGCCCGAAGGGCCCACGAGACCGATCATCTCCCCAGGAGCGATATCGAAGTGGACACCTTTCAGTACCGGCCGAACGCCGTCGTAGGCGAAGGTCACCCCGTCGAAGGCAATTCGGCCCTTCACCGGCTCGAGTCGCACCGGCGCCGGCCCGTCGACGACTTCGGGCTCCGTGTCCAACACTTCGAAGATCCGGTGCGCGGAGCTGGTGGCCCGATTCATCACTCGAGCCATCTGACCGATGACCTCGATGGGCCCCACGAACATCCCGGTATACAGCAGGAACGAGACGAACTTCCCGGCGCTGAGGGTGGGCGCCGCCGTGCCCAACAGTCGAGGCAGGGCGAGGACCCAAATGGCCACGGTCATCGCATTGATGGCCAAGGTCAGAACCGGCCAGAACCTCGTCCACACCCGGTGAATCGCGTTGAACTCATTGGTCGCGTCTCGATTCCGCCCCGCGAACCGCGCCACCTCCTGCTGCTCTCGGTTGAACGCCTTGACCACCCGAACCCCGGGGATCGTGTCGCTCAAAACATCGGTCAACCGTGACCAGCGGCGCCACGCGCGCAGAAAGTATCGCTCCATACGTTGGCTGTGCGCAAAGATGAACCACACGATCGGCGGCACGGGCAGGATCATCACCAGGCCTAATCGCCAATCGAGCCCGATCAACACGGCGCCCAGGCCCGCGAGCATGACGAACGACAGCGATACGTCGATGACGCCGAAGGCGAGGAAGTCCCAAAGTCGGTCGGTGTCCGAACTCACCCGCGTGATCAAGCCGCCGGTCTTCTTTCGAGAGAAAAACGACAGACTCAGCTGCTGCAGATGCTCGTACAGCTGGGTCCGCAGGTCCCGGGCCACGTACTCCCCCAGGACGGACATGAATCGCAGCCGCACCCAGGAAGCGCCGGCTTTCAGGAGCAACGAAGCGGCGATGGCCGCGACCGCCCAGTAGGCGATCCGGCCCGCGTCCTCGGCGGTGATCGCGCCTTCCGACGTCGGGCGGACCACCTCGTCGATGATGTATCCGGCCAGCCATGCGGGCAGCAGGCTGAGAGCGGTGATGGTCATCGCGGCCAGCATGCCGATGGCCACCTGCCACCGGTACGGCGATAGGTACGCTAGCAATCGCCACAACACCGCCCGTTCACTCTTGGCCACGAGCGCCTGCGCCTCCCGGATCGGCCCGGCAACAGCATCGGCGTAGGCGTCGTCTCCCCCCGTCGGCACGGGACGGTCACCGGGCACGTCGGGATCGAGGAGGAAGCGGAGCATCTCCATCGCCCGTCGCTGACGATGGCTGTAGCGGACCTGGAGCAACGGCGGGTCGTCGGGCGAACCGAAGACCGTCAGCACGTTGCTGCTCAACCCGGGGGCCTCCTTGACCTCGCGGATCCGCGAGCGCTCGACGGCCTGAATCCGCCACTGGTCCGAGTCCGAATCGCGCGTCGCAACCCCGACATGCTCGGGCCCCAGCGCGATCCACGCCTCACGTAGCCGTAGTCCCGCGTCGAGGTCCGCGTGGGCGTACAGCTGCACCGGGCGCTCCCCAAAAGCGCGCTCGAGCGCAACCCGGGCTTCAGCGGGCAGTCGTGAAGGTTGGTCGGTGTACCGTTCGAGGATCGCACGATCCCGATCGGCCATGCGGGGCGAAGGCATCTGAACGCTCCCAACTGTCAGATCAGGTTGTTAGTAAGGCGGGCCGCTGGCGCGACCTCATCGGATGTCCGAGATTTGGTAGCCGGCCGACGCGGGTTGCGTCGCCCTCCCCTCTCGCATGAAACACGGCACCGGGTGACGGATCCATGATGTGCCGCACCAAGCCCGAAAATATTGTCGATACCGACCTTTCAATACCCCTCCTTTCGTCCTGGCCCGGCGGCTAGATGCGCTCGCGTACGCGGCGTCGACCGGTTCCACCGGATTGGAACTGACGACGACGCGTACTAGGTTCGGGCCCGGGTCTGCGGTAGAGGTAAAGCCGCCATGTCCGTTCGATCGTTCGACCGCCTGAACGCCGTGGACCGCGGCTTCTTGGATATCGAGGATCACAACCTCCACATGCACGTCGGGTCCGTCGCGATCTTCGAGATCTCAAACCTGCGAAACGAGCATGGTGGTGTCGATATTGAACGACTCAGGGCATATGTATTGTCCCGTCTTCATCGAGTGCCCCGCTATCGTCAGCGTATCGCGTACACGCCCATCGAGCGACATCCGGTCTGGGTCGACGACCCGTTCTTCAACATCAACTATCACGTCCGCCATACCGCGTTGCCGCGTCCGGGCGATGAGCGTCAGCTGAAGCGGCTGGCCGGCCGGCTGATGTCCCAGCAGCTCGACCGCGGCAAGCCGCTGTGGGAGCTGTGGGTCGTCGAAGGCCTCGACGGCGACCGCTTCGCGTTGGTGAGCAAGGTTCACCACTGCATGATCGATGGCATTTCCGGCGCAGAGATACTTCAGCAGCTCTTTTCGGTTCAGCCGCAAAACACCTACCTGGAGCCTCGCCGTCACCAGCCTCGTCCTTTGCCCCCCTCCACCGAGCTGCTGATGAGCGCGGCCGGCCGCAGTTTCAGCGCGCCGACATCGTTGGTCCGGGCGGCAACGAAGGCGCTCGTCGCCCCTCGGACCGCGGTGCAAAAGACCTTGCGGACGGTTCCTGCGATCGGACGAGCGGTCAGCACCTGGTCGCAGTCGGCCTCGGTAACCCCCATCAACCGCCCGATCGGGCCCCACCGCCGGTTCGACTGGCTGGCGATGGACCTGCAGCGCGTACGCGCGGTGAAGAGTCGGATGAATGGAAGCGTCAACGACGTAGTACTGACCGTTGTCGCCCGCGCGATGACCCGGTTCCTCATCGACCGGGGCATTGACGCCGCGGCCCAACAGCAAATCCGCTTTCGCGTGTTCTGCCCGGTCAGCCTGCGCACGGAGGCCGAGCGCGGGACGCTCGGCAACCGGGTAGCCATGACCATCGTCGACCTTCCCATCGGCCGTATCGACCCTCAGGGGCAGCTCGACCGAATCCGGGGCAGCTTCAAGACATTTCGCGACTCGAACGAGGCCCTGGGGGCGGATGCCCTCGCCTCGATGAGCGAGTGGATCGCGCCCTCGCTCGCCAGCCTCTCCGTCCGCCTCAGCTACAAACGACACGCCGGCAACCTGATCGTCACGAACGTTCCCGGACCACAGGTCGAGCTGTACCTCCTCGGGGCCCGGATGCTCGAGACCTATCCCGTCGTTCCCCTGTTCATCGAGCAGTGCGTGGGCATCGCGCTTTTCAGCTACGCGGGGGGACTGTACTGGGGGTTGAACGCCGACTGGGAGACGATGCCCGACCTGCATGACCTCACCGAGGACATCACCGAGTCATTCGCGGAGCTCGAAGCTCACGTGGGGCTCAACTGAGCGGCGTCATCGGCCAACGCGCGAATATTGCGGGCCACGGTCTCGTACACCGGCTTCATCAGGTGGTGGCCGAGGCCCTGGAACAGAAGCATACGGGCCCGCGGGATCGCCCGAGCGAGATTGAGGCCCGCTCGCGGTCGAACGAGGAGATCGTCGGTGCCGTGGATGACCAGGGTGGGCTGCTCGATCTGGTGCAGCCGCTCCCGGGTCGAGCCGGAGCCCAACACCGCGGCGAGCTGCCGCACCGTCCCCGGCGGCCCGATGCTGCGGTCGAAGCACTCTGCTCCGAGCTCCCGCCAGTAGGTCTCGTTGTACGGATAGCCGCGGCCGGTAAGTACCCGGCCGACGAAAGCGTACCGCTCGATGGTTTCGTCTTTGGTCGTCGGGGTGGGCCGGGTGAGCAGCCGCATCGCCTTCGGCGCCGGCAGCCCGTCTCGACGCGACCCCGAGCTGGTGAACAGCAGCGTTAGAGAACGAACTCGGCTCGCATGGTCAAGGGCGATCCTTTGCGCAACCATCCCGCCCATCGAAGCGCCCAGGACGTGGGCCCGGTCGAGCCCGAGGACGTCCATCAACCCCACGGTGTCCTGCGCGAGATCATCGAGGCGATACGGCGCCTTGACCTTGCCCCCCAGCAACGCCCTCGCCGTCATTCTCCTTATGTTCGGCCGACCGAACGACTCCAACCGGGTCGACCCACCGATGTCCCGATTGTCGAAACGAATGATGCGGAACCCGTGCGACCGAAAGGCAGATATCAGCCCCGGCGACCACCAGCTGCACTGCGCCGACAAACCCATGATCAGGAGCAAGGGCTCACCTTCTCCGTCATCCTCGTAATATAGTTCGACGCCGTTCGTCTTCGCGATGGGCACACCGGACCATTGCCGCCGTACGTCGTCGAGTCAACGCCGGGGTGAAGCGCCCCTGCATAATCCCCGGGCGACGAATAAGCGTCACCCCGAGTCCCCTCTCGACCCCCACCACCCGAAAGAAAGAGGGTATGGGGAGGTCACTGCTCTACTGAACCGAATAATCCACCGTCACCAGCGCGCCAATACGATGCCGCCGATCGCCGCCGCGGACTCGGCCGCTCCCGTCGAATCCAGTAAACGCTCCTTGTCGCGCCGCGCGCAGGCGACCGAGGTGGGCACCGCTGCTTTTCGCAATGCTTTCGGCCCGGCGAAAGGCGTTCCTCGACGCGAGGTCGAGCAGTCGTGCCTTGAGCTCGTCGGCGGAATCGCGAAGCCCGTAGCGAAGCGGCCCTGGGCGCGCCTGCGTACCCGTTCGGCGAAGGTCGGCCGAAAAGCCCCGCTCGACGCTCTCGAGCCGATCGATATCCGGGTAGCCCAGCAGCTGGATCTGCCGGCTCACCCGGTAGCCCTCCAGTCGCAGTTCCTGATTTCCAAGCTTGTCGACCTTGACGTAGCGTCGTTCCGTGGATTGCTGATGGGGCCCCACGCGAAGCGCTGCCGCCGCTATCCCTTTCTTCTCAAGATACTCGACGACTCTGTCGACCCCTTCGTTCACCTCGGCATAAGCCGCTTCCACCGTCGGCCGCATATACTCGACGGTGATCGTCCAGTCGACCCGGTCGAGCTCGATCTCCTCCTGCGCGACACCGCGAACCTTGAGAACCTCGCTGGACGGAACGGCCCTGATGATCGCTCGGCCGAGGAGGTACACTGGACACGACAGGCCCAAAGCGATGCCCAACCCGAAGGCGAAGGTGACCAAGGGGGACGATGAAGGCGGTGACGACAGCATTTGCATACCGACGCAACCGAACCCCCGACGCTCGAAATTTCCCTAGGACCATCCGATCCCGCGACGGCGCCACGCGCCGAGGATTCACGACAGCGATGGACGCGCTTCCGCCTCGGCCTCGAGCGGCAACATCGGCGGAGGCGGAGGCCCCTCGGCGCGGGCCGGTCGACCGTGGTGCCAGGGGGCTCGGTTCCTCCGCGCCACGGGCGCGGCGGCGATGGCGTCCTTCAGGTGCTCCATTCGCAGGGGCTTGGCGATGAATCCATCCATGCCTACCTCGTGGCAGCGCTCCTGGTCTTCGGGAAGCGCGTTGGCGGTGACCGCGATGATGCACGGCCCTGGCGCCGGCCCGGCGTCGGTCAGGATTCGGCGAGTCGCCTCGAGCCCATCCATGTTGGGCATCTGGAGGTCCATCAGGATCAGGTCGTAGCTCACCCTCTCCGTCGCTGCGACCGCCTGCACCCCGTCGTCGGCGACGTCAGGGGTGAATCCGAGTCGTTGCAGCATACGAACGGCCACCTTCTGGTTCACCTGGTTGTCCTCGACGAGGAGAATTCGAAGCTCGCTCTCGACCTCAGCGGGCGGCGTTTGCTCGTCGACGGCCACGGTTTGAGCGACAAAAGAAAAGACGAAGCGCGAGCCGCGATTGACCTCGCTGGTGACCTCGATGCCCCCTCCCAGCGCCTGCGCGAGTTGACCACTGAGGGCGAGGCCGAGGCCGGTCCCTCCGAACCGGCGAGATATCGCGCCATCACCTTGCGTAAACGGCTCGAAGATCCGCCCCAAACGATCACGAGGGATTCCCATCCCGGTGTCTTCGACCACGAAGCGCAGTCGCAACCGGTCCCCTTCGTTATCGCACACGATGGTGACGTCGATCCGACCACACGCCGTGAACTTGACCGCATTGTCGAGGAGCTGGGTCAGGACCTGCCGCACCCGACGACCGTCACCCTGGATCCGGTCCGGGAGGCGTTCGAGTCCGTGCAAAGCGAACGCGATGCCTTTGTCCTCGGCCTGACGACGTACGGGTCGGGATAGTTCACACACCATCTCTCGCACGGCAAACGCTTGATCCGTCAGCTGGAGCTCGTCGGACTGCATTCGGGCGAAGTCGATCACGTCCTCGATGAGGACCAGGAGCTCTTCGCCGCTGCTGCGAATGATGCCCACCTGCATCAGCGCATCCGCCGCGTCGGGATCGCGCTCCAGGAGCTGAGCGCCGCCGAGAATCGCATTGAGGGGGGTTCGCAGCTCGTGGCTGACCGCAGCCAGAAACTGGGACTTGGCTCGGTCCGCGGACTGCGCGGCTCTAGCCATGCTCACGAGTTCTTCGTTCTTCGCCGTCAACGCGGCAAGGAGGGATCGTGTCTCTTGAAGCGAAGCCCGAAGCTGCGTTCGCAGCTGATAGGCAAAGCCATTGGTGAAGCCGATGTAGGCCGCAGCACCGGCCACGAGGGCGGTCTTCACCCCCGCTTGAAGCCATTCGACCTGTCCGCCCAGGTGAATCTTCAGCACCACGGCGCCGGCGAACGCACACGGGGCGAGGATCGCCACCAGCAGCGATCGCTGCCGGGACACGATCGCCTGATCGGCGACCCGAACCACCGGGATAAAGAACAGAAAGCTCGCGTCCGCGCCCGACTCGAAGATGACATAGCCATACATCGCGAGATCGGTGATGTAGAACGCCTCCGATAACTCGACGCGGTCGCGGCCGGCCGCGGTCCGAAACCACACCAAGACGACGACATGGGCTACCGCAGCATACGCCAGCAGACCCATCAGTACATAAATGGCATCGGACGACGGCGGACTGTGGCCGAATGCAGCTCGGTGACCAACGACGAGGGCGAACAGGGTAAGGACGCCCAGCCACCGCAGAGCGGGCACCAACACCCCGTGCAGTCGCCACCGACGGCGCGCCGTCCGCTTTGGACACAGCAGCCGCGCTGCTTCCTCGGTCGAGGTCTCCACCCCTGTCTTGAAGTCGGCCGGTGTTCGAAAGCTAGAGCCGAGGCGGTCACGAACCTCGAGGCGTGTGCGTTAGATCGAAACGGGGGCCGGATCGCCGGCCACGTCGCCGTGGCCCTAGGGCTCACCCCTTAGCCGTTCTGAACGGGGGCCGATGCGCGCGGGCATCTCGCGATGATCGGCGGCCGCGTGATTAGGTCGAATGCGTCCGCCGTCTATCCATCGTTATGTACCTCAGTCTCGTGCTGACCGCCGCCGCCGCGGTGCCATGGCCCACTGAGGCCCACAGCGAACCTCTGTCCACCCGTTTGCGACCACCACCGGATTTCGCGCGGATTCAAACCTCGAGCGCGAGCTTCGCGGGGTGGCTCAGGGGCCTGCCCGTCAAGCCCGGTCGACCGGCCGTCAAGCTGTTCGACGGCCGTGACAAGGCCTTTCAGCGGGCCCAGTGGCTGGTGCTCGACGTCGACGTGGGCGAGCGCAACCTGCAGCAGTGCGCGGACGCGGTGATGCGGCTGTACGCCGAGTGGCAGTGGTCGTCTGACCAGCGCCAACACATCTGTTTTCGCTACACGAGCGGTCATCGAATCGACTGGCCGCGATGGGCCCAGGGGTTTCGGCCGAAGGTCCGGGGACGCCGGGTGACCAACCGCCGCCGAGCCAAGCCCGACCACAGCTACCGATCGTTTCGCTCGTATCTAACGTCGATCTTCACCTACGCCGGCACGGCGTCGCTCTCTCGCGACCTCCGTCCGGTGACGGACCCCAGGGACATCCGCCCTGGTGACGTGTTCATCAAAGGAGGGTTTCCGGGCCACGCGGTCATCGTGGTCGACGTGGTGGAGAACGCGAACAAGGAACGTCGCTTTGCCCTCGCGCAGAGTTACATGCCGGCCCAAGACATTCACGTCCTCCGCCGGCCCGGCGAAAGCGATCCATGGTACGTCATCGATCCGGAGCGCGAACTGGTGACCCCGGAGTGGACGTTCGCCTGGTCCGACCTCAAGCGCTTCGCGAACAGCGGCTGCCCGTAGCTTATCCGCCGGTGGCCGGCATCAGCTTCTTGGCGAAGTACACGAACTCCAAGGCGGTTCGATTGGCGAGCTGCTTTTGATTGGCCGTGCCGCCGTGACCGCCCTCGATGTTCTCGTAGTAGTAGGCGGGATATCCAAGCGAAAGCATCTTGGCCAACCTACGGCCAGTTGCATCGGCGGGATATAGACACGTGGTTCGGGAAAGATCAGTGACTTCGTGGCCCGGCAAGAACCTACCGGGGCTCGGCGTCGGTCACCGCCCCCGTCGCCGCATCTGATACCTGCCGCGCGTATTTGGCCAAGACCCCGCGCGACTCTCGGGCCGGGGGGGGCGACCACCGCTCGCGCCGGGCCCGCAGCGTCTCGTCGTCGATATGGAGCCGAATGCGGCCTTCGACGGCGTCGATGCTGATCGTATCCCCGTCTTCGACCAACGCGATCGGGCCACCGCGCGCGGCCTCCGGACAGATGTGGCCCACGACAAAGCCGTGGCTACCGCCGGAGAACCGGCCGTCGGTCACCAAAGCGACGTCTTGCCCCAGTCCTCGTCCCATCACGGCGGCGGTCGGCGACAACATCTCTCTCATCCCCGGGCCACCCACCGGACCCTCGTTTCGAATGACGATGACGTGGCCCTTGACCACCCGACCGTCCAGGATCGCGCGAAG
This sequence comes from Myxococcota bacterium, assembly GCA_028289325.1. GTDB lineage: Bacteria > Myxococcota > Kuafuiibacteriia > Kuafuiibacteriales > Kuafuiibacteriaceae > JANQQN01. The sequence goes on along the minus strand of JANQQN010000198.1, from coordinate 42,528 downwards.
CGCGGTCTCCTCGTCCTCGAAGACGATCGCTCGCCCTTCGAACCGCTGCCCCTCCTTGCCGCTGATCTTCGCCACCGCGCCGGCGGGAGCCAGATTGCCGTACATAATCCGTAGATGGCTGTCGGCTTTGATCGGGTCCGAGAAGTCGCGCACGACGTCCGTGCCTTTCGGGTAGGGCGCGACATCGGCGAGGTTCTCGGCCAGCGTTCGGCCGGTCACTGTGAGGCAATCGCCGTGAAGGAGCCCGTGGTCGAGCAGCCTTCGCAGCAGGGGCGAGATTCCGCCGATCCGAGCCAGATGCGCCATGTGGTAGCGGCCGCTCGGCTTCAGGTCGGCGAGAACCGGTACCCGTCGCCCGATCGCAGTGAAGTCGTCGAGACTCAGCGACACTTCGGCCGCGTGGGCGATGGCGAGGAGGTGAAGAATGGCGTTCGTGGAGCCGCCGAGCGCGATCACCGCGGTGATCGCGTTCTCCAGCGACCGTCGGGTGACGATATCGCGAGGACGAATTCCGGCCGCGAGCAGGGCCACCGCGGCCTCGCCGGCGCGTCCGCTCTGTCTTCGCTTATCGTCGGACACGGCAGGCTGACTCGAATCGTGGGGTAAGCTCATCCCCATCGCCTCGATCGCCGACGCCATCGTGTTGGCGGTGTACATCCCGCCACAGCTCCCCGGACCCGGAATCGCCGTCGACTCGATGACCTTTAGGCGCTCGTCGGTGATCGCGTTCGACGCACGCTGCCCGATGGCCTCGAATATAGAAACGATATCGACATCCTGCTCTTCGAGGCGCCCGGGCTGGATCGTCCCCCCGTAGACGAAGACCGCGGGACGATTGAGGCGCAGCATCGCCATCACGCAACCGGGCATATTCTTGTCGCAGCCGCCAATAGCCACCAAACCATCGAATCCTTCGGCGCCCACCACGGTCTCGATCGAATCGGCGATCACCTCTCGCGATACGAGCGAGTAGCGCATGCCCGGCGTTCCCATCGAGATGCCGTCGGACACGGTGATGGTCCCGAACGTCACCGGCTTGCCGCCCGCCTCCGCGACCCCCGCTTCGGCCATCGTCGCGAGCTCACCGATATGCATGTTGCAGGGGGTCAGCTTGCTCGACAGCGAGGCGATGCCGATCTGCGGCCGACGAAAGTCGTCGTCGGTGAACCCGCTTCCTCGGAGCATCCCTCTCGCCGCCGCGCGCTCTGGCCCATCGACGACCGTGGCCGAGTGCGGACGCGGCAGCTGCTTTTCACTAGCCACAGCCTATCGCCTCCTCGAGGAAGCGCTCGCGCTGTCCGACCCGGCCCCGACCGAGGGCCACCACGCCGCTGCGCGCGATCTCGACGACCTCCGCGTCTTTCGTGGCCATGGCCAGAAAATGGGTGATCTGCTCGGCCTGCCCCACGAGCTCGAAGGTCACCGTGTCCGGGGTCGCATCCACGCTCTTGGCGTCGAAGTGCATCGATACACGCAGCAGGTTACTGCGCTCTTCCATCCCGTGGGGCCGCAGCTTGATGAGCGCCAGTTCTCTTTCCACGAACGGGCCGAGCTCCGTGAAGTCGTCGATAACGATGACCTCCGGAAGCTTCTCGAGCTGCTTGCGGATCTGGTCCACGACGACCGTCCGCCCGATGACGGACATGGTCATTCGGCTCATCGTCGGGTCCTCGGTCTCACAGACGGTCAAGGTGTCGATGTTAAAACCGCGAGCGGCGAACATCCCCGAGACCCGAGACAGGACTCCGTAGTGATTCTCGACCAAGACCGACAGCACGTGTCGATCGTCGGCGGCGACGGGTTCAACGCTACGAAGCGTCGTCAGCATGGCGTCCGGCATGTCGTTCTCCTTCGCCGTCCTAGAAGAGATCCGCCGGTGTCGCGCCGTCCGCCGCGGGGGACGGTTCGCTAGACCGGGGGGTGATCCACTCACCGACGACCATTTCCTTGTACCCTTTGCCTGGCCCGACCATCGGCATCACCAGCGCGTCGGGATCGATCAGAACCTCGAGGAACGCCGGCCCATCGTGGGATATGAACCTTTCGAGCGCATCCGTCAGGTCCGACTTGGCCCGAACTTGCTCGGCAAACTCATAACCATCGGCCTGGGCCGCCTTTACGAAGTCTCGGGTGTGCATCGTCTTGTCCGTTCCGCTGAATCGCTCCCCGAACATCAGCTTTTGCCACTGGCGGACCATCCCGTCCCCACGGTTGTTGAGCAACAGAACCTTCACATTGACTCCGTACGTGGTGATCGTCTCCAGTTCACCGAGGTTCATTCGAATGCTCCCGTCACCGTCAACGACGACGACCGGCATATCGGGACGACCGATGGCCGCACCCACCGCCGCGGGGACTCCGAAACCCATCGTGCCCATCGAACCGGAAGTCAGCCAGGTCCGCGGATGTCTAAAGCCGAAGTACTGCGCCGCCCACATCTGGTGTTGGCCCACGCCCGTCGATACGATCGCGTTGCCATCGGTGATCCGACTCAGCTCCTCGATAACCTGGTGCGGCTGGATCCTCTCGCTGGCCCGGTCCCAATTCAGAGGATGGTCTCGCTTGAGACGGGCACAGTACTCGCGCCACGGCCCGAACCCTTCGCTGATATCTCGTCGTCGGCCGAACTCCGTCAGCGCGCTTAGGCACCGGCCAGCGTCTCCTACGTGGCTCCAGGTCACTGCTTTGACCTTGCCTATCTCCGCCGCGTCGATATCGATGTGGGCCACGTTGCGAGCGTTGGGGGCAAACTCGCTCACCTTCCCCGCCACCCGATCGTCGAATCTGGCCCCGACGGCGATCAGAAAGTCGCAGTCTTCCACCGCGTAGTTCGCGTACGGGGTACCGTGCATGCCCAGCATGTGGAGGCATTCGGGCTCGGTGGTGTCCAGCGCTCCGATCCCCATCAACGTCGTGACGCCGGGGATGCCGAAACTCTTCGCAAACTCTCGTAGCGCGCCGGAAGCCTCCGAATGGATGACACCGCCGCCCGCGTAGATCAGAGGCCGCTGACTGGAGAGCAGAATCTCGAAGAATGCGGCCTTATCCTCTTCGCTCACCTGCTTCGATTCCAGCGCCTGCAGACGGCTTTGATACCCTCTTAGGGGAAGCATTCCTTGGCCCTTGAACCTCCCCCGCCAGTTCTGCACGTCTTTGGGCAAGTCGATAACCACCGGCCCCGGCCGTCCGCTCACCGCGATGTGAAAGGCGGCCCGCACCGTCTCTTCCAGCTCCTCGGGATCGAGGACCAAGAACGTCTGCTTCGCGCACGCGGACATGATGTTGTAGACCGGCGCCTCCTGGAACGCGTCGGTACCCATCGCGGTGGTCGGGACCTGCCCGCAGATCAACACGCACGGAATGGAATCCGCCATGCAGTCGCGAATCGGCGTGACGGTGTTCGTGGCCCCGGGACCACTGGTCACCAAGAAGACGCCCGGGCGCCCTGTCGCGCGCGCGTAGCCGGCGGCCATGAATCCCGCGCCTTGCTCGGTGGCCGGCACCAGCAGCCGCAGCGGAGAATCGGGATGCGCCTCGTTGTACCTGAAGATCGCATCATACGTGGGAAGAATGGCGCCCCCGCTGTACCCAAAGATCGTGTCCACGCCGCAGTCGATCATCGCCTGTACGACCATCTCCGCGCCCGACATCTCGAGCCCGGCCATCGGATGCGCGTTCGGATCTTTGGGGGCCGGCCTCAGCCATTGTGCGGCTGCGCTACTCATTGTTGCTCTTCCTCCATCCAACACTTCGTTCATCCCTTCGCGACCGCCAGCGCCGGCATCGAGACCGGATCCAGCCATCCCCATTCGTCGCGCGTCCGACCGCTGAACAGCCCGAAGAACGCGTCTTGAAGTCGCTGGGTCAGGGGCCCTCGTCGGCCCTCGCCCACCTGAATTCCGTCAACCGATCGGATCGGTGATATCTCGGCCGCGGTGCCGGTGAAGAACAGCTCATCGGCAATGTACAGCGCCTCTCGTGGCAAGCGTTCTTCCTTGACCTCGATGCCCATCCACTGCGCCAAGGTGATGACCGTGTCGCGAGTTATACCCGGAAGAATGGCGCTCGACAGCGGCGGCGTGACCAGCCTCCCTTTCTTGACCAGGAAGATATTCTCGCCCGACCCCTCCGAAACCAGCCCATTGTGGTCGAGCGCAATGCCTTCTGCGTAGCCGTGGCGCGCCGCCTCGCTGCCGATGAGTTGTGACGAAAGATAGTTTCCCCCGGCCTTGGCCATGGCCGGGAAAGTGTTCGGTGCGGCGCGGGTCCAGGATGACACGCAGGTGTCTACGCCTCGAGCCAGCGCTTCCTCGCCGAGGTACGCGCCCCACTCGAACGCGGCGATCGCCACGTGGATGGGACCCTTACTCCCGGTGAGGCTGAGATCGCCCATTCCTCGAAAGATGATGGGGCGAATGTAAGCGGAATCGAGACGATTCTGCCGCACCACCGCCCGGCAAGCCTCCTCGATCTCCTTGCGACCAAAAGCCACGTCCATTCGGTGGATCTTCGCTGAATCCAAGAACCGCTCGATGTGCTCCCGAAGGCGAAACACCACCGGACCTTGTCCTTCGGTCGCGTAAGCGCGGATGCCCTCGAAGATCGACGAGCCGTAGTGTAGACCGTGGGAAAGAACGTGTACGGTCGCGTTCGCCCACGGCACGAGCTCGCCGTCAAACCAGATGTATTTTGATTCCTTTATTGGCATTTGTCGTCTCCAAGTCGAGCAGCGACCTCCTCGGCCACTTCTGCAGTATTCTGGGCGCCGCCGAGGTCTCGAGTCCGGACGCCCTCCGTCAATGTTTCTTGCACGGCGGCCTCGACTCGACGCGCGAGCTCCGGCCGTCCCAAGGAGTGTTCGAGCATCATCGCTGCGCTCAGGATCGCGCCGACGGGATTCGATATCCCGCGGCCCGCGATATCCGGCGCCGAGCCGTGGATAGGCTCGTACAGCCCGAAGGTTCCCGCCCCTAGCGACGCGCTAGGAAGCACACCGATGGAGCCCGCGAGAACCGAAGCCTCGTCGCTGAGGATGTCCCCGAACATGTTGCTCGTCAGCAAGACGTCGAATTCGCGAGCGTGGGTCACGAGCCGCATCGCCGCCGAATCCACGAGCTGATGCTCCAGAGCGACGTCGGGGAAGTCGCCCTGAACTTCAGTCACCACTTCTCGCCACAAGCGCGACGTCTCGAGGACGTTCGCCTTATCGACGCTGATCACGCGACTTCGACGCCGCCGGGCCAGCGAGAACCCGAGCTCGGCGATCCGACGTACATCGGACGTCCGATAGACGCAGGTATCCACCGCAACCACGTCGCCGTCTTCCTCTCGGCGCTCGCGGGGCTCTCCGAAGTAGATGCCGCCGGTGAGCTCACGGACCACGACGAGGTCCACGTCCTCGACCGCCGATGGTTTCAACGGCGACGCTGTCGCCGCCACCGAAAGAATGGGCCGCACCGGCCGGATGTTTGCGAACAGCTTCAGCTGCTGCCGAAGCTTGAGCAGACCCGCCTCCGGCCGGACCGAAGCCCCTTGCCACTTCGGCCCTCCGACCGCGCCCAGGAAAACCGCATCAGCGTCGAAGCACGCGGCCAACGTCGATTCGGGCAGCGGCACCCCCGTTTCATCGATCGCCGACCCACCGAACGGATGCCATTGCAGGTGTAGATCGATGTCCAACCGCTGCAGGACCCGGACCGCAGCGTCCGTCACCTCCGGCCCCACGCCGTCTCCAGGAAGCACGACCACGCGGTACTCAGCCATGACGAGCCTCGAATCGTTCGATGTCGCCGCTGCGCTCCAGCACATACTCCAGCGAATCGATGCCTCTCAGGAGGCAGTCTCTCCAAAAGGGATCGACCTCGAACCGGACGACCTTTCCCGCCGCTCGTAGGACCTGAGCCTCGAGGTCGACCTCCACTTCAATGGTCGGATCCTCACCGATCGCTCGGACCAGATCGCCGTGGTCGGCCGGCCCCAGGGCGACCGGGAGCAGCCCGTTACGCAAGGCATTGGCCCGGAAGATGTCTGCGAACGACCGAGCGATGACGGCCCGAAAACCCGCGCCTAACAGCGACCAGGGCGCGTGTTCTCTCGACGAACCGCAGCCGAAGTTGTCTCCGGCCACCAGTACCGACGCGACGCCGAACAACGACCCGTCGACATCGCCCCGCTCCCGCCAGTCAGCGAACAGATGCTCGCCCAGCCCCGTCCGATCCACGGTCTTTAGGAACCGAGCGGGGATGATCTGATCCGTATCCACGTGGTCGATCAGGAGAGGAAAGACTCGAGAGCGAATAACGTCGAAACTCATTTTGCGCCCTCCAACATCGGCCTCGGGTCCGTTACGCAGCCCGCGACTGCGCTCGCGGCCGCGGTGACCGGAGAGGCCAAGAACGTCCGACTCCCCGGGCCCTGACGGCCTTCGAAGTTTCGATTGCTGGTGCTGAGCGCGTACTCTCCCCGACCCACTCGATCGTCGTTCATCGCGATACACATCGAGCATCCGGGCGACCGCCACTGGGCCCCTGCATCGACGAACGACGTATGCAGGCCCTCGGCTTCCGCCGCCGCCTTGACCCGCTCGGACCCTGGAACGACCAGCATCCGCACGCCGGGGGCGATCTTACGACCGCGGAGCACGTCCGCCGCGCTCCGAAGATCACTCAGGCGAGAGTTCGTGCACGAGCCTAGAAACACGGTATGGATCGGCTGACCCTCGATCCGTTGCCCCGGTTCCAGCGCCATGTATTGGAGCGCCTTCTCCACTCGCGCCCGCTCGTTACCGCGCGGCTTTGGTATCCGTCCGTCGACCGGAATCGCCATCGCCGGGGTGGTCCCGTAGGTCACCATGGGCGCGATCGCCGAGGCATCTACGACGATGGTCTCGTCGTAGGCAGACTCATCGTCGGTCCGAAGGCCTCGCCACCGGTCGACGGCGGCGTCCCACGCAGCGCCGGTGGGGGCGCTCGGCGTGCGCGATAGGTACTCGAAGGTCACGTCGTCGGGGGCGACCATTCCCGCTCTGGCCCCGGCCTCGATAGACATATTGCACAGGGTCATGCGCCCCTCCATGTCCAGGCCCTTCACCGCGTCCCCTGTATATTCAAAGGCGCTACCGGTCCCCCCCGCGGTACCGATCTGCGCGATGAGCGCCAGAATCATATCCTTGGCCGTGACTCCGGCGCCCAACTGGCCATCGAAACGAACCTGGACCGACCGCGGCTTGTGCTGAAGCAAGCACTGGGTGGCCAAGACCGTCTCCACCTCCGAGGTCCCGATGCCGAGAGCGAAGGCCCCGAACGCGCCGTGGGTCGAAGTGTGGCTATCGCCGCAGACCACGGTCATACCCGGCTGAGTGCGCCCCTGTTCGGGGCCGATGACGTGAACGATGCCGTTGCCCGGGGTCCCGACGTGGTGCAGCTCGATCCCGTACTCCCGGCAGTTTCGGGCCAGCGTTTCCAGTTGATGCGCGGCTTCAGCGTCGATCGCGGTCAAGCCCGGCTTCGATCGTCGCCCCGCGTACCAGCCGGCCACTGCCGTCGCCTGGTCGGGCGCGGTGGGCGTGCAGTGATCCATCGTCGCCAGCGTGCGATCCGGCCGACGCACGGCGAGCTTACGCCGCCGAAGCCCGTCGAACGCCTGCGGCGTGGTCACTTCGTGCACCAGGTGCAGGTCCACGTACAGCAAAGCCGGATGCCCGGGGGTTTGGGCCACGACATGGCGGGCCCAAATCTTATCGAGGAGGGTCCGACTCACGACGCCTCCTTGCGGGGAGCGTCAATCGCGCCTTCTGCGGCCAGCGCTCGGTTCTGCGCCGATAGGTACGCTCGCGCACTGGCGACGTTGATGTCCTGATCGGAGCCGAAGCCGCGGTAGGTCCGTCCTTCGCGCCCTCGCACCCGGACGTGCGCTTCGCCGAGGGCGTCGGAGCCTCCGTTGGTCGCGCGCAACTGATAGTCACTCAGCTCGAACCTCGATCCCAAGATGCGATCGATGGCATTGAACACCGCATCCACGGCCCCCGATCCGGTCGCCGCCATCTCGTGCCGACGCTGTGGGCCTTCGACCACCACCTTCGCCGAGCACGCGCCGTCCGTTCGGCTGGTCACTTCGAGCTGAGCTAGACGAAACACTTCCGCTTCCTGCTCGACCTCGTCGCGGACCAGCGCCTCGAGGTCGGCATTGGTCACCTGCTTGCGGCGGTCCGCCAGCGCTTTGAAGCGCGCGAAGGCGTGGTCGAGAATGTCGCCCGACAGCTCGTAGCCGAGCTCTCGCAGCCGAGACTGCAGCGCACGTCGGCCGCTGTGTTTGCCCATGACGAGCTCGGTCCGCGGGGCGCCGACGGTATCGGGACGCATGATCTCATACGTCTCGTGGTGTTTGAGCATGCCGTCTTGATGAATGCCGGCCTCGTGAGCGAACGCGTTGCGGCCCACGATCGCTTTGTTGGGCTGCACCTCCATGCCGGTGACCTCGCTGACCAAGCGGCTGGTGGGATAGAGCCTCCGGGTGTCGATCCCGTGCGCGAGGCCGAACACGTCGCGCCGGGTCTCCAGGGCCATGATGACTTCTTCGAGAGCGGTGTTTCCCGCTCGCTCGCCGATCCCGTTGACCGTCACCTCCGCCTGCCGAGCCCCGGCCCGAAGACCGGCGAGGGTATTGGCCGCCGCGAGTCCCAGGTCGTTATGGCAATGAACGGACAGCACCACGTCACGGGCGCCAGGGACGCCTTCTATAATCCCTGCGATGACCGCGCCGAACTCGGCCGGTTGGGTGTAACCGACGGTATCCGGGATATTGATGGTCGTTGCGCCCGCTTCGATGGCCGCCCCGACCGCGGCGTGAAGAAAGTCGACCTCCGTACGCCCCGCATCTTCGGGACTGAATTCGACGTCGCCGCAGCGCTCGCTCGCGTACGCGACCATGGCCCGGATTCGGTCGATGACCTCTTCTTTGCTCATCCGAAGCTTGGCCCGGCGATGAATGGGGGAGGTGGCGAGAAAGGTGTGAATGCGCGGCTTATGAGCGCGTTCGATGGCTCGCAGCGCCCGATCGATGTCCCCTTTCTGGGCGCGAGCGAGCCCCCAGATCGAGGGCGCGTACGGCCCTTGGCCCCCCTCAATCGCGATCGTCTGCACGGCCAAGAAGTCATCGGGAGATGCGGCGGGAAAACCCGCCTCGATGATATCGACGCCGAGCTGCGCCAGCGCACGGGCCACGGACAGCTTCTCGGCTTTGGTCATGGTTGCGCCGGGCGACTGCTCGCCATCCCGCAGCGTGGTGTCGAAGATGCGTACGTACGGTTCCATATCGATTACTCCCCTGGCGTTACCGTGACCGGCTGTACGAACGGCATCAGCGCCCGCAGTCGCGCTCCGACCCGCTCGATCTCGTGGTCTGACTCCGCGCGGCGGGTCGCATCGAAGTTGGGGCGTCCCGACAGGTTCTCTTCGATCCATTTGCGAGCGAAGCGTCCATCCTGAATCTCGGCGAGGATCTCTTTCATGGCCTCACGAGACGGTTCGCCCAGCACCCGTCGGCCACTCACGTAGTCGCCGTACTCCGCCGTGTCGCTCACCGAGTAGCGCATGTAGCGGAGGCCGCCTCTATACATGAGGTCGACGATCAGCTTCAGCTCGTGAAGACACTCGAAGTACGCGACCTCGGGCTGATATCCCGCCTCGACCAGGGTCTCGAAACCCGCCTTGACGAGCTCGCTGACGCCACCGCAGAGGACCGCTTGTTCGCCGAATAGATCGGTCTCCGTCTCTTCGGCAAAGGTGGTGCGGATGACGCCGGCCCGAGCCGCGCCGATCGCCCACGCATACGACAGCGCTTTGGCCTCCGCCTGCCCGCTGGCATCCTGATGAACCGCTACCAAGGCCGGAACGCCGCCGCCCTCTACGTACGTCTCTCGCACCCGGTGCCCCGGCCCTTTCGGCGCCACCATGGACACGTCCATGTCCGCGGGGGGCTCGATGGTGCCGTAGCGAATGTTGAACCCGTGACCGAACATCACGGTCTTGCCCTTCGTCGCCGTCGGCGCGATGGACTCGGACCAAATCATCGGCTGCCGGGTGTCGGGAGCAAGCATGACGATGATGCTCGCCCATTCCGCCACGTCGCGGACCGAACCGACCTCCAGACCGGCGGCTTCGGCCTTCGGTCGACTCTTACTCCCAGCATGAAGGCCGACCTTCACCGCTACCCCGCTGTCCTTGAGGTTCAGGGCGTGGGCGTGCCCTTGGGATCCGTAACCGATGATCGCCACCCGTTCGTTCTTGATGAGGGTCGGGTCGGTGTCGCTTTCGTATTTCACAGAGGCTGGTTCGCTGTTCATCTTCGTTCCTCGCTCGGCGCCGCGTCCGCGGCCCTCGAATCAAAAAAAAAGCCCCGCATCCGATTTCTCGGGTGCGGGGCCTCTTCAAGCGTCGACTGTTGTCAGCTCAAGGCGGCCCGCACCCGCTAATAAGGACTACGAGTACAAGGAGGTTCACTAGCCGTAGGCCTAGAAGGAGGCCGACGACGACGAGCGCTGCGAGCGAAAGCAGACCGAGGTCCGAAGCGATCGCGCGGGCGGTGAGCTGAGTGGGGAATCGTCCCCCGATGATGACGGGCGCCGGAGCCACCGCGAGGGCTGCTACCGAAGAATGGAGCATGGTGCTCCGCGATGTTGAATCGCTCGCCGCCATTGGACGCGCAGACCCTCGATTGACTTGACGACCTGTGTCAAGGGACCCACGCCGTAAAATCCACTTTTTCTTCGCTTCCGCACCCGAAAGCCAACCTGCGGTCCGAGATCCACCTCGACCGATCGCTTTTCAACCTCTAAACCCAACGCTACACTTGTCGCATGGGCGTTACGTCAGTCCCAAAGTACTGGGCGGCTCCGATCGCCATCTTGGTCACGATGAGCTCGGGGACGCCGATGTTGTCTTGTCGGCACGACGTACCCGCTCCCGATCGGCGTGTGGTCATCACTGTCGACGATCTCCCGTTTGCGACGGAGCTCTACCGAAAAGACAAGGTGACGCTCAAGAGGATGACCAAGCGTCTACTCGACACCACTCGCGCCCAGGGGGCTCCGGTCATCGGCTTCGTCAACGAAGCCAAGCTGGAGCGCAAAAATCTACTCAACACCGATCGCGTCGACCTGCTTCGAATGTGGGTGGCGGCTGGCGGCGACCTCGGCAACCACACCTACTCTCACGTCGATCTCCACAAGGTCGACGCCAAGAGGTTCATCGACGAGATCGTAAGGGGGGAAGCGTCCACCCGATCCGTGCTGTCCGAAGCCGGCCGCCCCCTGGAGTACTTCCGACATCCATTCCTTCATACGGGCCGAGATCCCGCGACCCGCACCGCCGTCGAGACCGCGCTCGCCCGCCGAGGGTATCGAGTCGCGCCGGTGACCATCGACAACTACGATTATATCTATGCCCGGGCCTACGAGCACGCCCTACGACAAAACGACGAAGTCCTCGCCCAGCAGATCGGGAAGGATTATGTCGAGTATATGATCCGTTACTTCCGCTTCTATGAGCGGACGTCGCGCGATTTGCTCGGCTACGAGCTGCCGCAGATACTGCTCATCCATGCCAACGTTCTCAACGCCGACTACCTCGGAGCCCTGCTGGACCGCGTCCGTGAGCGGGGCTACCGGTTCATCGACCTCGACGAAGCCCTTACGGACCCGGCCTACGGCAGCAAAGACGACTACTTCGGGCCAGGAGGCATCACGTGGCTCCACCGCTGGGCCCTGACCCGCAAGATGGACCCAAGCTTCTATGACGGCGAACCCGAGGTCGACCAGTACGTCGCCCGCCTCGCCGCCGAGTGACCACCGCGCCGGCCGCCTCCGACATCACCCGACAGCAAGCGTGAAGTGCTCGAGGGGGATACCGTCGTAGTAACGGGTGGTCCGCTCGCCCTGCTGGGCCCCGAGACGACCGGCCACGTTCAAAGACCGTTGGTTCCCGGGTTCGACGACGATGTGGACCTGAGCGATGCCCAAGGTCTTGGCGTGTCTAACCAGCCCCTGGGCGGCTTCGGTCGCGTAGCCATGGCCCCAAGCCACCCGGGCCAGATGCCACCCAATCTCGATGTCGTCGGTCCAAACGTCGCCGTGACCCTTCAATGGCTTGATGAGCACCGAGCCGACGACCTCCGCGTCCGAACGGCGCTGGATGGCAAACGCGCCGTACCGGCCGCCCCACTTGCGCTGCCGATCCAGCCGCATTCGCACGTGCTGCTCGGTCGCCGCGATGTCGGTCATCAGGCGACCGCCGATCGTCTTGACGACCATCGGGTCGCTGTAGATTCGATGGGCCCAGGCGATGTCCGTCTGGGCCAGGGTCCAGGGCCGTACGATGAGCCGTCGCGTCGCGAAGATGGGCATCCGGATTCTCCCGCCGCGGTTATAGCCGGTGGATAGCCGGGTCAGGAACACCGCGAGCCCCTCGACGACGGCTGCGGGATCCGGCACCCTGAGATGGGGCCGTGACGTGATCTTCGTCAGCTATCGAGAGCGGGACGCAGACCTCGCGGTGGGCCGCGCGCTGGGCCATCTCGAGAACCATTTCCATCCTGCTCAGCTTCGGGTGAACGCCGACGCCCTCGCCGCCGGTGAGGACTTCATTCGGCGGCTCGAGACCGATGTTCGCCGCAGCGAAGCGTTCTTGGCCATGATCGGACCCAGCTGGTTGACCGAAGAGGATTATCGCGGCCGGCGCCGGATCGACCGCGACAACGACTACGTCGTCGTTGCGCTCCGCACTGCGCTTCGAACCCGAAAACGGGTGATTCCGGTCCTGGTCGACGGCGGCGAGCTCCCACCGTCCAATGAGCTTCCTGACCCTCTTCAGCGCCTCGCCCGCCTGCATCCCCTGACCGTACGGCGTACACGCTTCAAGCACGACATGCGTGCGGTCGTCGATGCCCTCCGAGACGCCTTGTCCGAGGCGTCATCGTCCCGGCTGAAGACGGAGTTGGTGACGCCCATCCTCCCCCGGGGGCCCGAACCGCCTCCCCCCACCAAGCCGCCCAAGGCCCTGATCGACGCCAAGCAGTCCAATCCTCATGCCTTGCTGGTCATCGGCCACGACACGATCGTCGACGTCGTACAGCGTCGACACGGCGACAAGCTGCGCCTGTCCTCGCGAGAGCAAAGGAACGGTCCGCGGACGATCCTCGACGCCGAACCCTTGACCGTCCACATCAAACCGGATGACGACGACTGACGCCCATTCCGCGTTTCAGTCCGTCGGCGCACCCCCCAGCGGCGAACGGTAGCGTCGAGCGGCGACCACATCGCCGTCCGGCGACACCACGAACAGGCCGGCCAACACCGGCCCGCGACCGCGGCCGGCCAACACCCGTACGCCACGGCTCCGCAGCCGCTCAGTCAGGATCTCGTCTCGCCCGAAGAACAGAACCACGTGCTGAACCCGGTCCGGGTGTTCGGCGGTCAGCAGATGATCGATGACCGGCGCCCCACTCCAGCCGTCGGCATGAACGACGTGCAGGACCGTCCATGTCGGGGTCTCGGGCCTCGGTGCGAGCGTGTCGGCGGAGACCGGCAACGATGGCATTCGCTCCGACCAAAGACCCGACGGAATCCCCACCGCCGCCGCCAGCATGAGCTGGAAGATGAGCGCCTTCATCCCCACTGTTCGCCCCACGCCTAGAACCTCGGCCTCGGTAGGGCCGACTGAAGCGGACGAACAAGGGGGGAAGCGTCCTGTCCACTCGGGATGCATCGACCCGAGCGCAAAAAACCTCAGTGGTGGTGATCGAGACCGGCGCGGGATCGATGCCAACGATGTGGGATGCGGGCTGCGGGATGACGAGCAGCGGAAAGGAGCCCTGGTCGGTATTCGCGACCAGGGCCCCTAGCAGCGATTCGGCGAGTACTAGGCCTGCTTAGCGGCCCAGCTCAGGCAGTAGCCCGCGGCCTGGACCGGCCCCGTGAACAGCTTACAGCCGCCACACTTCTTGCCGCCTTCCGGCGCCACGTACTGCAGGCAGTTGCCGCAGTTCTTCTCGGCGATAGCGCTCTTCTCGACGTACTGGAGCGTCGAACGAAGCTTCTTGGAGGTGTCGTCGATGGTCGCGTTGCAGTCGTCGTCCGACGGGGCGGCGGCCATCTTCTTCGGCTCCTCCTTCTTCGCAGGCGCCTCTTTCTTCGCAGGCACGCCCTTCTTCTCCGGGGCGCAACCGATCATGACCAGGCCACCGGTCGTCATGCCGATGACGTGAAGGGCGCGGCGGCGAGTAACCAACTTATTCTCCATCTTTTTTCCGTCTCCTCTTTGAGCGTGGGCTGCTCCACCTCAGTGGAGTCAACCGGGCCCACCCCGTGAACCGATTAACGGTCTCCGCGACCTGGCGCAACGTCCGTTTCGGTTTCGGGTCGGCGTGGTCCAGGCGGGTTATTCCATCTTATTCGCAAATCAAGCAAGTGGGCGGGGAACGAGGCGGCGAGAAACGCGGCCGTCCACAGCCAACTCATCCCGTTGAGAGCGCTTCTCAACGCCAACAAGAGGAAAACGGCGGACAGCAGGTTGCTGGCTACATCCCGCGGGGCTATTCCCCGACCGGTCCGCGTGTAGATGACCGCGAGGGCGGCGAACTCGACCGCCACAAAGACGAGAACAATGTCGACGATCTTGCCGGAAGTGTAGAAGGTCTCCACTCGGCTACGGAGACACGAGACCCATGATATGCGCCATATCCTTGAAGAAGATCCGCACGTGGGCCATCGGGTGCGCGCGGACGAGCTCCTTGTTCATGTACGCCTGCCACGTCAGCCGCTGGACGTCCGGATCCTGACACATCGTCACGAACCGCTCCCGACGATTATCGCTGCTGTAGAAGAAGCGCTGCATCAGCCCCAACACCCAGAACACGCGTCCGTGCGCTTTCATGAACGTCTTTCGCGCTTTGGCCAGCACGCGAGGATCTTCGGTCTCGAGAAACTCTATGCCGGCCTGCGCCGCAACCTGGCCGCCGATCATCGCGTAGTAGATGCCTTCGCCCGACGATGGCGCGACCACCCCCGCCGCGTCGCCAGCGAGAACCACGTCGCGGCGGTTGTCCCACTTCTTCAGCGGCTGCATAGGAATCGGGGCGCCCTCCCGTCGGATGGTCCGAGCCCGGTCCAAGCCCGTCGCCGCCCGGAGATCCCCTACGGATTGCCGGAGGCTGAAGCCTTTGTTCGCGCTTCCCGTGCCCACACTCGCCGTCCCACCATGCGGGAATACCCAACCATAGAAGTCCGGTGATACCTCGCCGTTGTAGACCACATCGCACCGACGGCCGTCGTACTCGTCGTTCGCAGCCGATTGGGGCGCCTCGATCACCTCATGGTAGGCGAAGACGCAACGGACCTTGCCGCCGCCGGGAACCTCCTGCCGGGCCACCTTGGACCGGGCTCCGTCCGCGCCCACGACCAGCCGGGCCCGAACCGTCCGTTCATCGCCGGCCGCCGGCTTGGCCCCACCGCCCCGCGCCTCGGGCGCCCGGTAGTGAACCGTGGCCACCCCTTCCTCGTCTCGCGAGATGCCCTCGTACAGACCGACCCGGCGCTCGGCGCCTTCTTCGGCCGCCCGCGACCGAAGAAACTCATCGAACACCTCACGGTTCACCATGCCCACGAAGCCGCCCTCGATGGGCATATCGACCCTCCGGTCCGTCGGCGACACGATGCGCGCGGAGCGGATCTGCGCACACAGCAGCGACATCGGGATGTCGAAATCGCGGATGAGGCGAGGCGGGATCGCGCCGCCGCACGGTTTGATCCGGCCCGCTCGGTCGAGGAGGAGCACCGACTTGCCCGCCCGCGCGAGCTCGGTGGCAGCGGTGGACCCGGCCGGGCCTCCGCCGACGACAACGGCGTCATAGATGGATTCGGTCATGAGCTGAGCCCCGCTGCGCCCAACGAGGGCGCGTGTTTATCGGTGGAAAGGAAGCCGCTTTCGGCGGTGCGAGCCACCATCTGCATGCGCGCGGCAAGAATCGCGGACACGAGGAACAAAGCCCCTTCGGCCCCGAAGACCGCCGCGTAGGACAGCACCCGAGAGTCGAAGAGGTACCGGACAGCATCGACGCCGACCGTCCCCAAGAAACCGCCCAGGGCAAAGCCGATGGCCTGCGCCCCGCCCCAAAGGCCCATCCTTACGCCCTCGCGAGACGCACGTCCGTCGCCAGCGAGCGTCATCATCCAGCCGATGGCCGCCGCCGCAAACGCGCCGTTAGAGAGCCCTAAAGCAAATACCGTCGGCCGCAGAGGCCAACCGGCAACGTACCCGGAGATCATGAGCGCCATGAGGGCGATAGCGGACGCGACGCAGCCGCCGACGGTCCAGACGCGGACGGATCCGAAGCGGGGGCGGTCCTTGCCGCCCGCCGCGAATCCCACGATGAGCAGCCCCAGCAGCACCCCGGAGCTCTGGACGCCGGTCAGACCGGTCGACTCCCCCGGTGTCATGCCGAACACCGCGCCGGCAAATGGCTCAAGAATCAGGTCTTGAGTGGCGTACGCGAACATCGAAATGAACACGAAGATCGTGAACGCTCGGGCCTTGGGCTCCGCCCAAATCTCCTCAAACGCTTCGACGAACGATGGCTTTTCGGTCTCGGGCGCCGCGTTCTTGGTCGGGACCGAAGACTCGACCCCCCACACGGCGACAACGGCGACGATGAATGCAACCGCGACAACACCGGCGGTGACGGCCACCAACCGCGTGAACGAGAACGGATCGAGATTTGCGCTCGCGACCACTGAAGTGACGACGAAGCCCATAATCATCATGATCCACACGATGGTCGCGGCGGGTGCTCGACGGCCGGGAGCCACCTCCGAGGCCAGCATGGCCAGCAGCGAGGTCCCCGAAGCACCGACCCCGATTCCGATCAGAATATACGCGAACACCGCCAGCACAATGCCTGGCGTCGGGGCGGTGCTCATCCATGCCGTCGCCAGCGCGGCGATGAGAACGCCGACCGCAAGCACCGCGAGCCCACCGATGATCCAGGGCGTTCGGCGTCCGCCCATGTCCGAGTTGTATCCCCATTTCGGGCGGGCGATCTGAACTGCATGGTGAAGCGCCAGTAACGCACCGGGCAGCATCGCCAAGGACGCAAGCTCGATGGTCATGACGCGATTCAAAGTACTCGTGGTCAGCACGACCATCGACCCGAGCGCGGTCTGCACGAGACCGATGCGAAAGATAGACAGCCAAGTCAGTCCGGCCATGGTCATGCGCCTCCCGTGAACAGCCCGCGAACGGCGAACGCGCTCGCAAGCATGCCGAGGACGTACAGCGTCGTCCCCGTCGCGTTGTACCAAGCCGCCCGCCCCTTCGGATCGCGCACCAAGCGGGTCATCAGCCCCAGCTGGACGACGACGAGACCGGAAACGATCGCGGCGTGAATCGGTCGATCCCAGGCGATGAGCAGCCCCACCACCACCAGCTGCGGCAGCGCCATCACCACGCAAGCCAGCCTCGCCGCGACCTTCACCCCGAGCTGGACTGGCAGAGATCGGACGCCCATCTGCGTGTCGCCGTCTACGGCTTTGAAGTCGTTCAAGACCATGATGCCGTGAGCCCCGACGCTGTACAGCGCCGCGAGGGCCACGATCCGGCCATCGGGGACGATGGCCGTCATCACCGCAGCGCCGGTGAACCACGGCAGGCCCTCGTAGCAGGCCGCGACCGCCGCGTTGCCCCACCAGCCGTTCTTTTTGAGTCGAAATGGCGGGGCGCTGTACGCCCAGGCCAGCGCGAGGCCGATCAACGCCGCGCCGAACACCCACGGCCCGAGGGTAGCCCCGACCGCGGCCGCCACCGCCGACCAGATGATCGCGATGTACAAACCCCACCGTCCCGGCACTCGACCCGATGGGATCGGTCGATCGGGCTCGTTGATGGCGTCGACGTGGCGATCGAACCAATCGTTGACGGCTTGGCTCGTCCCGCACACCAGCGGTCCTGCGAGCAGAATGGCCATCAGGATCAGCGGCCATCGCTCGACGACGGGCACCCCTGAGGACACGACGCCGCACCCCAGGGCCCACATCGGCGCGAACCACGTAATAGGCTTCAACAGCTCGACGACCGCCGTCGGCGCCGGCAGCCTGCGTTGCGGGGTCACCTGACCTTGTGAAAGCGAGGTCATCAACTCCCTCCTCCGGACTCGAGGTCGCCCAGCCCGTACCGGCGAAGCTTCGCGTACAGGCTCTGCCGACTGAGTCCCAACATCTGGGCCGCAGACGCTCGATTGTCGCCGCTCACGTCGAGCGCGGCCTCGATACACAGCCGCTCGATGACGTCGGTGGTCTCACGAACGATCTCCTTGAGAGGCACTCGACCGACCAATCCCGTGAGCTGCTCGACCGACTGCGGCAGCTCGGGACCGGTCGGGGTCTCGAGGGAGAACCGTCGCGGGATGGCGCGGATCACGAATCCGAAGCACTGCTGGTCGCCGTGCATCGCCGACACGCCGGAGATCTCCGCTTGCTCGACCGAACCGAACTCTCCATGGACGACGGTCGCAAAATTCCGGACCGCTCCGTGCTCGCGCAGGTTCGCCATCAGGATGTTGACGTCGACGCCCGGGCGTCCCACCCACCGATCCAGCGGCTCACCCAACACCTGTTGCTCCGCCGCCAGCTGCGTGAGGTCCAAAAACGAGGTGTTCGCGGTGAGCACTCGCCGGTCCGAACCCGCGACCACGAAGGCATCGGGCAAAGCCTGCACCACGTCGAGCAGCCGGGACGAGGTCCGCCCCGGTGTCGCCGCGCCCTCGACGCTTTCTTTGCCGTCACCGAGCCGGACAAGAAACAGCGACGCGTTGTCCTGCCGAAAGAGCGACGCGGAGATGACGACCTCTCGCCCGTCGACGAGGCGGGTGGTCATCTCTTCGGCCCACCCCGTCACTCGCACCGATCCCAGCAGCGACTGGATCTCCGGCCACCGATCCTCGCCGAAGAAGGCGGCCAACGGCTGGCCGATGATCCTCTGCGGGCTGTCTTCCAGCAGGCTCCCTGCGGCCGGATTCGCCTCCGATACCTTGTAGGTCGTGGTGTTGACGATGAGGACCGATTCGGAAGCGATCTGAAACAAGAGTCGGTAGCGCGTCTCGGCGTGGCGAAGCCGCGCGTACTCCCGTTCCATCGACTGCTGCGCGCTCACCAGCTGCTGCTGAAGGCTGGCGATCGAGCGCAGGTCACGACCGATGGCGAGGATCCGCCCCGGACTACCGAGACGGACCGCCGAGTAGCGAATGGGAATATCGCGATCCGGACCGACCCGCTGATTGATCTCCCGCGACCGGGTCATGGTCCGAGCGCTGGCCTCGGATAGCAGCTGCTCGACCTTGGCGCTGCTGTCGGGCGCCACCGTTTCGACCCATCTTCGGCCGACGATGTCGGCGATGTCCGAGGCAAGCTCGCTTTCGCCGATGGCCGTATCTATCACTCGACCATCGTCGTCGATGACGAGAGCGACGTCCGCGGCGGCGGCAATGAGTTGTGCCGCCACTTGGGCGTCAAGGTCTCCCAATGACTGCTCCGGGGTTCGGAATTGGCCCAACGTGCTGCTCGGCATTGCCTTTCCACCCCCTCGCTGAATTTCTAATGGCGTTCGCGAGACGAACCCATTTGATCGTAGTGACTTCGCGCGACCTTGAGCGCTTCGCGCGCATCCGCTGGCGCTGCGTCCGCCCCTACTCGCTGCGCGATCGCCGGGTCTTCGATGACGCACGGCCCACCGATCAGGACAAAGACGTTCGGATTCAGCGACGCCGAACGAACCTCGGTTATCATATTGGAAGCGACGTCGATGGTCCCCGCGCTACTCATCGTGAGCCCCACCAAGCTCACCCATTCGTCCTGAACGAGATTGACCAGCTCTCGCGGATGCGAAGACGATGCGCCCCATACATCCCATCCCTCTCTTCGAAAGAATTCGCGGACGAGATGAAGACCGAACGTATGTTGCTCCCCGGGAATCTCGATAAGTGCGGCGCGCGGTCCCGGCAGGAGCGCCGTGTCGGACTCTCGGCAGAACGCCGAAGCGAGCCGATCCACGAGCCCCTGAAGTCGGGATAGTCCGATGGTGACGTCGGTGAAAGTACACCTGTCGTCGGCCCACAGCGCTCCGAGCAGTCGAGCCGCCGGCGTCAGCAGGTCGATGAAGACGCTCTCGACCGACATTCCTTTCATTTGCATCGCCTCGATGTAATCCCGGCCGAGATCCGCGTCGTGCGCGATAATCAAGCGTGCGAGCTCGGACACATCTTCGATGCTGGGCGGAGTGGCGGCATAAGCGGCTTCCCCATTCGGGGATTCCGTGCCGTCCCGGTGTGCAAGCATAAGTCTCGGTACAATTTCCGCCTGGATGGTTCGCGCCAAACGCGCGCCCGAGTCATCGGTGAAATCACGGGAAGTCACAGCCGTTCCCGAGAGGACCCGACTAGGGACGGACCTATCCTTCGTGGACTGTGTCCACTTTGACGAACCTCTTGAGAGCCGCTCTCGTCCGCTCGACATTCCAGCCTCCCTGTCCTCCGGCCGAAGGCTCGCTCCGCGTGTACGAAGCGAGCATGGGGCCGATAGGGCACCAGAACACGCATCCGAACACGCTTCAACGCGACGTCTTCTTCGGCATAACGGATGGCGGCCTCTTTGTAAACAACCCCTGACGTTCGGTCGACTTGACACCCGGGAGGTCCAGAACTAACTTTGGGCATCAAAGGATTGTCCACGCCATTGCGGCGGCGCCAAGGCGGGGCGACCCGAGCAGGAGACATGAGTATTCCTCATCAAGAGGCTCCGGCCACGGCGCAGGCGATGCCCGCCACAACGCAGGCGGTTAGACGCGGTCTGTACACTGCCGAGCAGAAGAAGCGGCGGGACACGACCCCGTGGACATTGGTCCAGGGCATTCTGGCGCCCGTTCAGTTCCTCGTATTCCTCGTCAGCCTCGCCCTTGTTCTTTGGTACCTGGCCACCGGAGATGGCCTGGTTCTGGCTACGGCGTCGATCGTCATCAAGACGCTGTGTCTGTACGCCATCATGGTGACGGGCTCCATCTGGGAGAAGGTCGTGTTCGGCCGCTATCTGTTCGCCGACGCTTTCTTCTGGGAGGACGTCGTCAGCATCCTCGTTTTGGCCCTTCATACCGCCTACTTGGCGGCGCTGTTCTCGGGATGGCTGTCCGCGACGGACCAGATGCTTCTCGCGCTGGCGGCCTACGCCGCCTACGTGGTCAACGCGGGCCAGTTCTTGATCAAGCTGCGTGCGGCGCGGCTCCAGAGTGCGCCGGTCTTGGCAGAGGCTTGACGGTGGCTGCGCTTTCGACCGAGCCGCGGCCCTCTGGCCACTTACCGATCCTGCGGGAGCGGGGGCAGCACGAAGTGTTCTGCGGCCTGACCGGCATCGTGTGGCTGCATCGGAAGATTCAAGATGCGTTCTTCCTGATCGTCGGTTCCCGGACGTGCGCTCATCTCATGCAATCTGCAGCGGGCGTAATGATCTTCGCCGAACCTCGATTCGCGACCGCGATTATCGAGGAGCGCGACCTGGCCGGATTGGCCGACGCCAACGAAGAACTCGACCGCGTCGTTCGCCGGCTCCTGGCTCGACGCCCAGACATAAAACTTTTGTTCTTGGTTGGGTCTTGCCCATCCGAAGTCATCAAACTCGACCTTCGACGCGCTGCAGAAAGACTCTCCGCGGCCGTCGCCCCGACCCGCGTTCTGAACTACTCGGGCAGCGGGATCGAGACCACCTTCACGCAGGGCGAGGACGCCTGCCTCTCCGCCCTCGTGCCCGAGATGGCCGAAGCGTCCCCAAACGCCGCGCCCTCGCTCCTCGTGGTCGGCACCCTGCCGGACATCGTGGAAGATCAGTTGCGCCGGACCTTCGAGGCCATCGATATTCCCGTTGCGTTCCTGCCTGCCCGTCGCGCGGGTGAGCTTCCGGGGATCGGATCGTCGACCTCGTTCCTGCTCGCGCAGCCGTTCCTCGGGGAGACCGGTCGCCTTCTCGAGGCTCGCGGCGCAACTTACCTTCCCGCGCCATTCCCGTTCGGCGCGGAGGGAACCACCGCGTGGCTATCGGCGGCGGCTGAGGCCTTCGGTAAGTCGGCGGCGCTCGAGTCATCCATCGGGAGCGCGCGCCGCCGCGCCGTCGCCGCCCTCGAGCGGTACCGTGAACGACTGCAGGGTCGCCGGATCTTCTTCTTCCCCGACTCCCAGCTGGAAGTTCCGCTCGCGCGCTTCCTGAGCCGAGAGCTGGGAATGGTTCCGGTAGAAGTGGGGACCCCCTACCTTCATCAGAAGTATCTTCAACGGGAGCTCGAGCTCCTCCCCGACTCCGTGACCTTGAGCGAGGGTCAAGACGTCGAGCGGCAGCTCGATCGATGCCGATCCGCTCAGCCGGACATCGTGGTCTGCGGTCTCGGCCTCGCCAACCCGCTCGAGGTCGAAGGGATGACCACCAAGTGGTCCATCGAGCTCGTCTTCACCCCGGTCCACGGCTTCGAGCAAGCCGCCGACCTAGCCGAGCTCTTCGTTCGACCGCTCGTTCGCCGCGAGCGGCTCGAGGTCTGACCATGCAGCTGACGGTATGGACATACGAAGGCCCACCGCACGTCGGGGCGATGCGGATCGCAACCGCGATGCGCGGGGTCCACTATGTCCTGCACGCGCCGCAGGGCGACACGTACGCGGATCTGCTGTTCACGATGATCGAACGCCGCCAGCAGCGCCCGCCGGTGACCTATACGACGTTCCAGGCCCGCGACTTGGGCGGCGACACCGCCGTTCTCGTGAAGAACGCCGCTCGCAGCGCCGTCGAGCGATTCGAGCCCGACGCCCTGCTCGTCGGAGCATCATGCACCGCCGAGCTCATTCAGGATGACCCGCAGGGCCTGAGCAAGACGCTCGGCCTCTCGATCCCGGTCGTCCCGCTGGAGCTGCCGTCCTACTCCAAGAAGGAGAACTGGGGGGCCGCGGAAACGTTTTATCGGGTCGTCCGAACGTTCAATTCCGGTGAGCGAGACCGGAAGCGATCCCCGTCGCCGCGACCGTCCTGCAACCTGCTGGGCCCGACGGCGCTCGGATTCCGTCACCGCGACGACGTTGTCGAAATCACCCGACTTCTGGATCGGCTGGGGATCGACATCAACGTCACCGCCCCCTTGGGCGCGCGACCGCAAGACATCGAGCGCCTGCCGGACGCCGACTTCAACGTCGTCCTGTACCCGGAGATCGCGGAAACCGCGGCCCGGTGGCTCGAACGAAGCTTCGATCAGCCTTGGACCCAGACGGTGCCCATCGGCTTCAATGCAACCCGCGACTTCGTCAAAGAGGTCGCCGAGCTGGCCAAAGTCGACCCCGCGCCCGTTCTCGAGGGCGAGCCCTCTCGCCTGCCGTGGTATTCGCGCTCGATCGACTCGACGTACCTGACCGGCAAGCGGGTCTTCATCTTCGGCGACGCGACCCACGTCATCGCGGCGGCCCGGGTCGCAAGCGAAGAGCTGGGGTTCGAAGTGGTCGGGATCGGAACCTACAGTCGTGAGCTCGCCCGCAACGTTCGGGCGGCGGCGAAGAGATACGGAGTCGAAGCTCTGATCACCGACGATCACCTCGAGGTCGAAGACCGCGTCACCCAACTGCAACCGGAACTGGTGTTGGGTACGCAGATGGAGCGTCACGTCGCCAAACGACTCTCCATTCCCTGTGCGGTCATTTCCGCCCCCGTCCACGTGCAGGACTACCCGGCCCGCTACTCGCCGCAGATGGGTTTCGAGGGTGCGAACGTCCTATTCGATACCTGGGTCCATCCTCTGATGATGGGCCTCGAAGAACACCTATTGCACATGTTCAGAGACGACTTCGAATTCAGCGACCATGCGGGTCCGTCCCATCTGAACCACTCGCCGCCCTCTCGGTCGGCCGCGGAAGACGCGGCGACGGGCGAAACCGAGGCCGAAGGCGCGAAGACCGCGCCGCCCGAACGCCCCGCGGCCACCGGCGCGCCGCGGACGGCGGCGGCGCCGGTATGGACGGCGGAAGCCGAAAAAGAACTGAAGAAGATCCCCTTTTTCGTCCGCGGTAAGGCCCGTCGGAACACTGAACGATTCGCGACCGAGACCGGCGCCCCTGAGATCACCCTGGAGGTTCTGTACGATGCCAAAGCGCACTTCAGCCGCTGATCGAACGCCCGTACGCGTCGTCATCATCACGCTGGATCGCCACATCGCGGGCGCGGTGGAGCGAGCACGGACCCATCTGTCCGAAGAGCTGCCCGGTCTCTCGCTGACGTTCCACGCCGCGACGGACTGGAACGAAGACGCCAACGCCCTCGACGCCTGCAAGCGGGACATCGCTCGCGGCGACATCATCTTCGCCAACATGCTGTTCATGGAGGACCATATCCAGGCCGTCCTCCCCGACCTCAACGCGCGCCGCGAAGCCTGCGACGCGATGATCGTCGCCATGTCTGCCGGCGAGGTCATCAAGCTTACGCGTTTGGGCGGATTCCGAATGGACGCGCCGGCGAAAGGTCCCCTGGCCCTCCTCAAGAGACTGCGGGGAAGCAAAAAGAACCAAGGGAGCAGCGGCGCCAACCAGATGAAGATGCTGCGTCGGATCCCCAAGATCCTTCGCTTCATCCCCGGCAAAGCGCAGGATGTCCGCGCTTACTTCCTGACCCTGCAGTACTGGCTCGCCGGTTCCGACACCAATATCGCCAACATGGTCCGGTACTTGGTCGGACGATACGGAACCGGTGACCGGGCGAAGCTGAGCGAGCAGCTCACCGCGGCGGCGCCGGTCGACTACCCGGACGTCGGCCTGTACCACCCGGCGCTTCCCGACCGCATCGTGACCGCGCTCGATCAGCTTCCGAAGGTCGATGGCCAGCACGACCGACCGACCGTCGGCGTTTTGGTGATGCGCTCGTATGTGCTGTCCGGCGACACCGCCCACTACGACGCGGTGATCGAAGCCCTGCAGAAGAAAGGAATGCGGGTCGTCACCGCGTTCGCCAGTGGGCTCGATGCGCGCCCCGCCATCGAGGCGTACTTCGTGCGCGACGGCCGCTCGACGGTCGACACGGTTCTGTCTCTCACCGGCTTTTCGCTCGTCGGCGGCCCGGCCTTCAACGACGCTCGCGCCGCCGAGGAAGTCCTCGCCAAGCTCGACGTCCCTTATCTTTCCGCGCAAGCGATCGAGTTTCAGACCATCGAACACTGGAAAGCGTCCTCGCGTGGCCTTCTTCCCGTCGAGTCGACGATCATGGTCGCCATTCCCGAGCTGGATGGCGCGACGGGCCCCATGGTGTTCGCCGGACGGCCGGAGGGCGAACCGGGCCAGATCAGCCCCACGATGAAGCCGGTCGCGGATCGCATCGACATGTTGGCGAGTCGAGTGGCTCGACTCGTCGCTTTGCGCACCGCTCCCCGGTCCGAGCGAAACGTCGCGATCGTGTTGTTCAACTTCCCCCCCAACGGCGGGGCGGTGGGAACCGCCGCTCACCTTTCGGTGTTCTCATCGCTGTACAACACCCTGACCGAGCTCGCCGAAGCCGGCTACGACGTCGACCTGCCCGACAGCGTAGAGCAACTGCGAACGACGATCCTCGAAGGCAACGCATCGACGCTCGGTACCGACGCCAACGTCCTCACTCGCATCGACGTGGATGACCACGTGCGCCGTGAACGATGGCTGCCGCAGATCGAAGCCCAGTGGGGCCCCGCCCCGGGCAAACAACAGAGTGACGGGGGCTCCATCTTCGTCCTCGGGGCCCGATTCGGTCGGGTCGTGGTCGGTATTCAGCCGGCGTTCGGATACGAGGGCGATCCGATGCGCCTCCTCTTCGAGGAAGGTTTCGCGCCCACCCACGCCTTCTCCGCCTTCTATCGTTATCTGCGAGAAGACTTCGGCGCTCACGCCGTCCTGCATTTCGGCACCCATGGCGCGCTCGAGTTCATGCCCGGCAAACAAGCGGGCTTGAGCGGCGAATGCTGGCCGGATCGGCTCATCGGTGACCTTCCGAACTTCTACCTGTACGCGGCCAACAATCCGTCCGAGGGGACGATCGCGAAGCGCCGCTCCGCCGCTACGCTCATCAGCTATCTGACACCACCTCTCGCTCGCGCCGGTCTGTATCAAGGCCTCATCGACCTGCGAGCTTCGATCGACCGATGGCGGTCCCTGCCCCCTGAGCAAGCCGACGAGCGCGATCGACTCGTGCCCATCATCCACGCGCAGGCGGTCGAGCTCGACCTGATTCCCAGCGACGTCGAGTGGTGCGGTGAGACCCCGATCATCGAACTGAGCGAGAAGCTGACCTGCTTCGAACGGACGCTGATCCCGCAAGACCTTCATACCGTCGGGCAACCCGCGACCAACGAGGCGCGGGCTGACCATCTCGCGGCCATCGCCGAGCTGGAGATCGGAGATCCCGCACAAACCGCGGTGACCGCCCTCGTCTCCGGTATGAGCCCGGAAAAGGCCCTCGCGGCCGGCGGCCTGCGCAAAACCGACGCCAATGTGCGTCTGTTCGCACGGCTAGCCTCGATCAACGAGCAAATGGCCGTCGACCACGAGCTGAAGGCGATCGTTCACGCCCTCGACGGCGGATTCATCCGCCCTGCGCCCGGGGGCGATCTGCTTCGCAACCCCGAGATCTTGCCTACGGGACGCAACGTTCACGGCTTCGACCCCTTCCGAATCCCGAGCGCATTTGCGGTCCAAGACGGCGCTCAGCAGGCGGCTCGTCTGCTGCAGCGACATGCCGCCGACGGCCATGGGTTGCCGGAAACGATGGCCATCGTGTTGTGGGGAACGGACAACCTCAAGACCGAGGGTGGCCCGATCGGGCAAGTCTTGGCCCTCATCGGGGCCAAGCCTCGGTTCGACAGCTATGGCCGGATCGCCGGCGCGGAACTCATCCCCCTCGAGGATCTCGGCCGGCCGCGCATCGACGTGGTAGTAACGCTATCTGGCATCTTCCGGGATCTCCTCCCGTTGCAGACCCGGTTGCTCGCGGAGGCCGCGTACCTCGCGGCGACCGCCGACGAGCCGCCGGAGCGGAACTTCATCCGTCGAAACGCGCTCGCGTACCAGAAGAAACACAACTGCGACCTCGAAACGGCCGCTCTGCGGGTGTTTAGCAATGCGGACGGCGCCTACGGCTCGAACGTCAACCAGCTGATCGACAGCGGGGCGTGGACCCAAGAAGACGACCTCGCCGAGACGTACGAGCGGCGCAAGTGCTACGCGTACGGACGAAGCGGCAAACCCGTCCGGCAGCAGGAGCTCTTGCAGAGCGCGCTGGCCAACGTTCAGCTCACCTACCAGAATCTCGAATCGGTCGAGCTCGGCGTGACGACCATCGACCACTACTTCGACACTTTGGGCGGCATCGGCCGCGCGGTCACCCGGGCCCAAGGCACGGAGGTCCCGGTGTACATCGGCGACCAGACGCGGGGCGAAGGAACGGTCCGCACGCTGGGCGAGCAAGTCAGTCTCGAGAGTCGGACCCGCGTCCTCAATCCAAAGTGGTACGAGAACATGCTCAAGCACGGCCCGGAGGGCGTGCGGCAGATCGAAGCCCACATCACCAATACCATGGGGTGGTCCGCGACCACCGGACAGGTCGCTCCATGGGTGTACAAACAGATGTCCCAGACCTTCGTCCTGGACCCGGATATGCGGCGTCGACTGGCCGAGCTCAACCCCAAGGCTTCGGCCAAGCTCGCGCACCGGCTCCTCGAGGCCCATGAACGCGACTACTGGCAACCCGATGAGTCCACGCTCGAGGCGCTGAGAGAAGCCGGCGACGAGCTGGAAGACCACCTGGAAGGCCTCAACCAGATCGTCGCGGCTTAGCGCGGCAGGAGAATCCACGTGCATACAGTGCTATCCAACGACGACCTCATCCAGCTGCCCCGCAAGGACATCCGAACCGACGGCGAGGGGAGCGTCCAGGTGCATCTCGACCCCGCGACGAAGATCGATGGTGCCAAGGTATTCGCGGTCTACGGCAAGGGAGGGATCGGCAAGAGCACCACGTCGTCGAACCTCTCCGTCGCGTTCTCGAAGCTGGGCAAGCGAGTCCTTCAGATCGGCTGCGACCCGAAGCACGACTCGACGTTTACGCTGACCAAGCGCTTGATGCCGACGGTGATCGACGTCCTCAACGAGGTCGACTTCCACACCGAGGAACTTCGCACCGAAGACTTCGTGTACGAAGGCTACAACGGCGTCATGTGCGTTGAGGCCGGCGGGCCGCCGGCGGGTACCGGATGTGGCGGCTACGTGGTCGGTCAGACGGTGAAGCTCCTCAAGGAACATCATCTGCTGGAAGACACTGACGTCGTCATTTTCGACGTCTTGGGCGACGTGGTGTGTGGCGGATTCGCGGCCCCTCTTCAGCACGCCGAACGGGCCGTCATCGTCACGGCCAACGACTTCGACTCGATCTTCGCGATGAACCGGATCGTCTCTGCGATACAGGCCAAATCGAAGAACTACGCGGTCCGGCTCGCCGGATGCGTGGCTAACCGCAGCGCAGGAACGGACGAGATCGACCGCTTCAACGAGGCGACGGGGCTGCAGCGGCTGGCGCATTTTCCGGATCTCGACGCGATTCGTCGCAGCCGACTGAAGAAGCGGACCTTGTTCGAGATGGAGTGCACACCCGAGCTGGAAGCCGTCCAGCAGGAGTACTTGAAGCTCGCCGCTCAGCTGTGGGCGGGCAGCGTGGCGCTCGACCCCCAGCCGATGCGCGACCGCGACCTGTTCGACTTCTTGGGGTTCGATTGACATGAAGACGCTCACCTATCGACAGCGCCGCGGCCAGCTCGAGGCGTACTTCGATCGGACCGCTTCCGAGACCTGGGCCCGCTTGACCTCGGACCGCCCGGTGAGTCGGATCCGGGAGACGGTCCGCGCGGGCAGAGATCGGATGCGCAATCGAATCCTCGACGTCCTGCCGTCCGACCTTCGCGGTTGCCGGGTACTCGATGCCGGCTGTGGGACCGGCGCGCTATCGGTGGCCGCGGCCCGACGCGGCGCCGAGGTGGTCGCTATCGACCTGTCGGCGAGCCTGATCGAGGTCGCAAAGGAGCGGCTACCGACAGATCTCGGTGACGGCCGCATCGACCTGCGGGTCGGCGACATGCTCGACGACGAGCTCGGCCGCTTCGACTACGTCGTGGCCATGGATTCTCTTATTCACTACCGAACGCACGACATGGTGAACATGATCGCGCGCCTGTGCGAGCGGGCGGATCACGGCGTGGTGGTGACCTTCGCCCCGCGCACGGTGCTCTTGACCCTCATGCACCTCGTCGGCCGACTGTTCCCTCGCGGTGATCGAGCCCCGGCTATCGAACCTATTCGAGAGTCGACCCTGCGGACGCGCATCGCCCAACACCCGGACCTCGCGCCGTGGCGCGTCACGGGAACGGAGCGGATCGCGAGCGGCTTTTACACCTCTCAAACCATGGAGCTCGCGCGAGGCCAGCGATGAGTAAGGCGAAGAGCTTTCAGGATGTTTGGCGCGAGCTCGGCCAACAGATCCTCCCCTTCGCCGACGCCGGTACGAAGGAGCTCCCCCTCGGACGGCTGCTTCGGCTGTCCATGTTCCAGGTTTCGGTGGGCATGGCCGCCGTTCTTATCTTCGGAACCCTCAATCGCGTCATGATCGTCGAGCTGGGGATTCCGACCTGGCTGGTGGCGACCATGGCCTCCTTGCCTCTGCTCCTCGCCCCGTTCCGGGCGTTGATCGGGTTCAAGTCGGATACGCATCGATCGCATCTTGGTTGGCGGCGAGTGCCGTTTTTGTGGATGGGAACGCTGGTTCAGTTCGGCGGTCTGGCCATCATGCCCTTTTCTCTTCTCCTGCTGGCCGGAGACGGCCGGGCCGCGGTCCCGTTCGCCGGAGAAGCGGCCGCCGCCCTCGCCTTTCTCCTCGTCGGCTACGGCATGCACATGACTCAGACGGCCGGGCTGGCCCTGGCCACGGATCTCGCCCCCAAAGAGACCCGCCCTCGTGTCGTCGCTCTCCTATACGTCACGCTATTGGTCGGGACGGGCGTGAGCGCGGTGGTCTTCGGCTACCTCCTCGAGGACTTCACCCAGGTCAAGCTGATCCAAGTGATCCAGGGCGCGGCCGGGGCGACGATGGCCATCAATCTCTTCGCGATGTACAAGCAGGAGCCGCGAGATCCGAGCCGGACTCGCTTCGACGTCGAGCACCCCACATTCAGGCAGTCCTGGAATCAGTTTGCGGCCGGCGGGCGAGCGAGCCGGCTGCTGGTCGCGGTCGGCCTCGGCACCGCCGGCTTCAGCATGCAAGACATCCTTCTCGAGCCGTACGGCGGGCAGATCCTTCGCCTCACAGTATCGGAAACAACCCATCTCACCGCGCTGCTCGCTTTCGGGGGCCTCGTCGGATTCACGTGGGCGGCCCGCGCTCTCGGTCGCGGCGCCGACAGCTACAAGCTGGCGGGGTTCGGCGCTCTGGCCGGGATCGGTGCGTTCTCGGCCGTCGTATTCGCCGCGCCGTTGGAGTCGGCACTGTTGTTCCGAGTCGGCACCGTCCTCATCGGTTTCGGGGGCGGTCTGTTCTCGGTCTGTACCCTGACCGCGGCCATGGAGCTCGCGGAAACCGGCGACAGCGGGGTCGCGCTGGGGGCGTGGGGTGCCGTTCAGGCGACCTCGATGGGTGTCGCCATCGCCTGTGGCGGCGCTATCCGAGACGCCGTCACCAATCTCGCAACGCAGGGCGCATTGGGTCCTGCGCTCACCGGACCCGCCGCCGGCTACAGCGTCGTCTACCACCTGGAGATCGCGCTGTTGTTCGCGACACTGATTGCGGTCGGTCCACTCGTACGTATCGGCGGGGCCAAAAGAGAGCCCTCGTCAAAATTTGGTTTGGCCGAGCTTCCCGGGTGACGGGTGAACTAAGGAGTATTGCATGGAAGGCACTGGCGCGCTCACGCAACACATCGACGTAGCACAAGTTGCTTTGTACGTTTTCTGGCTCTTCTTCGCGGGGCTGATCTACTGGATTCGCATCGGCGACCGCCGAGAAGGTTACCCCCTGGAGCGCGAGGACAACGGCTGGACCTGGCGGAAGAACTCCATCCTTTTGGGCATCGTGAAGAAATACAAGCTGCCCGACGGCACGATCTACGAGGCGCCGAACGACAAGCGCGACACCCGTGAAGTCAAGGCCAAGCCCATGTTCCCGTACACCGGCAACCCGATGCAGCCGACCGGGAACCCCATGGTCGATGCCGTCGGTCCGGCATCCTTCGCCGAGCGTCACGACACGCCCGAGCTGACCATCGGTGGTGAGCCGCTGGTCGTTCCGATGCGCGTCGCCGAAGGTTTTAAGCTGTCTCGAAGCTCCGGTGACCCCCGCGGCACCCCGGTCATCGCCGCTGACGAAAAGAAAGCCGGCGTGGTCAAGGACCTGTGGGTCGACCGAGCGGACTTCGACGTTCGTTACCTGGAGGTCGAGCTCGACAATGGCGGCGGCACGCGACTGCTCCCCATGCCCATGGCCAACTACAATCGACTGCGCGGCAAGATCGACGTCGCATCGATTTTGTCCACCCAGTTCGCGGACGTCCCGAC
The DNA here is from genome assembly GCA_028289325.1 of Myxococcota bacterium. Taxonomy (GTDB): domain Bacteria; phylum Myxococcota; class Kuafuiibacteriia; order Kuafuiibacteriales; family Kuafuiibacteriaceae; genus JANQQN01. Next base: position 10,863 of record JANQQN010000198.1, on the reverse strand, counting down.
CATCAAGAGCCCGGACCAGATCACCGCCCTCGAGGAGGATAAGATCTCCGCGTATTACGGCGGCGGGCACCTGTACGCCACCCCGGCTCGACTAGGTCCGCTGCTGTGAGCGAATACGAGTACGAAGCGGTCCGGGGACTGCCGGGCAAGCTCCCGGAGGGGGAGTCCATCCTGTGGCAGGGGGCGCCGGACTGGCGCACCCTCGCCCGACGGACGTTTCACGTCAGAGCGCTCGCGGCGTACTTCGTGTTCCTCATGGTCCTGCGCGGGATCTCCGCGGTCATGTTCGAGGCGGCGAGCCCCATTGGGGCCGTCGCTTCAGCGCTGACGCTCCTACCCTATGCACTCACCGCGCTCGGCATCTTTGCCGGACTCGCGTATTGGCACTCGCGAACCACGGTGTACACGATTACCGATCGACGGGTGGTCATGCGATTCGGCATCGCGATCCAGCTTGCCGTGAACCTTCCTTTTGCGGAGATCGGTAGCGCCGCGCTGCGAGTATTGACCGACGGCCGGGGCGATATTCCGCTGAGTCTCACCGGCACCGGGCGTCTGGCCTACCTGCACATGTGGCCCCACGTCCGACCGGCCCGCTTCAGGAACCCGGAGCCGATGTTGAGGTGCGTCCCCGACGCGGCCCGGGTGGCCCAGCTCTTGACGGACGCCTGGACGGCGGATGCCGAACGGCGGGGGGGCTCGACGCGAGCGGAACGACCGCCCCGCCCGGCGCCCATGCAGCGGGCGCGGATCGCGGCCGAGGTCTCTGCATGAGCGAACAACCGGCCCCTATCCCCCCCCAGGTGCTGGCCGCGGCTGGCCTACTCCTGGTGGCCAGCCTCGTCGCGGCCGGCGTGGGTAGGGTCACCGGTGTCGGACGCCAAGCAATTCCGGAAGCGGCGGTAGTTCGAACGATGGAGTTGAGGTTCGGCGACGCGCCCGACGGCGGGGTCATTGTTACGGGGGCGAACGGCGAGCCGGTTACGCAACTCGACCCCGGTACCAATGGATTCATACGCGGGGTCATGAGAAGCTTGGTTCGGAGCCGACGCCTCGACCGCGTGCAGGACGATCCGCCGTTCCGATTGACTTTGTGGGCCGACAACCGGCTCACGATCGGAGATCCGGCGACCGGGGAGTCCATCGAGCTGACGGGATTCGGCCGCGACAATCGGGCTGCGTTCGCGCGGCTGCTGGCGACCAACTCTACGTTGGCCGCAGGAGGGCCATGATCATGCTTAGACGCCGAATATTCGACGTCCCATGCACCGTCGAAGTCTCGCATACATTTGAAAGCCTGCACGCCCACGTCATCCTCGACGGAGACATCAAGATCGAGCCGGGCGATGAGGTCCTCGTCCATGGCGCGCCTATCCACCCGCCCTACGGCGAAGTTCAGACCGAGCGCCGCACGGCCACGGTAACCCGAGCCACCGCGCTCGAACGTCTGTGGACGAAGATGACCGGCAATGCTCAGTGCTTGGAGCTGCTCGACGTTAGCTTCAGCGACCGGAGGATCCTATGACTGCAACCACCCTCGACGTTCCTGCCGCCAAGCAATCCGTCAACGAAACCACGAAGCGAGCCCAGCAGACCACCGCGCTCAGTCCCCGCTTCTATACGACCGACTTCGACAAGCTCGACCGCGTCAACGTGGACGCGGTTCGCGAGGAGTGGGACGAGCTGATCGCGGAGATGAAAAGCGATCCCAACAAAGGTCACTTCAAACGCCGCGACGAGTGGGACTTCGACCTGTCACAGATCGAAGAGCCGCTCCGGTCCGAGTTCATCGACTTTCTCGTCAGCTCGTTGACGGCCGAGTTTTCTGGCTGCGTTCTGTACGCGGAGATGCGTAAGCGGGGCACGAACCCGGATATCTGCACCCTCTTCAAGTGCATGAGCCGCGACGAGGCCCGTCACGCCGGATTCATCAACGATAGCCTCAAAGACTTTGGGGTCGGCGTCGACTTGAGCTTCCTGACGAAGGCCAAGAAGTACACTTTCTTCAGCCCCAAGTTCATCTTCTACGCGACCTACCTGTCCGAGAAGATCGGCTACGCCCGTTACATCACCATCTTCCGCCATCTGCAGGCCCATCCCGAGTACCGCTTCCATCCTATCTTCAAGTGGTTCGAGCAGTGGTGCAACGACGAGTTCCGCCACGGCGAGGCGTTCGCCCTTCTCATGCGCGCGGATCGTCGACTCCTGAGCGGCGTCAACAAGCTCTGGATCCGCTTCTTCCAGCTGGCGGTCTTCGCGACGATGTTCGTCCGAGACCACCACCGCCATCAATTCCATCGGGCGCTGGGCATCGACCCCACCGAGTACGGGATGAAGGTCTTCCACATCACCCTCGAGATCTCCAAGCAGGTGTTCCCGGTGCTGCTGGACCTCGACAACCCTGCGTTCCTCGCCGGGCTGAAGCGAATGGTGACCCTCGCCGAGAAGATCGAGCGCGCGAAGGCATCGGGCGGCTGGCTGGGCCACTTGCGGGCCCTGCCCTATCAGGCACAGGCCGCATTCACGTTCACTCGGCTGTACTTCTTGCCGGTGAAGCCAAACGAGCTGCCTGAGCGCAGCCGGCTTCATCCGGCCTGGTAACCATATGGCCGTGTTCGCCCCGGCTGCCTTGTTTGCCCTCTTTCTGTGGTGGCTCAGCACCGGGGTACTGCTCTACGTCGAGCACCTGCCGCAGCGAACCTTTCGAAGTAGCCTTCTCGTCACGTCTGTTCTCTCCCTTGGCGGCATGGTGGGCCTGTATTACTGCAGCCGCCTTCCCTCCGTGGGCGCCGCCTACCTCTCGTTTGTCTGCGCGATTGTCGTCTGGGCGTGGCACGAGCTCACTTTTCTCACGGGATGGGTCACCGGCCCCCGAAAGAAGCCTTGTCCGCCCGACGCAACGGGCTGGCGTCGGTTCCGATACGCGGCGGAGATCGTGATTCACCACGAGCTCGCCCTCGCCGCGACGGCAGGGCTGATCTTCGCCCTCACCATGAACGCACCGAATCAGGTCGGCATGGCCACGTTCTTGGTCTTATGGGTGATGCGCTTGAGCGCGAAGTTCAACGTCTTCCTGGGCGTGCATAATCTGACCGTGGAGTTCGTCCCCGCTCACCTCACCTATATGTTGAGCTACTTTCGACGGGCTCGCTTGAACCCGCTGATGCCGATCTCGGTCGCGGCGGGAACGGCGGGCGTAGTTTGGATCATCGCCGTCGGGCTGACTACCTCGGCGTTCGATGCCGCAGCCGCCGGCTTGGTGGCGACGATCCTGGCCCTGGCCGTTCTCGAACACCTGTTCTTGGTGCTGCCCGTTCCCGATTCGGTCTTGTGGCGGTGGGCTTATCGCCACAACCCGGGCGCTTGAGCCCCCGGCGTTCAGGCTAACCGACTACGAGTCGATCGGCCACAGGATCTGAGTCCGCCACTCATCGGGGTTCGGCACTTCCCCGGGATCCGTCAGATACACCTCGCGAAGCGGCCCCGCGGAGGCCAGCTGTTGCTCGTGAATGAAGGTCTCGATGGCCGCGTGGGCTAGACCGAGCCCTTCGTAGGGCCCAACGTGTACAGTCACCGCCCCCCGGCCCGCCGGCAACACCATTGACTCGATGTCATCTTGGCCGGAAGCCCCAGCCGCCACAGGCAAGCCGGCGCGAAGCGTAACCATCCCCGGTCCCCAGTGCATATAGACCGTCATTGGCGGGCCCACCATCTGAATGCTCGACTCGGTGACGTATCGAAAGACGGCCGGTAGGCACTCGCCCAGCACCGCCCCGATATCCGCGTGGCGACACCGCGCTTCTTTGAACAACAGCGTGATTTCATCGATGTCTTGAATGGTGATGTCGTAGGCCATGAATCCCTCTCTTCCTTGTTGGTGTCGACGTAGACGATAGACGCGGATGCATGGACCGATCCCCAGAAGCCACTGCGCATGACTGCCGGGGTGCTCCAGCCGCGTACGAGCGTTAGAACGAAAGGCTCGCGGTGACTGCCCAAAGTGGGCCGTAAATGCCCGGGTGAAGCCTTCGTGACTCTGAAACCCGGCCTCCAAGGCCACGTCCAGAATCGTTCGGTCTTCGGTCAGCAGCAACGTCGCCGCTCGCTCGAGCTGCAGGCGTCGGTTGCACTGCTTGGGCGTCTCCCCCGCGACGGCCGCGAATCCTCGCTGCACGGCGTAGATGGAGCGTTCCATATCCGTCGCCAGCTTATCGAGAGGCATCCTTCGGTCGCGGGACCTGTTGATCCTCGACAGAACCCTGAGCCATGTGTCGACCACGCGCGGCACACGCTCAATCTAGCAACGGATTGGCCGACCTGCTTGACCGTTCTTGCAGACCCACAAGAGCACGGATTGTGAGGGGAAGTGGCGGCGGCCACCGAGAGATCGGGGGAGCGACCTCTGAATACGTAGGCGGTCGCCGCCGAGAAGAAGTCGAGGGCGATCAGTCGAGCTTGAATTCGACCCGTCGATTCTCAGCTCGACCCTCGGGCGTCTCGTTCGAAGCCGTCGGCATCGACGAGCCATACCCGACCGCAGTCACCCGGTCACCGACACCTCGCGTAGACAGATACTCCTTGATGAGGTCCGCTCTGGTCTGGGTGAGCTCCTTATTGGCCGACTCCTCACCCATGTTATCGGAGTGAACACCCACTTCGATCTGAAGATCCGGGTGCTGGGCCAGAATCCGGATGGCGCTATTCAGGATGCGAGTCGCGTTGGGCGACAACCGCTCATTGCCTTCGGAGAACTCGATGCCTTCGATAACGCCAGCGACATCGGCCAGCTCCGCCGGCACCTCATCCACACACCCATCGCCATCCTTATAGAAGTTGACCGTCTCCGCTTCTTCCGCGCACTGATCTTTGTCATCAAAGACGCCGTCACCGTCGGTGTCTTTGGGCTTCGGTGGCGGCACGTAGATGCTCGACTTCTGGAGCTCCGGGAAGTCCTTGGCCATCGCCTTACCGAGCAGCGGCTTGTAGGCGCCTTGGTGGCACGTCTTGCAGTTCGCCTTCGGGGCGTCGCCGGTCGGACCTTTTCGGCTGTCCGGATAGTATTGCAGCAAGCCGTTCGTGTACTCGGTGTTGATATTACGAACCATCCGGATGCCGTACCAGGCGGTGGTGCGCGCGGGCGGGCTCTGCTTCCACTCCGCGAACGCCCGACTGTTGTGGCAGTAGGTGCAGTTGACCCCGAGGGCGGTCGACATATGAATCATCAGCCCGTACGTCCACTCGGTCTGCTTGATCGAGCTTCGGTTGGTGGTCGGCAACGGTGTCTTGCCGACGACCCGGATACTGCTCTCCCCCTCGAGGAAAGGCGTAAACGGGTCGTTGGGCAGCGACGACAAGCCGACATTGTCACCAGCGATGTTCTGCTGGGCCGGGTTGCCCAACGCGCGAAACGCGTAAGGGTTGAGCGGCTCCTTGAACCAGATGTACTTGGGAACCGGCTGCCCGCGATGGCAGGTCCAGCAGGTCACCCCCGTTTGGCCGACGTGGTTTTGCCAGTTCTCGTTGATGTGCTGAGTCATCTGGAGCATGCGGCGAGCCACATGCTTCGTATAGACCTCGTCGGAGGCCATGTTGTTCGGGTTGTGGCAGTAGTTGCAGCCCTGCTCTGGCGACACCCACTGGGTGATCGATGCCATTACCCGTACGAACTGCCCCGTGCTTAGACCGCCAAGGACCTTGACGTTCTGATACGCCTCGGCAGCGCGAGGCCCGTCCGGGTCCGCCTGCGGAATCGCCACCGGCACCTCGTTGTCCATCGCGAGCTTGCCGAGCACGTCGCGGTTGAGGACATGGTCCATGCCCACGCCTTCGTAGCCCCGCTGAACGCTCACCGTCTCGATGCCGAACAAGAAATAGACAGCAGCCACCACGACGGCGCTGATGACGGCCATTAGCTTCAGAAAGAACTCGGTCATGGCTGCCCTTCCAGAGTGGCCGGATCCGGCAGAATCGGGTACGGCATGTTGTACTCGGGCGCAAAGCTGTGTTTGACCGCCCACAGGTACCAGTTATCAACGACGGTTCCCGTCAACAGAATGCCGATGCCCCCGGTCAGGGTCGTCAGCACTGCGAACCACCACGCCCACTTGTGGATGGATTCGAACGTCGCGTTGAAACCCATCGTCCAGCGCCAGAAGAGCGCACTTCGTTCCATCGCGGTGCCAGGATCCACCACCTGTCCGATCTCTCGCTCACCGCCGTATCGACTCACTGCGAGCACGGTGGCCCCATGCATGGCGAACAGTAGGGTCGACCCATAAAGGAAGACGATGGAGAGGGCGTGGAACGGGTTATAGAATAGATTCCCGTAGCGCATCGAAAACGCCGCCGTCCAGTCGAGGTGCGGGAAGAGCCCGAAAGGCACTGCCTCGCCCCAGCTTCCCATGAGCGCGGGTCGGAAGAGACCGAGCACCAAGTACAACCAGATCGCCGACGCGAACGCCCACGCGACGTGAGTCCCCATGCCTAGCGCGCGCGCGCGGCGGTAGGTGCGCGCCCACCACAGCATGATGGACACGGTTAGGAAGAAGCCTGCGAGCATGTACCAGCCGCCATCGTTGAGCGGCGGCAACCCCAGCCCGTAGTGCGGTGGGGGCGGGTCGAGCGCCAGCCATGGGAGCTGACGAACGAACTCGATCGGGTCCCAGTTGACCGAGGCCATCATGTTGAGACCGACGATCTCAAAAGCGATGAAAAAGCAGATCGCCGACGCGAACCCGAGCCACCCCAGATAGATGGGGCCAAACTGGGCGCTACCAATGCGGCCGACGAGGTCGACGAAGAAGCGTCCTTTCGTCCGGGGATGCGGCGGTTGCCCGTGCTCTAGCGGCGCTCCGGCATCCGGCCCCTCGACCTGAATCTGGGAAAACAGGTTGTGGTATTCGAACTTCATTTAAATACCCTCCCTCAGCTCCAGATCGGCAGGTCGAGCCACCACGACCACCATTCGGTCCAGCTCGCGGTCCACACCGGCCCACTGATGACGATGCAGATCGCGCTCCAGATACCCGCGCTCAGCGCCAAGAAGAGCCCGAGCCGGTGAATGCCGATCGCGCCGATCGAGTACCCGATATGGTCGCGGAAGAAGCTATCCTCGTGTTCCGCGCTCCGAACGGTTCCCCCGGGCCTCGGATTCACCGCCGACAAAATAAGCGCGCCATGGAGCCCCAACGCCAACGTCGTCGTAAAGAACAACGATACGGCGATCATATGGGCGGGATTATAGTGAAAGTGTAGGTACTGGTAGCCAACGTTGGACACCCAGTCCAAGTGGCTGAAGATCCCGTACGGGAACCCGTGTCCCCATGCGCCGAGCATGATGGGCCGGATCACCACCAGCGTCACGTACGCGAATACCGCTACGCTGTACGCGACGGGGATATGAAGCCCCATGCCTAGCTTACGGCTGATCTCCGCCTGTCGGAGCACCCACGAACCAAAAGCACCCACGGCGCAGATGGTCACGAGCTGCCAGATGCCTCCATCGGCGAGAGGGGCCAAGGCCAGGCCGTACTCTAGAGGGGGAGGCTGGATATTGATCGTCCACGGATTCCAGGTGTTCCCCAGCGCCGCGCCCCACAGGATCAGCGCGGTGCCGATGATCGAGAAGAACACCGTCGAAATACCAAAGAGACCGACGTAGAACGGGCCCACCCAGAAGTCGAATAACTCCCCGCCGACCAGGGTGCCGCCTCGAACGCGGTACTTCCTCTCATAACTCTGCAAGGCCATCGATAACCTCCAATCGAGACAGCCGCCTGCTCAGCCGCGCGCAGGAACCTGACGACGGGTCGCGAACCCTCCGACGGATTCGCGCCCGTCGCTCAGGCCGTCACTGCTGCGCTTCGCGTCACTGCGAGGGCGGCAATGCCGACATCTGCTGAGCCGGCGTCGGCGCCTGCGCGGAGCCCGGCGGCTGGGCCGGATCACCCAGCCAGAAGTAGCGCGGCGTGCTCAACAGAATGAAGTGAATCACGAGCGCGAGCACGATATTGCCCGCGAAGAGAACCGCAATGTATTGCCGCGGATCGAACCACTGCCACATTTTCCACATAGTCTACGACTCCTTTCAGAACCAAGGACGCCACATCCAAGTCAGGATGTGCGCAACCACGGCAATGAACACGAAGAACGAAAAGCTCATCATGAAGCGACCGTGAAACTCTTTGGCTTCCTGGTCGCTGAGCCCTGAGTACTCGTTGATGTTGTTATCAGCCATCAATTACACCCTTTCGATATTAGCCTTTCGGCTACCGCGCTCATCCCGCGCGGCCAGGAACGCCAGAACCGATACGGCCCCAGCGAATTGCATACCTCGGCGAAAGCCGAGGTCATTTAAGCCATGAAGACGAAAGCGAGCGCGCTCTGCACCTCAGCCTTGGTCTCGCTGAGGATCGACTCGTGTTGGCGGGGGGCCGCGGCAAATCGGCGGCCGTGCCACTGCCACTTCAGGACACGATTCACCATCACCACCGGAAGAAAAAGAACGAACCCGAGCACCATATAAACCTGGAATCGCCGAGCCTCGACCAGTTTTCGCTCATCACATCGCACGGTCCGTTGAGCTGTATTCATCATTCTCCCTCCTCCAAACTCATGCCGCCCACCCATTGCCCGTAGACGACTGGACCGCCATGACCGTCGCCGAAGTCACGGAGACTTCCCCCTTCGCCCGAGCTTTTGCCTCCGCGGCATCCCGCAGTCGCTTGGCAGCCGAAATCCGAGTCAACACCGGATAACTTCTCACTAACGTATCAAGGGTCTGTTGAGCACTCTCATCCCACGACAACTCCTCCGCCAACCTTGACGGTGTCGAATCGCCGCGATCCATCTGTGTGGACAGCGGAAGAATATGGAAGAGTGCGTCGAAAAGCGCGTTGCAGACCTCTTGCACGAGATAAGTTGCACCACCATAACCCATGAATGGCGTGCCGATATGGCGCCTGATCGCGGTTCCTGGGAAAGAAGCAGGAACATACACGGCCTTCGCGTCGCACTCGGCAAGATACATGCGCTCGTTGTAACTACCGAATATAATCAATGGAGTCTTTTCATGAATAGCTTCTCGGACTTTCGCGTTGTCCGGCTTAACGCCGGCACAGCGCTCGAAAGAGAAGCTGCATGGCAGACCGAGTTCTTCCTCGAGAAAGTTTCGTATCCCTCTCGAGTGGGTCGAGGTCGCCACGATTCCGAAGCTTGCCGTCCCGAAGAAGTCCTGGGTCACCGATCGCCACAGATCCCAGATCGGCTTGATGGTGGTGTGTTTTTCACGCTCGATGAACGGCTCGGGGTCCAGGTCTAGGACCTCGCCCAGGGCGCGAAGGAACTTCGTCGTGCTGTGAAGGCCGATGGGCGCCTGCAGATACGGCTTACCTAGCGACTCACAGAGAATGCGACCGAATTCGCGATACATGCAGACATTGGCGTCCGCATCGACCAACCGGCCGACGTCTGCGAGGTGGGTCCCCATCGGGAACACCATGTTGACCTCGGCCCCGATCCCTTCGATCAGGCGCCGGATCTCCGCGAGATCCGACCACGTATTGAAGTACCCGTAGATGGGTCCGATGATGTTGACCCGAGGCTTGTCGCCCTCTTGGCGGGGCTTCGGCTTGGGCATCCGCCCCCTCTTCGCGCCATACTCCGTCCATAGCCAGTTCATGGCTCGGTCGGCGCTCTGCCACTGATCCTCGTCGATCGTGCGGGGAAGGAATCGCTGGATACCGGTCCCTTCGGGCGTAACGCCGCCGCCGATCATCTCCGCGATGGATCCGGTCACCACGACGCTGGGCAACCCTGGGTCCAGCGTCTCATGCGCGCGCTTCATCGCGCCTTCGGTGCCCTTCTGTCCCAGCTCCTCCTCCGCCAGGCCGGTAACGACGACCGGCAACTCATGAGGAGGAAGCCCGTCCGTATAGTGCAAGACGGACGTCACCGGCAGGTTTTCGCAACCCACCGGACCATCGATGATGACCTGCAGGCCTTTCACCGCGGTGAAAACGTAGACGGCGCCCCAGTAGCCTCCAGCCCGGTCGTGATCCAGCACTAGCATCCGATCGGCTCCTCTGTTTTCGGCTTGGCCGTCCGTCGCCGGAACGACGGTCGGTCCTGTGGTGTGTCTTCCCAGACGCCCGCGGCGTGGCCGGTCCCCACGCCCTCGAAGAACGCGGTCATCGCATCGAATCGCCCCTTGTTGGCGATCGCCCCGTTGATGACCTGAGCCAGCGAACCGGCGCCCGCCGGCCCCATGAGGGGGCGAGCGGAGATGAGGTTCGTGAAGTACAGCGCAGGAATCGAGCGCTGCTTGGCCTTTTGCACGATCGGCGTGGTCCCGATGGCGAGATCCGGCTCGAACTCGTTCAGCGCCGCGACGTCGTCTTCCAGCGAAGCTCGGAAGTTGACCATCACCCCCCGGGCCTCAAGCCACTCGCGGTCCGCGTCGGACCACGGCGTTCGCGGACACGCGCTGCCCACGTAACGAACGTCGGCGCCGCTCTCCACCAGCAGCCGCGCCACCAACAGCTCCGAGCCTTCGTAGCCGGATAGCGTCACCCGACCATCGATCTTCGAAGCGCTCAACGCGCCATCGATCGCCTTGATCATCGCGTTTTGAACGGGCGCCACCCGCGCCGCGGGCACCCCGCACGCGTCTCCGATCTTCGCCAACCAGTCTGCGGTGCCGTCTCGGCCCACGGGCGCAGAGCCGAGGACCTGTCGCCCGGCCGCAGTGAACTCGCGAATGACCGACGTGTAGAACGGATGGATCGCCGCGACCGCCGCGCAGTCCAGCGCCGAGTATTGCTCGCGCCACTCCCGCGTCGGAACGACCGGGCCCGCGACCAGCCC
>JANQQN010000187.1 GCA_028289325.1 Myxococcota bacterium | reverse complement strand
GACGTTGAACGGGGACCCTCGTCGATACTCGGCCTCGAAGGAGAAAGCCGACCGGGTCGCGCCCTACGACGCGCTCGCGGCCGCGTACGCCAGCGGCACGCCGGTGTCAGGGGAGGTGGTCTCGGTGATCGAAGGGGGCTTCGACGTCGATGTGATGGGGGTTCGCGCGTTCCTGCCCGCATCGCAGGTCGGCTTGCGACCGATTCGCAATCAGTTTGAGGTCCTCGGTCACGAGTTCAACTTCAAGATCATTCGCTTCAACAAGAGCCGCTACAACGTGGTTCTGTCGCGAAAGGTCCTCCTCGGTGACGAGCGCAAGCAGACTTTCAAACGGCTGCGCGAAGGCGCGATCGTCGACGGCGTGGTGCGCAGCGTCGTGGACTTCGGTGCGTTCGTGGATCTCGGCGCGGTCGAGGGCCTGCTCCACGTGACCGACATGAGCTACGGGCGCCTCGGCCATCCCAGCAAGCTCGTCGACGTCGGCGACAAGCTCACGGTCAAGGTCCTCAAGATCGACAAGAAAGCCCGTCGGATTTCGCTGGGGCTCAAGCAGCTCGAGGACGATCCGTGGGTGGGGGCCGACGAGCGTTATCCCAAGGGCAAAGCCGTTCGCGGCCTGATCGTGAGCAAGACGGACTTCGGGTGTTTCATCGAAGTGGAGCAGGGGCTCGAAGGGCTGGTGGTCTCCAAGGGGCCGATGGTCAGCGACCGGGCGAGGTCGAAGCTGCGGCGAGCGGATATCGGCGACGAGATCGAGGCCGTGGTTCTCGACCTCGACCTCGCAGGGCGACGGTTCTCTTTGCAGCTGAAGGAGGACTGATCATTCCCTTCGTGGCCGATGGCCTTCGCTTTCGGGAAGACGACGGATACGGGGTGGTGTCGCTGGCGGATCCGGTCGAAGTTCATGTCGACGACTGGGCCTTGGCGCTTCAGGCCGCCCTCGCGACGCCCATAGACCTCGACGAGGCGCCGTTCGCGTCGTGGGTGCTGGCGCGTTTGGCCGCGGTCTCGACCGGGCTTGCTGCGCCCACCCGGGCCCCTGTCGATATCGTCGACGACGCGGTGTACGTGCTCGACTGGGTGGTCTCGATAGAAGATGAGGCGGTGGCCAAAGTGCAGATTCAAGGCGGCATGATCGGCGTCGGTTTGCTCGGGGTGCAGGACCGCGACCTCGGGGGGCGACTCGTCGATGCGCTCACCGGTGTCCTCGCCGCGCGGCCCCACGAGGTGGCGCCGATCTCCCTTCGGAGCCGGGATCCGGACTGGGCGGAAGCGCCCGACGACTACCGGCCGCGCCCGGACGAGCGAGCCGCCAACGTCTTCGGGTGGGATGGGGCCCGTTACCTCGGCGCCGACAACGTCGTTCCTCGTTGAGCGGCGGCGCGGCCCGCGGGTCAGAGGCCGGGGCGGGTGACGTCTTGCACCGCTTCGTCGACCACGGCCAGGAGTCGGCTTCTCGCCTCCTCGTGGCGTTCCCGCCGACCAAGCTCGGGGCGGGTCTCCTCGAGCTCGTTCAAGAGGGCGAAGAACAGCGTTTCCAGCTCTTTCTTCAGACGGAGGACGTCGGACATACGGTGAGGTAGCCTGCTTCCGTGGCGAATCGCACGCACTTTCTCCACCCGCCCTCCGGCACCGGCGCGCTCGACGATACGGTCGTCGTTTTGTGGCACGGGGCCGGCGGCGACGTGGATCATCCCACGATCGTGCGCACGGCTGAGGTCTTCGCCGAAGTGGGCGCGCACGCGGTGCGAGCCCGGTTTCCCTATCGGGTCGAGGGCCGAAAGGCGCCGGACCGCATGCCGAAGTTGATCGACTCGGCCCGGCGGCTGCTCGATGTGCTCGCGGCGACGTTGCCCGTCGAGCGGCCGCGGTGGGTGCTCGGCGGGCGGTCGATGGGCGGTCGCATGACTTCGATGCTGGCCGCGGAAGGATTCGAAGCCGCGGGGCTGGTGCTGATGAGTTACCCGCTGCACCCGGCGGGGAAGAAGGAACAGCTGCGCGACGCGCACCTGCCGGACATCGGATGCCCGATGCTCTTTCTACAGGGCACCAGAGACAACATGGCCGACCTGACCCTCCTTGGGCCGATCGTGGACCGACTCGGGTCTCGGGCGACGCTCGAAACCTTCGAGCGGGGAGACCACGGCATGAAACGGGTCGATCCCGACGCGGTGGCGCAAGCGGCACTGCGGTGGGCGCGGACGGCGGTGGTCGTCGAAGACCCGTGAGTCTCCGGAGTCCACAGCCCACCGTCGTCCGCGTTCGGGGCTCGATTCGAACAGCGCGACGGTGTTCGTGACTTTCGCGGCCCGACCGAGCGCCGCCTGCGCCGCCTCCCGAAGCCGCTCGGCGCTCACAGCGTCGGCAGGGAGGGCGGCGATGCCCACACTCGCGGTCAGCGGCGTCGAAACACCGAGCTCCGGGGGGCTCACGAACGGGGTTCGTTCGACCTCGGCCCGGAGCCGTTCGGCGACCACCGCCGCATCCGCTTTGCTCGTCTCCGGCAGCATCAGCATCAGCAGTCCGCCCGTGAGCGGCTCGAGGATGTCGACGTCGCGGATCTGCTCGCTGACGACCTGGGTCAGGCTAGCGAGGAGCCGGTCGGCGGCCTCCGCCCCGTCCTGTTCGACGATAGATTCTAGACGGTCCACCCGCAGTAGGGCGAGGGCGAGCGGTCGATCGTACCGAAGCGCGCGGGCGGCCTCTTCGAGCAGGCGGTATGGGATGCGGTCGACGAAGGTCGTCGATGGGGCGTCGGACCCTTCGCTGCCCGGTGCGGTGAGTGCGTTCAGTCGGGACTGCAGGCGCTTCACCTCGCGAACCGCGCGGACCTTGTCGGCGGCGTGGCGAACCTTCGCCGCGACCAGCGTGAGGTGACTGAACGGCTTCACGAGCAGGTCGAACGCGCCGGCGTCGAGCGCTTCGACGAAGATCTCGACCGTGGGGTCGACGGTCGTCACGATGATCTCGCACGGCGCCAGCGTAACGCGCAGGTCCCGCACCAGCGCCAGGGCTGAGACGTCGGGGGCGTTGCGGTCGAGCAGGACGACGTCGACGGGCTGCTGTTCGGCGAGCTGCCGTCCGGCGTCGGCGGTCTCCGCCCGCAGTACGTCGTATCCTTCGCTCGCCAGCCGAACCTCGAGGATGCGGGCGACGTCGCCGTCAGGCTCGATGATCAGCACCGCGCTGCGTTGGTCGAACGATGAGGGCACGCGACATTTTTCCGATCGCTCAGAAGCGAGCCGGTGTGGAGCATAGCGACGGCCCGAAGACCGTGTCAAAGGCCAGGCCGGGTGGTACCTTTGCCCTCCGCATGATGAGTTCGCGCGTCGCGGTTCGTTCGTCGACGACGTCTCGCGTGCGAGCCGCACTGGTGGGGAGCGTTGTCGCGGCCGCGGCGCCGATGACCCCCGCCCGGAGCGTTGCGGCGTCGGAGGGCGCCACCAGCGCCGCCCCTTATGCGAGCGCGCAGGCGTATCGTCACCTGCTGCGCGCGGAGCTCGCGCTCGTCCGCGCCGATTTGGCCACCGCCCACGACGAGCTTCGACTGGCGCTGGTCTATGACCCGACGTCTCTTCATCTACACGAGCGACTGGTCCGGCTGGCGCTGTCGCAAGGCACATTGACGAAGGCCCGTCGGTATGCCGAACGCGCCCGGGCCCAGGTCGGAGATCGCGCGCCGGTCCTTCGGCTGGTGGCGGAAGTCGCGAAGGCCGAGGGCCGACTTGGCGACGCGGAGCGGGTGCTGCGAGCGCCGCAGGCCCGGTGGCGGTCCGACCTCGAGACCGGACTGGCTCTGGCCCACGTCGTCGCGGCCCAGCAGCGGCGGCCGGCCGCGCTTCGGATCCTGCGGCGGGTTGCCCGGCACCATCCACGGAGCCCGCGTCCATGGATCGACATCGCGAACCATCATCGGGCCGCCGGTCGATGGGCCGCCTCGACGTCGGCGCTGGCGGCAGCGTCGAGCCGAGCGCCCCTCGAGTCGTCCGCGGCCCGTGCCCTCGCCGATGGCTATGAGCGCACGCTCCGGCTCGCGGATGCGCAGGCAGCTTGGGTTTCGATCGCGCGACGAGCGCCCGCCGACGCGGGGGCCGCGCTGCAAGCGGGTCGTCTGGCCCTCGCCCGCGGGCATCGCAAGCGGGCGCAGCGGTGGGTCGAGGAGGCGGTGCGGCGGGATCCGGAAGCGGCGGTGGGATTGGTGTTCTTGGCCGAAGGTTGGGATCCGCCGGCGGTGGCCGCGCTGCGGGAGGCGGTCAGGCGGCGCCCGAGCGATCCTGCGCTGCGCTTCGGTCTCGGGCGAGCGCTCGCTCGCTCGGGCCGGACCTGGGAGGCGCTCGGGCATCTCGGTCGAGTCCCCGCGGGCGCCGAAGACTATGTCGCGGCCCGGGTGTTGATGTCGCGGGCGTTGATGCGCGGCGGGCAGCACCAGCGGGCGGAGCTCGCGCTGGAGGTGGCGCTCGAAGCTCGACCGTCGTCCGCCGCCCTCGTCGACCGGTACGCGGAGCTTCTGGTCCGGCGCGGCCGGCGGGAGGCCGCGCTGCTGGCGACGCAACGCGCCCGATCGCTGGCTCCCCTCGAGGTGCAGCTATGGTCGACCGAGCTGCGGCTGCTCGATCGGTTGGGGCGGGGCGGTGCCGCCCGCGGGCTGCTAAAGGCGGCCGGCCACACGCTGTCGGCGGCCGACTGCCTGCGCCTGATCACCGAGCGCCACCTTCGGCGCGGCAAGCGAGCGGCGGCCCGGGTGGCGGCCGGACGATGGGTGCGGGCGGCGCCACGCGCGTTCGAGGCCCTGTTGACCGCGTCGCGCGTGGCTCGGTCGGCGTCGAGCGCCCGTCGGTGGGCGCGGCGAGCGATCGGTGAGCGACCGCGGGATCCGGAGGCGATCGCGGCCCTGGGGATTGCACTGCGCCGTGAGGGCGATCATTCGGCGGCGGTGGAACACCTGCGACGGGCCGTACGTCTGAATCCGTGGGATGCGAGGATCGCAGAGGCGTGGGGTGATGCCGCGGCGGCGTCGGGGCGACGCGATGAGGCGCGGCGCGCCTATGCGTCGGCGCGCCGCGCGCTTCAGGGAGACCGCAGAGCGCTGAAAGCCGACTGGCGCCGCGACTGGCGTCGTCTGCAGCGCAAGCGGCGAAGGCTGAGGAGACCAGGATGAACCGACGAACATGGATCGCCGGCGCGCTCGCGGCGGCGGTGGCTGGATGCCAGACGGCCCCTCCCCCGCGGACCGGATCGGGGCCGTTGCCGACGGCGGCGGAGGCGCTCGAGCGTCTGCGCCAAGCCGGCGCCCAACGCCGTACGCTGAAGGCCGAAGGCCGGGTGACCTACTACGGTGAGCAAGGTCGGGTTCGGGTGAGGATGGAGGTCGTCGCTCGGCGTGCCGATCAGTTTCGGGTCGCGACGATTTCGCCGTTCGAGCAGCCGATCGATGTCATGACCTGCGACGGTCGCGAGCTGTGGCTGCTGTCGAAAGGCGAGCTCAAGCGCGGGCCGGCCACCCCAACCAACGTGGCTCGCCTCCTCCCTCTACCGCTGGCGCCGTCGGCGATCGTCGACACGCTCATGGGCGGAATTCCGACCGGGCCCGGTTTTCGAGCCACCGCCGTCGAGATCGATGACGCCGGAGGCTGGACGCTGGTCGTCGACCGTGACGGAAGCGTCGAACGTATGGTGCTGTCGGTCGACCCCGGTCGGTGGGTGGTGACCGCGGCAACCATCGAGCGCCCGCGGGGCGAGCCCTATCTGCGTGCGGTTTTCGACGACTTCATGGCCGTGCCGGAAGGGGGTTTTTACCCTGAGCGAATCAAGATGACGATGCCGGGCCGAGACGTCGATGTTCGTATGAAGCTCAAACGCCCGGTGATCAACGCCGAGATTGACGCGTCTCTTTTCCGGATCGTGCCTCCCCCCGGGAAGACTGTTCGTTCTTTGTGAGCGCCGGCCGGCCAAAGTGGCCGGCTCCCCATAAATGAGGTTAAGCTGGAACTCCCTCCGGGAGGCACAGCGTAGGCCATGGCGGGCAAGATCAGGTTGGGTGAGCTGCTGGTGCGCGCGGGCGTCCTCGACGAGCTGAAGCTCAAGGCCGCCTTGGCCGAGCAGCAGCGATGGGGCGGTCGGCTGGGCCGCATCCTCATCGATATGAACTTCGTCTCGGAAGACCTGCTCACCAAGGCGCTGTCCAAGCAGCTCGGCTTTCCCCGGGCCACATTCGCCGACATGAACATCCCGGACTCGGTGCTGGCTAAGATTCCCGCCGATTTTGCCCGGTCTAACGCGTGCTGCCCTGAGCATTTCGATCCCAGCCGCAAACTGCTCATGGTGGCGATGGCCGACCCCACGAACGTGCCGGTGACCGACGAGTTGCGGTTCAAAACCGGACTGCGGGTCGAGGCCACGATCGCCGGCGAGGTCCAGATTTCGATGGCCATCGACCATCTGTACGGAACGCGATCCGGTAGCTACGCCGCGCAATCGCCCGATGCGATCGACCTGCCGCCGGATGACGACCGGCTGGTGTTCGCGCCGAGCCAGGCGTATGTGGCGGCTATGGCCGCATCAGGTCTGACGGTGGGGTCCGGGTCTCCGGACGCTTCGACCCATCATCTGTCCCCGGCCTCGGGGCACCATCCGGCGCCGGCTCAGGCCCCGGCCGCCGCCGTGCCGTCGACCGGCCCGCTCGAACTTAACCTCTCCACCGGCCCCCTCGACGTCGCCGCCACCAACGGGTATGGGGCCGCTTCGCCGGCCGAGCTGTCCTCTCAAACGCCGGACGGCGTGGCCCAGCGGCTGGACGCCGCGCAGCGCCAACAACACCGCGCGGTGCAAGTGATGATCGACCTGCTCATCGAGAAAGGCGTATTCACCCGGGAGGAGTTCGCCCAAATGATCAACCGGCGGGGTCAGTAAGCGATCGTCATGAGCACCGCGAAGACCGAGCGCAGTCGCCTTGGCGATCTGCTGGTCGAGATGCGCCTCGTCGACGAGGTGATCATGCGCTCAGTGATGAGCGAGCAGCGCATCTCGGGGCAGCGATTGATCCGAATTCTATCCGAACGAAGAGTTATCGACGAGGAGCAGGTCACTCGGGCCGTCGCCGCCGAGTTGGGGATCGAGGCGGTCTCAGTGAGCGGCCTGCGGATCAACGAGCAGGTGTTGGAGCTCGTTCCCGCCGCGATCGCCCGGGCCCACGGGGTCCTTCCGATCGCCGTCAAACGCACCAATCAGGCTGACGTAGTTTATCTGGTCACCGCCGATCCGCTGGACGGGGCGGCCATCGCTGAGGTGCAGCGGATCACCGGCCGTCAGGTCCGGGTGCTGATGGCCAAGGCGACCGAGCTCGACCAAGTCGTCCAGCACCATTACGGCCCCCCGAGCTGGGAACGCCCACCTTCGATGGTCGGACGGGCCCCAACCGAGCGCGGCGAACGCGGGGGCCAGCGTTCGGGGCCTTCCGGGAGCGGCCCCGCCGCGCGGGCGGACAATTTCGCCGAGCTTGGTCTTGCGGATCCGGGCCTGCCCCCGCCCCGGACATCGAATCCGCCGCCCCCGCGAAACCCGGACGCGGTCGAGACCTCGGAATCGACCCCTGTGATGCCTGTCGACCTCGATGGTCGAGACGCGTCGACTCGGCTCGATGATTCTTTCGGCGGGATTTCTGACGGGGCCGACGCGACGCCGACCCCGGCCCGCGAGGACGAATGGGATCGATCGGTCCGGGATTGGGAGGCGACGCCGTTCTCGGATCCCAATGGCCCCGGCGACGATGGGTACTTGGATCGGAGCGAGTCGCTGGCCGACGTGTTGGCCGGCTCGCTGGGCGACCGCGCGGGAACCCTTCGGCCGGATGAGCCCGGTTCCGGCGACGAGGATCCCGTGACGGCGCTGGCGCCGCTGGATCAGCTCGACTGGGGAGCTCAGGCCGGGACTTTGGGCTCGGCGCTGACGATATCCACTGCGCCGACGGCCGAGATGGCCGGCGACGACCCGGCCCGAACGCCCGACGTTTCTCGCCGGCTGCTGGCGGCCGCTCTCGAGATTCCCGTGAATTGGGAAGACGACTCCCACCCGTTCCAGGGGCCCGGCCTTTCCGATGTGCGCGTGGGCCTGGAGAAGACGGCGATCATTCCTGCGTCCGACCTCGACGCCCTCGAGTTCAGCCCGCCCCCGCTCGGCGAGCTGCCTCCGGGCGCCCGAGCACTCGCCGGCGTGGGCGACATTCCGACCTCCGCAGAAGCGGTCGAAGCCCGCTCGGGGCCGCCGACCGAAGACGACGAAGCCGAGGACGCGGACATCGAAGAGGTCGTGCTCGATCCCCTCGCCGACGAAGAAGGCGTGACGCCGGACGTCGATGACACGCAGACCGTCCGCCCGGGGCCGGCGACCGACTCCATGAACATGCCGGTCATCGAACCCTCGCGGCTGGCGTCGCTGATGGACGACGCGGATCTGACCGGCGGGGACACCGGCGCCGACGAAGTCCCGTTCGCGGATCCGGCCCCGGTGGTCGGGGATCCTTCAGCGGTACCTCCGCCGCCGATACTGGCGGCGGAGCGCGAGACCGTGGATCTGCCCCACGAAGGCCGGGTGCCGCCGCCCCCCATGATCGCGCACACCGAGGATCTCTTGCCGCCCCAGGAGGGGACGAGCCCGCCGAGCGAGGATCGCGGCAGCGGTCATCCGCGGCCGTCCGCCGCGACCCGGCACTCGACCGCGCTCGTGGCTTCGCTGCGGTCGGGAGCGTCGCTGTCGTCTCCGCAGCGCGCGGAGTTGTTGCTCGCCCTCGGCCGTGTGCTCCTCGACAAGGGCATCATCACCGAAGCCGAGCTGCTCAAGGCGCTCCTCGACTGACGGGCTTCGGCAGAACGCACCCGTTCCAACTTCGTTGGCCCGCTGCGCATAATGCTTCGGCCTTGCCGATGGGGGTGAGCCGGAGAATTCCGTCGGTGCGCGATCCGAGCTAGGCTGCCGCGCCATCAGGAACGTCCCACCATCGCGCGCCGCCGTAACGTCCGACGACCGGGCGGCGCTCGCCGCCGACGACGCCCGGCTGATGGCGCGGTTCAAGCGCGGCGACGCCAAGGCGTTCGAGGTCCTCCTCCGCCGGCACCGCAAGTCGATCTACAACTTCTGCCTCCGCATGTTGGGGCACCCCACCGCGGCTGAGGACGCGATGCAGGAGGTGTTTTTGAAGGTCGTGCGGTCGGCGGGGGGGTGGGAGAAAAAGGCGAAGGTATCGACGTGGATCTTTGCCATCGCCCGCAACCACTGCATCGACGCCCAGCGAAAGGCGCATTACCGCAAGACCGCATCGCTCGATCAGTCGTTAAAAGGGGAAAGAGACGAGGGTTCAACCCTCGGGGATCGGGTCTCTGACGAGGGGCCAGGCCCCGATCGGGCCGCGGAGAGCCTCCGGCTGCGCGAAGTGCTGGCGGAAGCCATCCAGCGGCTGGCCCCGGAGCAGCGCGAGGTGTTTGTGATGCGGGAGTACGCGGGTATGCCCTTTAAAGAAATCGCGGAGGTCGTCGGCGTTCCCGAGAACACGGTGAAGAGTCGAATGCGGTATGCGTTGGAGCATTTGCGAGACGCGCTGAAGGCGCGGGGCATAAGCCCGAGGACCACCTGAGGAGTCGCGCTTGGCTGACCGAAAAGACCATCGCCTCGTCGAGCTGCTGTACGACGAGGTTTCATCCGGCACGGATCGGGCGTCGCTTCGCGATGCCCTCCGTCGAGACGAGGGCGAGGGTCGCGATCTGGCCGAGCTCGAAGAGACGCTCGGCTTGATCCGTTCCGTTCCGGACGATGATCCGCCGCCCATTCTCGACGCCAAGATCCTGGCTGAAGCCCGCCGCGCCGCGGAGATGAGCGGCAGCGGATGGTCCCGATGGCTCCGCGCCCTCATGGGTCCGACGTCCGGCGTGGCCGTCGCCGGCGCGGTGGCCGCGTGCGCGGCGCTGTTCCTGCTCCCGACGCTGCCAACCCCCGCCACGCGACTCGAAGGCGACATCGAGCCTTATGCGGCGGCGCCAGCGCCTCATTCACCCGCGGTGAACGAGGCCGAACCGGCCCCCCGTTCATCTGCCGCCGCCGACTATCGACCCGCGCTCGCGCCGGCGAGCGTCGACGACGAGGGCGGGGGGCGACAAGCCGAGGATCGCCGAACGGCGACGCGCCGACGCCCCGCTCGGCGCCGGCTGCGGTCCGGCGCCGAGCGCGACG
>JANQQN010000178.1 GCA_028289325.1 Myxococcota bacterium | reverse complement strand
GCGACGACGAGGGCGTTGGGTGGCCCCCAGCAACTGAGGAGCGCGCGAAGCGCGGTCGTGCGGCCAGGGCCGGCAAGAACCGGCGAGGGGCCGCGGGGGCTGTTGGTCACGTCTCTAGGACATCAAACCGTTTGAAACGGCCCTGATTTCGGGCCTAGACCTCGCTTATAGCGCCACGTCGTAGACGGCGCGGTACTTGGCGCGCAGATAGTCGAGCAAAGGCGTCACCGACAACGGCGCTCCGACCGTTTCCTTCACGATGTCCGACGCGGCGGCGGTGTGACCGCGGCGATGGATATGGTGGCGCAGCCACTTGAGCAGCGGCTCGAAGCGGCCGGCCTCGAGCTGGGTGTCGACGTCGGGAAACGCCCGGCGATAGGCGTCGAACAGCTGCGCCGCGTATAGGTTGCCGATCGTATAGGTGGGGAAGTAGCCGAACGCCCCGCTGGCCCAGTGAATGTCTTGGAGGCATCCTTCCGCGTCGTTTCCTGGGGTGACGCCGAGAAGGGTCAGCATGGCGTCGTTCCATGCGGCCGGGAGGTCGGCGACCTGCAGGTCGCCGGCGATCATCGCGCTTTCGAGCTCGAACCGGAGCAGGATATGGAGGTTGTACGTCACCTCGTCGGCATCGACCCGGATCAAGGACGGCTGGACCCGATTGATCGCGCGCCAAAAGGTGTCGACCTCCACTTCGCGCAGCTGACCGGGAAAGAGCGTGGTCATCTCCGGCCAGTAGTGGCGCCAGAATCCTCGGCTCAAGCCGACCTGGTTCTCCCACAGCCGGGACTGAGACTCGTGAATGCCCATGCTCGGGGCGGCGGCGAGGTAGGTTCGGTAGTGGGCAGGGTCGAAGCCCTGCTCGTACAGCGCGTGTCCGCACTCGTGGATGGTCGAAGAGACGGCCCCCATCAGGTTGTGTTCTTCGATGCGAGTGGTGACCCGAACGTCGCGCTCGTTGACCGACGCGGTGAACGGGTGGGCCGAACGGTCCTGTCGGCCGTGTGAGAAGTCAAAGCCGAGGTCTTTCAGGAGTCGCAGGGTGAGTTGCCACTGCGCGCCGTCACCGAATCTTTGCTCGAGGCAGTCCGCAGGCGGCTGAGGCGCGACGCGAAGGGCATCTACGATCTCCACCAGGCCGCGGCGCAGGTCGTCGAGGACCGGTCGAAGGGTTTCAGTGGTCATCTGCGGCTCGTAGATGTCGAGCAGCGCGTCGTACGGCGACATCTGGCCGCCGCCGAGCGCGGCGCCCTTGTCTCGGACCAGAGGAAGCAACCGCTCCAGATGAGGTTTGAATAGATCGAAGTCCTTGTCGGCCTTCGCTTTTTGCCACGCGATGAGGGCGGCCGAGCGAGCCTCGGCGATCGCTTTGACCAGATCTTCGGGAACCTTGGTGGCGTGGTCGACCTGTCGCTGCAGTCGCTGCAGCATCACCGTTTCGAGCTCGTTGTCGGGGGTGGCCGACGCGAGCAGGGTCGCGAGCTGGGGGTTGGTCAGCTTGCGATGAATGACGGCTTCGAGGGTCGCCACTTGGGGCCCGCGCGCGACGCGGGCGCCCTTAGGGGCGTAGGTCTCGTCTTCCCACCCGAGGAGCTCGAGGATGCCTTCGAGGTCCCTGAGCTCGTGTATGTAGGTCAGCAGGGCTTCGTTCACGTCGACCGAGGTTGACCGGGTGCGAGCCCTTTCGCAAGCGGATCGCGCTCATCCCGGGGGTCGCGCTCTAGATGTCGTCCTTACCGTGATCCGAATCGGGGGCCGACCGACCGAGCAGCTCGACGTCGCCGGATCCCGTGTCGATCCGAATCTTGTTGTCGGCCTTCCGGTCGAGCTGAATGCGGTCCATCTGCACGTCGCCGGAGCCGGTCTTCGTCGTGACCGCGTACCGGCCGGCGGGGACCTGAATCCTCACGTTGCCGGAGCCGGTGTCGAGATCGATCCGCTCGGGCGGGGGTCCGACGATCTCGACGTCGATCCGACCGGAGCTGGTTTCGCCGCCGAGGTCGCGGGTCTTCAGCCCCTCTGCCTTGAGCTCTCCGGAGCCCTGGTCGAACCGGACAGTGTCGATCGACGAACCCTTGAGCGTCACATCCCCCGATCCGACCCGAACCTCGAGTCGAGGCGAAACCGCCCCCGAGACGGCGATGTCTCCGGATCCCGTTCGAAGCTCGACCCGACCTTCGAGGCCCTCGAGGGAGACCTCGCCGGAGCCGGTCTTGACCGTGATGTCCCCCCGCCGAGGCACGGTGACGTTGTAGTCGACCGAGCACTTCGAGAAGAACCTCATGCGCGGACACTCGGTCTTCAAGAACAACGCATCCCCACGACGGCGCCGGGAGATCTTGACGTCTTTGCCGCGGACGGTGGCCTCGACCGAGATGGCTGAAACATCGGCGGCGACGATCTTTACCCTGCCGGCGCCGTTCTTGATGTCGAGCTTCTCGGCTTTGGGCTCGGTAAAGCGCCGGACTTGGCTGCTGTCGGGGGCCGCGGTGAGCAGACCAGTGAGCGCGATGGTGGTAACGACGTTCATCATTGTTGTTTCTCCAGCAAGCGCGATGCCAAACGACGAAACACCGGCCTCCGGGTGATTCTAGGTGATTTGACGCATCCTTACCGCGCTTCAGCGCCGTAAGGATGCTGCAGGCGTCACTCGTATCGCCGGTCCCGGCTTTCGCTGCGCCCCACCGCGCGAAGGACCCGCCGTCGGTTCGACCGCGACGACAAACGCTCGGCCGCCCGGACGACGGCGGCGATCACGTCCGAATCCGGCTCTGCGATCTGAGCGATGCGGATGAGCACCTTGGCCTGGTTCGACGTCGAGGAGATGGTCTGCGCCGTGTCGACCGTTCGCTTCAGGATGGCCGGGTCGCGATGGGTTTCGAGGAGGTCCAGCAGGACCGCGCGCTGCTGCGAGCTCGACGGAATGGTGCGCACCGCTCGAAAGTAGTCGTCACCGACCGCACCGGTGAGCTTGTAGCGGCGGGTGACCGTCCGCAGGATGGCGGCTCGATGGCTGCTCGAAGAGATCTGCTCGCTGGCGCGCAGGACGGCGGAAAGGGTGTCGGGGTCGACGTTCGGCCGTTTGAGGAGGGCGATGAATGCCTTTCTCCGCTTCGACGACGACTCCATGGTGGATGCCACTCGCACGTAGCTGCCGGGCATCGCGCTGTTGGCGGGCAGGCGACGACTGACCGCGTCGAGGACTTTGTAGATCGTGCTCGATGACTTCATGCCGTCCAGCGCATTGATGATCTGGTCGGCGAAGCGAGGGGTCAGGGAACCGGCTTCGAGCGCGTCGATGAATACGCGACGCCGAGCGCTCGACGACTCCATGGTCTTGGCCGACGCGATGACCGCTTGTCGCAGCGCCTCGTCCTCGGGGTACCGGTGCACAGCGGCGATCAACACCTTGGAGCGGCGGGAAGACGACTTGATCTTCTCGCTGGCGACGACGATCTGTCGAACGGTGTCGATCGGGACGTCCGGTCGGCGCAAGATGGCAAGGTAGAGCTTCGACTGCGCCGACGAGGAGTGAACGAGCTGGGCTTCGCGCAGGACAGTCTGCGGCCCGCCGCGGATGTACAGCCGCTCGGCCCGAGCCTCGGCGCCGAAGCTGCTCCGCCGAAACATGATCAGCAGGGCGCCCTTCAGCCACGCTGAGGTGTCCTCTGTCCACTTCGTCAACTGGCCGTTGACGAAGGCGCGCTTGACGACCCGTCCGTCTACTGACTCGAACTCGGCGCGGCGACGGCGAAGGCCCGAGCGCTCCTCGATCTCGAACCAGGAGTTGATGCCGAGGCCTTCGATCGTGCTGTCATCGGGGCTGAACCGAATGTCACCGTTGGCTCGCACCCACAGCTCGCAGGCGTCGGCGACGATCGTCATTCGCGCGTGGTCGTCGTGCATGTAGGCGCTGGATCGCTGGCCCTTGCCCATCGGCCACCGGCACACCGTACTCGCCAGGGCCGCCCGTTCATCGTCGCTCGCCATCCGCTGCGGGTCCGCCGCGACCCGGGGTCGGAGCGTCGGTCGCACCGTATCCGGCGCGGGCGCGGGGCGAGGCACGGGCGCCACCGCCGGCTTCGGAGCGGAGATCGCGGGCGCGGCGTCATCGAACGTCGACCCTT
>JANQQN010000176.1 GCA_028289325.1 Myxococcota bacterium | reverse complement strand
GGCGCGCAGCGCAGAGGGGCGGCGCTCGTAGAGAGCTTCCTGGCCCGAGGAACCGGCCGCATGATCTGCCGATTTCGGGCCCCCGACGTGCAGACCGTCCGCGCCCTCAGCGCCGAGGCCCGCGTGCCGATGATCCGAGGCTGGCCCGCATTCTCCGGGGCCCCCGAAGCGGGTTCGGCCGCGGTCGGGACGTGAGCCGCTCCCTGCTCCTCAGCGCGGCCGGCGACGGCGCCCTGGCGGCCGGGATTCCTCGGCTCGATACCGCGTGGTGGGGGGCGTGGATCGCGGTCGGGCTGCTGTTCGCTGCGCAGTTGAACTTGCACTACGGGATCCCTCCTCTCCTTGCGCTGTACTGGGGGCTCTCCGATTGGTCCTTGTGGGGGCTGCTCGGGGTTGGGGTCATCGCGCTGACGCGGCGACTGCGGGAACGCGGGTGGCCGGCGAATCGACGACGGACGACGATCGCGGCCTTGGCTCCCGTGATCATCGGCGCTCACGTCGGGCTGACGATCCTCGTCGGCGCTGTCGTTTCGTCCCTCGGCCCCCAGTCGGTGGCGGCCGCCTTCGTGGCCTTGTTCGCCAAGAAGCTGACCCTGAACGCCCTCGCGTTCTTGGCCATCGCGGTCATCGCGGACCGGATGACCGCGCCGGCGACGGTCAGCGCGCCGATGGACGCCTCATCGGCGCCTCAACGGCCTCCGGTTCTGCGCGGACATCGCGCGCGGGGCAGTCGACTCCTATCTCCGTCCGAGATCCTGTCTGCCTGTGCGGCGGGAAACTACATCGATCTGGCGACGGACGACGGGACGTGGATGATGCGTGGCTCACTTCGTCAGCTGGAGGACCAACTGGGCGCCGAGAATTTCGTCAGAGTCAGCCGCTCGGCGCTGGTGAATCTGAGTCACGTCGCCGGGACTCGGTTCGAAGGTTCGCGGCTGCTTCTGGTCCTGCGTGACGGCCGCGCGGTGCCGGTCGCCAAGCGTCGACGCGCGGACGTACAGCGCGTCTTGCGGGATCGATTCGGCGGGTAACGTCCGCTCGCCCCGCGCTGCCGACCGTTGGTCCCTCATCCCTCGTGCCCCGTAGAGGGCGCGCCTATCTTGGCGGCCTGCAAAGGAGGGAAGAACCATGAATCGTCGGCAATTTCTGATCTCGTCCATGATCACCACAGGGGGGCTGCGGTGTGCGGCCGCCCCGCCGCGGTCACGAACCCCTCGACCCCTGCGAATCTTGGTGCTGGGCGGTACGAACTACGTCGGGCCGGCCATCGTCGAGCAGGCGTTAACGGCGGGGCACACCGTCACCCTGTTCAACCGAGGCATCACCCGCCCGCATCTCTTTGGTGCGCTCGAAAAGCTGCGGGGGGATCGGACGCGGGGGCGGGAAGGGCTGGCCGCGATCTCGGACGCCCGAACGTGGGACGCGGTGATCGATACGTGGCCCGCCGACCCGGCGCTGGTGGCGCCGACGGTTCGACGGCTGGCCTCTCGCACCGGCCTTTACGTCTTCGTCTCCAGCATCGCCGTCTACGACAGCTTCGCCCAGCCCGGGATGCGGGAAGATGCCGCGCTCCGCAGCGATGGCTACGGCGGGCAAAAGGCCCGCGCGGAGGCAGTGATCGCCGACGCGTGTGGGGGGCGGTTCGCCGTGGTTCGTTGCCCGCCGATCTTCGGGCCCCGGGACCCCGGCTCGTCGCTGCATTTTTGGCTTCGATCGTTTGCCCGTCGGTCACGGGTATTGGCCCCGAACGGCGAGGGCTCGGTGGTGCAGCTCATCGATGTGCGAGACGTAGCGAGGTGGACGCTCGATTCCGTCGAGTCGAGGCGGGTCGGGATCTACAACGTGATGACCGAACCGGTGTCGTTTCGGGATTTTCTCATCTCGGTCCATCGAACCGTCGGTTCGAACGCGGAGATCGTCTGGGTCGATGAGCCGTTCATTCGCCGCGAACGGATATTGGCGTTCTCGGAGCTTCCGCTGTGGATTCCGGCCGGCGAAGACCCCGGCTTCTTCCGGATCAGCAGCGCTAAAGCACGGCGTGCGGGTCTTCGCGTGCGCTCGCTCGAAGAGACGCTGGCCGCGGCCTGGCGCTGGTATCGCTCCGCGTTTTTTGACGACACGGTCTTTCCTCACAACGGTATGGGCATCAGTGAACGACGACAGGACGCGCTGATCGCCCGGTGGTCAAAGCGGTGATCGGGGCGAACGTGGGCGGGCGTCGCTCAGCCGCCGTGCCTGTCGCATCAATCGCGCCACCGACGGCGGTTGCTCAACGTATCAGCGCGGGGCCATCGGTTCGTCTGCTTAACCCTCACCTCCGAAGGACGATTGATCAGGCGCATGAGAACCGTGCAGCTACGGTTGTCGGACGCCCCCGCGCACCCGCCGTCATCGGCCCTCGCGGCGCATCCACCTCAGCTCGCGTTTGTCTTCGGTCCGGTCGCGGCACTTCGAGACGCTCGGGTGGTGAAGGAGGCCCAGGCCGTCATGCCGTCGGCGCGGCTCGTCGGGTGCTCCGCGTTGGGTCAGATCTCGGAGGCGGGGGTGACCGAAGAGGAGACGGTGGTCACCGGGGTCCACTTCGATCACCCGGCGTTCGACGTGGCGACGGTTCATCTCGACACGATGCGGGGTTCGTTGGAAGCCGGGGCTCGGCTGGGCGAAGCGTTGAACGCTCCTGGCCTTCACCACATCGTTGTTCTTGGGCCGGGCATCGACATCAACGGCAGCGCCCTCGTGGAGGGCATACGGGGCGGCGTTCCCGCCACGGTCGTCGTATGCGGCGGTCTGGCCGGCGACGGCGCCCGCTTCGAGGAAACCGTGACCCTCTGTGACACCCGAGCGAGCGACCGTCAGGTGGTCGGGATCGGGTTCTACGACGAGCGCCTTCGTTTCACCCACGGCTGCTCGGGCGGCTGGGAACCCTTCGGGCCGGCCCGGACGCCGACCCGGTTCGAAGACAACCGTCTGTTCGAGCTCGACGGGGAGCCCGCGGTCGATGTCTACAAACGATACCTGGGCAGTTATGCGGCCGAGCTTCCCGGCTCGGGACTCCTGTTTCCGTTCTGCATCGTAGGCGACCCTGCGCTATCGGGGGTGATTCGCTCGATCGTGGGGATCGACGAAGCGACCGGCGGTCTGGTGCTGGCCGGAGACATTCCCCCGAACGCCCAGCTTCAGCTCATGCATGCGCAGACGGACAAGCTGGTGGACGGCGCGGCCCTGGCGGCCGAGCGGCTCGACGGCGAGACGGATGGCGACGCGTTGACCCTCCTCGTCAGCTGCG
Source organism: Myxococcota bacterium (assembly GCA_028289325.1). Taxonomy (GTDB): domain Bacteria; phylum Myxococcota; class Kuafuiibacteriia; order Kuafuiibacteriales; family Kuafuiibacteriaceae; genus JANQQN01. Next base: position 11,125 of record JANQQN010000176.1, on the reverse strand, counting down.
TGGGGCGGAAGCTGATCATGGGCGGGCGGGTCGAGGAGGAAGTGGAAGCGGTGACCGACGCCCTCGGCGACGGAGGCACCATCGCCGGCTTCTACAGTCACGGCGAGTTTTCTCCTCATCTGGGCACCGCCGACTGCCGCCTTCACAACCAAACCATGACGGTGGCCCGTATGACGGAGCGGTGATGCAGAAGCTATTGAAGAGGCAGCTGAAGCGCGCGTTCAAGATCGAACGGGGCGGGACCTACGAGGAGGTCTATCGCGCGGCCGCTGATGCGGCGCGGGGGTCGGACATCCCGCCGGAGGTCGAGCGGCTCCTGTTGGGCCTACCAGACTTCGTCGCCGTCGTGGATGAAGCCTATGATCACAGCGAGCGAGACCTGACCCTTCGTGCGCGAAGCCTGGAGATCAGCTCCCGAGAGCTGAACGACGCGAATGCTCGCCTGCGAGAAGACTCCCGGCGTCAGCGAGCGGTCCTCGATACTCTGGTCACCACCACCAATCAGCTCATGCATGCGACGGGCTCCGACGCGGTAGGGGACGAACCGTCCGCGGAGCTGTTGTGCGACTTGCTCAACCGCCATGCTCGCGAGCTGGAGCTATCGAAGGAGAAGGCGGAGGCGGCCAACGTGGCCAAGAGCCTGTTCTTGGCCAATATGAGTCATGAGATCCGGACGCCGATGAATGGCGTCATTGGCATGGCGGAGCTCCTGAGCGCTACCGAACTCACCACTCGACAGCGCAGTTACGTCAGCCGTATCCAACACTCCGCGACCCTCCTCATCGGCATCATCAATCAGATCCTGGATCTGTCTCGTATCGAAGCCGGCCAGCTGCAGTTCGAATCCGTGGAGTTCGACCTCAGAGAGGTGGCCGAGCAAGCCACCTCCCTGCTGGCCCCCAAAGGCCAGGCCAAGGGCCTCGAGATTCTGTGCGAGATTCCGGAGTCCGTTCCGACCGCGGTGATCGGAGACCCCCACCGAATCGAGCAAGTGCTGCTGAACCTGATCGGTAACGCCATCAAGTTTACCGACAAGGGTTACGTCAAGCTGAAGATCGACGCGCGAGGGGGGACGGGCGCAGAACGTACGTTTACGCTCGAAGTCGAAGACACCGGCATCGGGATCGGGCCGGATGCCCTCGAGAAGATCTTCAGCGCGTTCGTGCAGGCCGACGGCAGCATGGCCCGCAAACACGGGGGTACGGGTCTAGGGCTGGCCATCTCCAAACACCTGGCGAACATGATGGGGGGAGACATCCAGGCGCGAAGCGCCCTCGGCGAGGGCTCGACGTTCGTGTTCACCGTCTCGCTCCCGGTTCGTGACTATACCGCGACCGCGGATATCCGGCCCTTGGAGTGTTTGGTTGGGGTCAGTGCGTTGGTGGTCGACGACAACCAAACGAACCTCGAGATTCTCGAGGGCTACCTGAACGGCTGGGGCATGGTGGCGCGGTCGGCGGGCAACGGCAACGACGCCCTCGTGGCCCTCGAGGAAGCGACGAAGAACGAAGAACCCTTCGACCTGCTGATCATCGACCGCGACATGCCGGGCCTCGACGGATTCGAGACCGTTCGTTTCGCTCGGGAACGAGGCTTCTTGGGCAAGGCGCGGACCTTGATGTTGAGCTCGGCGGAGGGCATCCGGTCGCGGAGCAAGTCGCTGGGGCTCGACTGTTATCTGACGAAACCCATCGGGCGGGATGAGCTGCGCCGCTCCATCGAACGACTTCTCGGGGAAGTGGTCACCGGAGAGCTGGAAGGGCGAAGCTTCGAGCGTCGGATTCCCACCGACCTGCGGGTGCTGGTCGTCGAAGACAATGCCATCAATCGCGAGGTCGTTCTCGAGATGCTCGAGTTGCTCGGGGTGCAAGCGGAAGTCGCCGAAGACGGTCGCCACGGGGTCGAGCACTTTCGGCGGACCACGGTCGATCTCGTGTTCATGGACTGCCAGATGCCGGTGATGGATGGTTATCACGCGACCCGAGAGATCCGTGCCCTCGAAGCGTCGGCCGGGCGAGCACCAACGCCGATCGTGGCGTTGACCGCCAATTCGTTCCCGGAAGACGTCCAACGGTGTCGCGACGCGGGGATGGACGATTTCGTCCGCAAACCGTTGACGGTCGAGGCGCTGGTCGAGGCCATCGAGCGCAACGCCGTCTCGCAGACCGACGACATGGCCGCACCGCCGCCCGAAACGAACGCGAAGCCGCCTCCACCGGCCGACAAGCCGGTCGCGCCGGCGCCGATTCGTTGCCTTGACGAGACCGCGCTCGAGAGCCTCAAGGCGCTACGAAGACCCGGCAAGCCGGACATCGTGAAGCGGGTGGTAGAGCGCTTCGTGCAGACGGTGCCGCCGATGGTGGATCAGCTGCGGGCCGACCTGACCGATGGGGATCTCGACGCCGTATTTCGAGCCGCCCACAGCATCAAAGGGGCGGCGGGAACGGTCGGCGCGAGCGGGCTGCAGCGGGCGGCATCGGGGCTCGAACGTTGCGCGCGGCAAGGGGAGATCGAAGCGGTCGCGGGCTTCGCCGACGAGCTTCGGGGCGAGATCAGTCTGGTTTGCGCCGAACTAGAGAGGTTGGACTTGGAATGAGCGCGAATCGTACTCCGAGGCGGCGGCCGTTGGTTCTGCTGGTCGACGACGATCCATTGCTTCGGATGCTGGCCAGCGAAGCGCTCGACGGCGCGGACTTCGATGTTCTGGAGGCCGAAGACGCGGGGGAGGCGCTCGACCTGTTCGAGACGCACTGGCCGGACCTCGTTCTTCTCGATGTGGTGATGCCGGGGCTGAACGGCTTCGACGCGTGCCGAGCGCTGCGGGCCCGCGATGGCGCGTCGGATACGCCGGTGCTCATCATGACCGGTCTCGACGACCTCGACGCCATCGACGAGGCCTATGACGCGGGAGCGACCGACTTCATCACCAAGCCGATCAACTATCGCATTCTCGGCCGGCGGCTGCATTACATGCTTCGGGCCCGAAAGACGCTCGATGACCTGCGGCGCAGTGAGCAGTGGCTGGCCAACGCCCAACGGGCGGCCAAGCTAGGCTACTGGGAGTGGATGGCGGACTCCGCCCAGTTCGAGGTGACCCCGGCCGCGGCGAGCCGGCTCGGTTTGGACACCTCGAGCTCCAGCGTCCACGTGGACGATCTGCTCGCGCATGTGCACGAAGACGACCGCAACGCCCTTTCCGCCGCCTTGGCGCGGGCGAGAGAGAAACGAGGACGCCTGGAGACCGAGGTCCGGGTGCGGACCGGTGACGATATCAGAAACGTGCTCCTCGTCGCGGATCCTTCGTTCGACGAGGCTAAGCGGTGCTGGCGGCACCTGGGCGCGGCGCAAGACGTCACCGAACTGCGGCGGTCCGAAGCCAAGGTCCGGGAGCTTGCGTGCTTCGATACCGTGACCGGGCTGCCGAACCGGGAGACGTTGACCGAACAGATTCAGCAGGTCTTGGACTCGATCCCCGGGCAGCGAGGCGCGATCTTTTGCGTTCGGGTCGTGAATCAACGAGACTTGGTTCACCTTCACGGGCCCGACGCCGCCGACGACCACGCGCGGATGCTGACGAGGCGGTTGTCGCGAACGTCGAGCAAGCTCGACCTCCTCGGTCGTCTCGGGCCCGACGTCTTCGGTGCGTTCGTCGCCGCGTGCGGAACCGACGATGAGGTCATGCGCCACGCCAACGCGATGGTCGGCGCCCTGCAGGGCAAACCAACCGACAAGGGGGATGCGCCGTGGACCCAACTCCACGTCGGAGTCGCGGCGACGGACGGGTGCGGCCACGACGCGCGGGCGCTGGTGCACAACGGGGTGACGGCGGCCGGACTGCAATCCGATGGACACGACGGTCGATGCAGCTTCTACCAACCGGAGGTCGAGGCGAGGGTTCGACGTCGTCTGTGTTTGGAAGCCGCCCTGCGCTCCGCCGCCAGCGGGGAGGGCTTGAACCTCGTCTATCAGCCCAAAGTGGAGGCGAGGACCGGTCGGCCCGTCGGCGCGGAAGCCTTGGCCAGAATGCGGACCCCAGACCTGGGGCCGGTCAGTCCCGGCGAGTTCATTCCCGTCGCCGAAGCGTCGGACATGATCGGACCGCTCACCGAGTGGGTGATGGCGGAGGCGTTTCGGCAGGCCAAAGCATGGTCCGAGGAGTTCGGAAGTACCTTCCACGTTGCGGTCAACATCTCGGGCCGACATCTGGTGGAGCCGACGTTCATCGAGACCGTTCGCTCGAGTCTGGAGCGCGCCGAGCTCAGCACCACGTCCGTCGAACTCGAGATCACCGAGAGCGCGCTCATGAGCGACGTCGATTTTTGCACCGCTCGGCTCAAGGAGCTGCGGGATATCGGCTTTTCCGTCGCCCTGGACGACTTCGGAACCGGTCACTCCTCGCTGGCGTATCTGCACCGCTTCCCCGTCGATACGCTGAAGATCGACCGGTCCTTCGTGAGCCGGATCTTCACCTCGGACGACGGCAAGCCGATCGTTGAGACGATCATGGCGCTCGCAAAGACGCTGCGGCTGCAGGTCGTCGCGGAAGGGGTCGAGTCCGAGGCCGAGGTGGAGTACCTGGCCGGTCTCGGCTGCGATCTGATTCAAGGCTATTTCTACAGTCGTCCGGTGGCGCCCACCGAGCTCGCCGACTGGGTTCGAAAGCATGGTGTCGGTGCCGCGCGCCCGGCCGTCGCGCCCAACGGCACGGCCGACGTTCAGCTATAGCGGCCGGCCCGGCGCCGAGTCGATGTCGACTCGATCACGATCGCGGCTGGCCCAAACATGGTCGACGACGAGCTGCCCGACATCGGCATCGTGCGGACATACTCGGGTGACCCGCTGGAGCTCGACTCTCAGCTGCTGCCGCCGGATACCGAAGGCGGTGAGTTTGGCGCCGCGATCGCCGTGTCCGGCGATGGTTTGATCGTATCTGGAGGCGGCGAAGACGTGTCGTCCGATGACCAGGTCGTGACCTTCAGAAAGAGCGCACCGATGCCGTAAGACCGACGCGGTCCCCTATCGCGGCGGCGGGCAAGGGGGCGCGGCCGGTGCCGAAAGCGAGCCGTCGGGCGTCTCGCTGCGACGGGCAGGCAATTTCGCCAACGTCGCTTCGAGGTTCTCGATGAGCTCGGCCGCGATGACGTCGGTGAGAACGTCGCGGTCTTCGACCGCCGACCCGGCCTCGCGCGGGGCGATGACGTCGGCGCCAGCGGGCGTTGGGTCGCGTGTGTCCCGGGGGACCACGCAGCACGCCACCGGCGCCGTCCCCATTGTCCGCTCCCGGGTCCAGCCGCCGTTCGCGGCCCCCGTCATGAGCGAGAGGCTGGCCATCAGCGCCGACACGGCACCGAAGACGGCGTGGTTCTTGATGCTCCGCGGCAACGTCAGCGGTCATAACACGTGACCCAGGATCGACAGCGTTGGTCGGGGGCGCGTATCCGGGCCGCGCGGTGAGATTTCAGGTCCGCGGGCGAGATTTCAGGTGCGTTTCAGTTGACCACGACCGCCTGATCGGAGCGGCGCTCGCGCGACGGCGGTCGCGGTCCGGATGGGACACGGGATTAGGCGCGGTGCCTGGTCGTGGCCCATGCCGCGTTCGCGGTGAAGCGGAAGGCGGCTTAGCGCGGTGGAGGTAGGGTGGGCGGCAAGAGCTCACGCCAGCCGTGCCGATCGGCGAGCACGTTCAGGCCTTCGGTCAACGCGGCGTGGGTTCCATAACCGTCGCTGAACGCGTCTACGGTCACGCGCTCGGTGATTCCGCCTGGGCGAGGGCGAAACGTCGCGACCCCGGTTCGTTCGCCGCCGACGTCGTGAACCAAGCTCGGAAGATCGCCGACGTCGTATTCGACGCCCCCGCTGACCGCCCGAAGCGTTCCTCGGTGCCGTTGAAAGGCGGACCGATACCAATCGCGTTCGTCGTGTCGAAGAGGGCGGACCGTCGGCGTCAACCAGCCTTCACCGTCCGGCTCCGGCCAGACGATGCGGAATCGCTCGAACATCACGTCGACCCTGTCCGGGTTCTCGAACCCGTGGGCACGAAAGAAGGCGCGGTGGCCGTCGAGCCAGGCTTCGAGGGTTCCGTCGTCCTCGCCTTCGTCCCAAGCGAAGGCGGGGGTCACTTCGCCCAGGCGGCCTCGTTCGAGATGCGTGGTCTTCATGACATAGGCAAGCTTCCCGTTGCCGTCGAGGATTCCGGAGTATTCGCCGACCGCGTCCGAGGTGTCGTCCTCCACCGGCCACACCGTGGCTCGCTTGGTGCCGCGACGAACGAACGCCAGCAACGCATCGGCCATCGCGGGAGAGTCGCCGAAGGCGAAGGTTTCAACCAAGGGGAGGCCGGTTTCGCGGCGAAGGGCCTCTAGGTCAGCCGTCCCGTCAACCATGGGGCGCGTCGAGGCCCGCGGCCTGCTCGAGCTCGATCAGGCTCTGCTCGAGGTCATCGATGAGCCGCTGGGTCTTGGGCACCGCGTTTCGGTCGGCGACAATGCCGAAGTCCAGCTGATCGGCGTTGCTGAGCAGCGTGATGTTGAGCGCGAAGCCGTGATAGATGGCGCTGACGGGGTACATGCCGTCGAGTCGCGCCCCGTTCCAGTAGCTGCGGACCCGAGGTCCGGGAACGTTGGAGATGACCGTGCTGTAGGGCGGGAATCGGTTGCCGAGGCCGAGGACGCCGATCACGAACGGCGGGGTTTGGGTGATCTGGCTGAACAGCTCGACTTCTTTCGGGCTCATCCCCCGAAGCAGCGCCTTACTGGAGGTCATCGCGGACTTGACCGTCTCGAATCGTCGGCCGGGATCCGCGATGTGGGTGCCGAGGTTGGCGGTGAGCGCGCCGACCGCGTTGCCGATCTCGCCGTCGCTCTCGGTGCGCAGCGAGACCGGGGTCATGGCGGTGAGCGGCTCATCAGGGAGCTCGTTTTGGTCGATGAGGTAGCGTCTCAAGGCGCCCCCACACATCGTGAGGACAACGTCGTTGATGGTTCCGCCCAACGCCTTGCCGACCGCCTTGATCCGCGGCAACGAGTAAGACTGGGCCACGAAGCGTCGGGCGCCGGTGACCCGGTTGCTGAAGCTGGTGATCGGGGCCGGCTTCCAGGCCGTGGTGAGGGCGTAGTTTTTGGGTTTTAGCCACGCTTTGGTGTACGCCTGAAGGCTCGAAAAAAGGTTGCGGCTCACCCCGAAGCTCTCTCGCAGCGCGGCGGTGACTCGCATCAGCTCCCGGCCCGACGGCGGGGCCCCGTTGCCGGCGGGCTTGCTTTCACCGCGCATCAGGCGGTGAGCTTCCATGCTGTACGGAGAGTGGTTCTTCCGATCCGCGGGGTTCGGGCTCAACATCGTCTGGGCCAGCCGCACGCCGCTCACCCCGTCGATCGCCGCGTGGTGAATCTTGGAGTACAGGGCGAACTGACGGTTCTGAAGCCCCTCGATGATGTGGGTTTCCCACAGCGGCCGGTGGCGGTCGAGGAGCCCTTGGTGCAGCCGAGCGGCAAGGGCGAACAGCTCTCGGTAGCGGCCGGGCTTGGGCAGCGCCGAATGCCGCACGTGGTAATCGACATCTAGGCGCTCATCGGGGACCCAATACGTCGGTGCCGCCGCGCCCAGCGCCGACATCTTGAGCTTGTGCCCGAACGGGCGTCGCCACTCGGTGGTCGAACGCAGGATGTCGAGGAGCTTGCCGACGTGGTCTCGCTCGTCCGCGCCGTCAGGGAGGGTGAACAGATAGAGGCCGCCCACGTGCATGGGGGTCTCCCGGGATTCTGCAAGAAGAAAGCCGGCGTCGAGGGGGGACAGTCGGTACACAAACGACAGGATACCGCTTATCGGGCGCGAGATCATCGCGCTCATCCACCGGGATGGCGCGATGATCTCGCTCGCCGCGACGCGGTCAGGGCGCGTCGCTGGCGTCGACCTGCCGAATGAACGCCTCCAGCTGCTGAAGCTCGCCGGCCGTCAGGCTGACGTTGTTGTGGCGGCTGATGGCGTCACCGATCGTTGCCGCCGAGCCGTCGTGCAGATACGGCGGCGAGCTCCACGCGCCGAGCAACGACGGCGTATCGAACCCGGACAACGCGCGATTCTCGTTGGCGGGGACGATGGTGCCCACGTCGTGGATCACCGTCAGCGGCGAGTCGGTGTAGTTGGGCAGAGCGTGGCAGCCGATGCAGCCCTTGTCGGTGAACAGCGTCTGCCCGGCGAGGCCGTCGCTGTCCATGCTGGCCAACGACGCACGGAACGGACTGACCGGCGCCTCGGTAAGCGAGCCCACGTACGCGGCGAGGGCGTCGAGGTCGGCGCTGAGGCCGGCCTTCGGTGCGCCGAGGGGGTCGCTGGTGGCCGCGAAGTCCGCGTTGCTCATCAACCCGGTGCCGCCCGCGAGGCTTCGGATCTGGTTCTCGAAGTCCTGCACTTCGTCGAAGTTCGCCGTCCAGTGGAGGGGGCCGTGACCGCTGCCTTTGCCCTGCAGGGAAATGGTCACCCGCAGGCCTTCGCCCATGACCCCAAGATCCCAGACGCGACCGTCGCCGCCGCCGTCGTTGTGGCAAGACGCGCAGCTCATGTAGTTCGCCTCCGCCAGCCGGTCGTCGGCCGCGTCGTAGAACAGCTGCTTGCCTTGGAAGATCTGGGCCGACAGCGCTTCGGTGGTCACCACCTGATGCACGCCCAGCAGCCGCTCGTTCGGAAGCTGGGTCTCCACGATTTCGGTAAGGTCGAAACGAGAGATCGAACGATCCATGAAATTGTGAACGTAGACCGTGCTGCCGTCGCTCGACACCGCAACCCCTTGGGGCGCCCGGCCCGTGGGCAGGCGCATCAGCTCGAAGTTGGCCACCGTATCGTAGACCGAGAGCTCCCGGCTCGTTTCCAGGGCCGCGAGCAGGTAACGACTCTCGCCGGTCATCGCGGCGCCGGTGGTCAAGCTGGAGTTGTCGAAGTCGGCTCGAAGGAGATTATCTTCCGCCCCGCTGGCGACGATGATGCGACTGGCGTTCGCCCGCACCGTGCCGTCGAAGGTCATGCCCGGCTGGCCGCGCAAGACACCGGAGCCGATGTTGTCTTTCTTCGAAGGCACGTACGCGTACTGGTCGTCGAAGGAGAACACCGGCGCGTTCAGATAGTTGGGCAGACCGGGGCCCTGACTCTCCGACAGCTGCCGTGAGTCGTGGGTCAGGTTGATGGTCTGCACGACGGACATCGCCGACGGATCCACGTGGAAGATCTCCGCCCCCGCGTTGGCCAGATCGACGTTCGTCGTGCTCTCGCCCGGCGCGAGGGGGGTGATGAAGTTGGTGACGTACAGCCGGCTGTCGTCGTTGGTGATCGCGATGTGCCGCGGCTGGCCCGAAAGGTTGGCCGAGGCCAACAGCGCGTTATCCGACCCCCGGCGTTTCTGCAAGGTCGCCGTCGCCTCCAGGACGACGAAGTACTCGGCCCCGTTCAGGTCGAACACGAGCCCGTGGGGCTGAGACCCGAACGGCAAGCTTACCGTATTCACCACCGACAGCGATTGCGTGCTCACGACGCTCAGCGTTGCGCTGTGCTTGTTGACGACGATGATGCGGTCGGCGTTGGGGGCCTTGGCCAGCGACCACGGCCCATTACCCACCGGAATCTCCGCCACCAGCGCGCCGCTGGCGTCGGAGACCGACACGGAGTCGTTGTCGGGGTTGACGTTCCAGATTCGGTCGACGCCCGCGCTCTGTTCGACGATCAAGGTCGTCGAATTGCGCGGCGGCTGAGGCAACGGGGTCACCAACGGGTTGATGTTCATGCTTGCCATCGCCGTGAAGCGGGCCGTCGTCGTCGGATAATCCTGTCCGCTTCGGTCGTCGAGGGTCGTCCAGTCGACGCCGTTGGCGCTCGCTTCGACCACCCACCGCACGGGGTCGCGGTCGGGGCGATCGTTGGCGGTCGTGAACGCGTACCGGTCCAGCCGCACGCTGCTGCCGAAGTCGTAGACCAAAGCGCCCTTGTTGAAGTCCAGCCACTTGGTTCCCGTCGCGCCGTCGTCGGCGAGGTCGGGGGTCTCGCGGGCCGGGTTGCTGCCCCCGGGGTTGGTGATCGCGGTTGCGAACACCCGGGCCCCCGAGCGGTAGAACGCGAGCTCGGCCAGCTGCACGCTGTTGGCGATCGCGTCGTTACGCAGCTTGGTCGGTCGGAACCGGTAGTAGCGGAACCCGACCCCGAACGGCGTCGGGTCGGCGTTGTCCCCGATGCCGTCACCGTCGCTATCGGCGGTCTCGGTGGGGTCGTTGGGGAACGCATCGGCGTTGTCACCCACGCCATCACCGTCGCTATCGGCGGTCTCGGTGGGGTCGTTGGGGAAGGCGTCGCCGTTGTCGCCCACGCCGTCACCGTCGGTGTCCGTCGTTTCGTTGGGATCGTTGGGGAAGGCGTCGTCTCGGTCGATGACCCCGTCGCCGTCGCTGTCTTCGTCGGACCCGAGGGGCAAGATCCCGGTCGGGGTGAAACGCGCGGTGGGCGTCGCGAAGTCGACGGTCGAGCGGTTGTCCATCATCGTCCAGGTCGCACCATCAATACTCGCTTCCAGGGTCCAACGAACCGGGTCTCGTTCCGGCGCGTCGTTGGCGGTCGTGAACTCGTAGCCGTTCACTACGGTGTTGGCGTCGAATTCGTAGACCAGGGGCCCGCGGTTGAAGTCCAGCCACTTGGTTCCCGTCGCGCCGTCGTCGGCGAGGTCGGGGGTCTCGCGGGCCGGGTTGTCGCCGCCCGGATTCGTGACCATCGTCGCGAAGACGCGCCCGGTCAGTCCGTAGAAGGCCAGCTCGGCCAGCTGCACGCTGTTGGCGGTGGCACCATCTCGCAGCTGGGTGGGGGTGAATCGGTAGTACCGGAAGCCGTCGCCGAAGGGGGTGTCGTCGGCGTTGTCGCCGATGCCGTCCCCGTCGCTGTCGCGCGTCTCGTTGGGATCGTTGGGGAACGCGTCGCTGTTGTCGCCTACGCCGTCGCCGTCGCTATCGGTGGTCTCCGTCGGGTCGTTGGGGAACGCATCGCCATTGTCGCCTACGCCGTCGCCGTCGCTGTCCGTCGTTTCGTTGGGATCGTTGGGGAACGCGTCGTCACGGTCGGGAACGCCGTCGCCGTCGGTGTCGACGTCGGGGTCGCC